>JBMOGJ010000009.1:0-52931 GCA_049318425.1 Phycisphaerales bacterium | reverse complement strand
CGACCATGTCGTCCTCGGCCTGCGTCTTGATGCCGTTCGGCGTGCGCGCGGCGTACACCGACTTGAGCTGCTCGATCTTGTCCATCGACAGCGACGCGAAGAACTCGCGGCCCGCGGTGCGCAGGTCGCCGCCCGAGCCCTTCACCCACAGGACGCGCTCGGGCTTGCCCGTGAGCGGATCCTTCTCGATGGTCTTGCTCGAGGTATTGCCGCCACCGGTGTTCGTGACGCGCTGGTCGTCGCCGAGGCGGTTCGAGCGGTAGACGAGCAGGCCCGCGGGATCGAGCTTCGACGCCTCGGCGTCGTTCCAGGTGCGGCTCACGAACTTCGGATTCTGGCGCAGGGTCGCGTTGGTCATGTGGGTTCCGTTGGAACCCGACAATCTACCGCCTTGCGCGCGCCATCGCGGCGTGCATGCGCGCGCGATTGGCGGAATCGGGCTCGAAGCGGCGGGACGCGAAGCTCGCCCGCACGATCGCGCGCAGCGGCGCCGCGCTCGCGAGTTCCTCGAGCGCCGCGTACTGGACGAGCGCGTTTCCGATCGCGGTGCACTCGGTCGGACCAGTCTCGACCACGAGGCCCGACGCATCGGCGATGAGCTGGTCGAGGAGCTCGTTGGCCCCGCCTCCGCCGACGACGACGATGCGGCGCGCGTCGAGTCCAGCGATGGTCGCGATCTCGCGCGCGGCGTGCGCGGTCGCGAGCGCGACCGAGTCGAGCGCGCAGCGGACGAGCTCGCCGTCGTCGCGCGGCTCCGGTTCGCCGCGCGCGGCGCACGCGGCGCGGATGCGCGCGGGCATGTCGCCTGGCTCGAACAGCGCGGGATCGTCGGGGTTCACCACGCTCCGGAGCGGCTCGGCTGCCGACGCGAGCGCGGCGAGCTCGGCCCACGAGCGCGTGCGCCCCTCCGCCTCGAACGCCGCCTCCAGCTGCTGCACCAGCCACAGTCCCGCGACATTCTTCAGGAACCGGACCGTGCCGAACGCACCGAGCTCATTGGTGATGTTCGCGCGACGCGCCGCGTCGCTCGTCACGGGCGCGCGCAGCTCCGCGCCCACGAGCGACCAGGTGCCGCTCGACACATAGATGTCGTGCGCGGGATCGATCGGCGCCGCCACCACCGCCGACGCCGTGTCGTGCGTCGCGGTCGCGATCACCGGCGTCGTCGGATCGAGCCCCGTTTCGTCGGCGATTTCCAAGGAAATCTCACCCAGCCGGGTGCCCGCCTCGACGATCTCGGGCAGCACGCGCGCAGGGACGCCCGCGTTGCGCGCGAGTTCCGCGCTCCATTCGCCGGTCTTCGCGTCGAGCAGCTGCGTCGAACTTGCGTTCGTCCGCTCGCACAGCATTGTGCCACAGAGGCGGAACGCGATGTAGTCCGGCAGCATGAGCATGCGCTGCGCGCGCTCGAACGGCCGGATCGGATCCGCCGCGTCGGCGGCGAGCTGGTAGAGCGTGTTGAACGGCTGGAACGCGATGCCGGTCGCGCGGTAGATCGCCTCGTCGCCCAGCTGCGCGCGCAGCCGCGCGAACGGCTCCTGCGTGCGCGCGTCGCGGTAGGCGGCGATCGGTCGCACGAGCTCGCCCGAGTCGTCGAGCAGCGCGTAGTCGACGGCCCACGAGTCGACGCCGATCGAGTCGACCGCACCGCCCTCGGCCGCGCGCCGCAGGCCCTCGAGGATCTCCTCGAAGATCCGCTCGAACGGCCAGCACAGCCTGAGGTTGCCCGCGCGCGACACCGCGGCCGGTGCGTTCGCGAAGCGCTGCAGCACGCGCGTTTCGATCGACCCGTCCGACACGACGACCTCGACCACGCGACCGCCCGATGCACCGAGATCGATGGCGATGTGCCTGCGCGAACCACTCATGCGTAGCTCCCTCCGCTCGCGTTCTTGCGCGGCAAACGCGCCGCAGCCGCCCGCGCTTGATATCCCGACGCCCGGTGCGCCGCGAGCGGATCGGCGGCGAACCCGCGCGAATCCCGCCACTCCGCCAGCATCGGCCGCACGTCGGTCGCGAACGCGCGCCTGAGGCACTCCTCCGCGGCGACGATGTCGTGGCGCGCACGCGCCGCGTCGAGCGCCCCGAGATCGACGAGCAGCGCCTTCGCGAACAGCTCCTGCGCCGTCACGACCGTCTGCACCATCGCCTCGACCTTCGGCTTGAGGTTGTGCGACTGGTCGACCATGAACTCGACGGGCAGGTCGCGCCCGAGCGCGCGCTCTGCCTCGCAGATCGCGAGGAAGATGCGGAAGATCCGGTACGGATCGATCGACCCCATCGTGAGGTCGTCGTCGGCGTAGTGCCGGTCGTTGAAGTGGAATCCGCCCAGCATCCCCTCGTCGGCGAGGAACGACACGATGTGCTCGATGTTCTGCCCCGGCAGGTGGTGGCCGGTGTCCACGAGCACGCGCGCGCGCTCGCCCGCGGACTTCGCGAGCACATACGCCATGCCCCAGTCGGCGATGTCGGTGTGGTAGAAGGCCGGCTCGAACGGCTTGTACTCGACGAGCATCGACATCGACGCGGGCATCGCGGCGTGCACCTCGCGCAGCGCCTCGGCGAACCAGCGCTTGCGCCGCGCGACGCTCCCCTGGCCCGGGTAGTTGGTGCCGTCGGCGAACCACAGCGCGAGCACGCCCGATCCGACCGTCCGCCCGACCTCGACCGACGCGAGCATGTGGTCGATCGCCCGCCGTCGGATCGCCGGATCCTCGTTCGCGACCGACCCGAACCGGTAGCACTGGTCCTGGAAGAGCGTCGGATTGACCGAGCCGATCCGCAGCCCGCGAGCCCGCGCGAGCGCCGCGAGCTCCGGCGCCCCGCCCGCGGGCATGTCCCACTGCACATGGATCGCCACGCTCGGGCACGCGCCCGTCAGGCGATGCACCTCGGCCGCGTCGTCGAGCTTGTCCTCGATGGTGAGCGCCGCAGCGTCCTGCAGGAACTTGCCGAACCGCGTGCCGGTGTCGGCGAAGCCCCACGAAGGAAGCTCGATCGCGAGGCGCCCGAGGCGGGCGGCGACCTCTGTCGGAAGCGCGGCGCTCATCCGATCAGCGTACGAAACTTCGCGTCCGCCTGCCCGCTGCGGTAGTGTGCGCGCGTGCAGACCACCCCGACGATCCCCGATCGGTTCCGCGTCGTCGGCGCCGTGGGCGCGACCGGCACCATCGTCGCCGCGATGGTCGGGAGCGGGATCTTCACGCTCACCGGCCGCTTCGGCGCGGAGGTCGGCAGCGAGCGCAATGTGATCGCGGCGTGGGTGATCGGCGGCGTGCTCGCGCTCGCCGGCGGCCTGTCGCTCGCCGAGCTCGGCGCGATGATCCCCTGCTCCGGCGGCAGCGTGGAGTTCGCGCGCCGCGCGTTCGGGCGGACGACGGGCTACCTCGTCGCGATGGTCACGATCCTCTCGGGCTACTTCCTCTCGATCGCGGCGGTCGCGCTCATGCTGGCGGAGTACGTGAACAAGATCGCGCCCGAACCGCTCGACCTGACCGCGGTCGCGTTCGGCTCGATCGTGCTCGCGTTCCTCTCGCAGGTCCCGGGGCTGCGCGCGGGCTACGCGTTCAACACCGGGCTCTCGATCCTCAAGATCGGCTTCGTCGGTGCGTTCGTGGTCGCGGGCCTCCTCTGGCCGCTCGGATCGCGGATCGAGCCCTCGGCCGCGGCGCTCGCGGCCGCGCCCTCGCACGGACTCCTCTCCGCCGCGGTCGCGAGCGCGACGCTCGCGGTGAGCTTCGCGTACCTCGGCTGGTCGACGGGCGCCGACATCGCGGGCGACATCCGCAACCCCGGCCGCAACGTGCCGCGCGCGATCCTCGCCGCGATCGGCCTCGTGTTCGCGCTCTACATCGGCGTCAACCTCGTCTACCTGCGCGTCATCGACCCGCTCGCCATGAAGGAGCCCGACGGTGCGCCGATGCAGGCGATCGGCGCGGTCACCGCGACCCACCTCTTCGGCGCCGCGGCGGGCCGGGTGCTGGCGGGCGTGATCGCGCTGCTCTTCTTCTCGACGATGGTGTCGGGCACGATCACGGCCGCGCGCATCCTCGAGTCGATGGCGCACGCGCGCGAGATCCCCGCGTGGACCGGCGTCCGCCGCCCGAGCGGCGTGCCGCTGCGCGCGCTCGTGGTCACCGTCGCGGCCAGCCTCGCCTGCCTCGCGATCGGCAACCTCGACGACATCTTCGGCCTGCTCACCGTGCTGATCAACGTCTTCTCGTCGCTCTCGGTGGCCGCGGTGATGGTGCTGCGGCGCACGATGCCCGACGCCGCGCGACCGTTCCGCGTGCCGCTCTACCCGGTGACGCCGCTCGTCTACCTCGCGCTCGCCGGCTGGAGCATCGTGGCCAGCGTGGTCGAGGGCGGCTGGAAGTCGGTGATCGCCTCCTTGGCGACGGTGGCGATCCTGCTCGTCATCCAGCCACTCTTCAGGCTCGGCGACCGGCGATGACGTCGTCGCCGGCGCGCGGCTGCCCCGCGGTCGGGCATGGCGAGACCATCCACATCCGCCCGGTCGGGCATGAGTGAGTGACGGGCTTGGGCGAGTACGCGGCGGGAGCGAGTGCGCGGCATGCGTGCGTGAGCCGCACGCGTGCGCTCAGGACGCGCTCTCGGGCAGCGCCCGCTGCGCACCCGTGACCTCGCGCAGCGCGGTGTTCGCCGGCTCGAGCTCGTCGGGAACGCCCTGGAGCTCGCCCGCGAGCTCGGCGGTATCGCGCGCGCCGGGCAGCAGGCGCGAGTTGAACGACGCGACGGCGCTGTTGTAGCCCTTGGTCGCGCTCTCGAGCCCCTTGCCGACCTTCTCGAGATGCTCGGCGAAGGTCTGGATGCGCGCGAGCAGCTCCTTCGCGTTCTCGCCGATCTTGCGCGCGTTCTCGTTGAGCTTCGCCTGCTGCCACTGGATCGCGCAGGTGCGCAGCAGCGCGAGCAGCGTCGACGAGGTGCAGATGATCACGCGCTTGTCGAGCGCCTCCTGGTAGATCGTGGCGTCCTCCTCGAGCGCGGCGATCAGGCCGCTCTCGAAGGGCACGAACAGCACCGTGACCTCGATGCCCTCGCCGAGCGCCTTCGCGTACTCGCGCGACGCGAGCGCGCGCACGTGGCTGCGCAGCGCCTGGGCGTGCGCGACCCGCCGCGCGACGCGGTCGGCGTCCGTCAGCGCGGGATCGAGCGAATCGAGGTACGCGCTCATCGGCACCTTGGCGTCGATCGGCACGAAGCGCCCGCCGGGGAGGCGCACGGTCATGTCGGGGCGCAGGCGGTTGCCCTCGTCGCCCTCGACGCTCGACTGCTCGCTGAAGTCGACGTTGTCGACGAGCCCCGCGAGCTCGGCGATGTTGCGGAGCGAGACCTCGCCCCACCGGCCGCGCTGGCGGTTGTCGCGGAGCGCGCTCGACAGCGTCTGCGCGGCGGTCGAGGCCTTCTGCTGGAGCTCCGCGATCTGCCGCAGCTGCTCGCCGAGGGCCTTCGCGTCGCCCTCGCGCTTCTCGCCGAGCGACTTCACCAGCTCCTCCTGCTTGGCGAGCTGGTCGCGCAGCGGCGCGAGGGTCGCGTCGATCGCCTTCTGCCGCGCGTCGAGCTCCTGCTGGCCGAGCTTCCGCTGGCCCTCGAACTGCTCCTGGGCCTGCTTCATCAGCGTCTCGGCGGTGGCCTTGAGGACGTCCGCGCCCGTCGCCTTGAACGCGTCCTTGAACGCCTCCTGCGCGCGGCCGAGGAGGGCCTGCATCTCGGCGAGCGCCTTCTCGCGCTCGGCGAGCTGGGTGCGCATGGCGGCGAGCTCCTGCTCGGCGCGCGCGCGCCGCGACGACTCGTCGTCGGCACGCGTGCGCTCGCCCGCGCCCGCGTCGCGGAACTCGATCGCCGACTGCTGCGCCGCCGCCAGCGAGGCCTTCGCGGCCGCCTCCGACTGCCGGGCCGACTGCGCGTCGGTGCGCAGCGCATCGCGCTCGCGCCGCGCGGCGTCGAGCTCCGCACGCGCCGCCTCGCCGGCCGCGAGGGCGACCGCCGCGCGCGCGCGCGCCGAGAGGTTCGCGATGATGAAGCCCGCGGCACCGCCGAGGACACAGCCGAATCCGATTCCCACCAGCAAGGAGATTCCGTCCATGGGCGGAGTCTAGCGCGACGGATCCGCCGCGCGAGTGGCTACAGTCCACCTTTCCGCCGCGGCGCCGTCGTCCGCGCGGGACCACCACGCATGCGCCGCAGATCCATCGAACTCCCGCCGCTCGACGGCATCCTCGTCCTCGACAAGGACCTCGGCATCTCGAGCGCGCGCGGCGTCGAGATCGTGCGCCGGCGGGCGCAGTTCGCCAAGGCCGGCCACGCGGGCACGCTCGATCCGCTCGCCTCGGGCGTGCTCATCATCGCGCTCGGACGCGGCACCAAGGCCGTCGAGCGGCTGATGGCCACCGAGAAGCAGTACGACACCGAGGTCGACCTCTCGGCCTTCACCGCCTGCGACGACCGCGAGGGCGAGCGCCGCGAGGTCGAGGTCGCCGTGCCGCCGACGCGCGCGGCGGTCGAGGCCGCGCTCCGCGGGTTCGAGGGCGTGATCGACCAGCGTCCCCCGTCGTTCAGTGCGATGGTCGTCGACGGCCGCCGCGCGTACCGCATCGCCCGCAAGGACGACACCTTCGAGCTCCCCACCCGCAAGGTGGTGGTCCACGAGATCGCGCTGCTCGACTACGCCTGGCCGATCGCGCGCATCGCGCTGCGCTGCGGCAAGGGCTTCTACGTGCGCAGCCTCGCACGCGACCTCGGCGTCGTGCTCGGCACCGGCGGCCATGTCGCCTCGCTGCGGCGGACCGCGGTCGGCCCGTTCACGCTCGCGATGGCGCGCCGGCTCGACGATCTTCCCGAGGTGATCGATGCGTCCTGCGTGATGCCGCTCGACCAGGCGCTCGCGCTGGTCAGCCCCGAACCCCAACCGACTGCGCCGCAGCCGCAAGCCGCCGCGCCCGCCGATCCTCCGCGAAGCTCGTGATCACGAACAGCGCCATGCCCGCGAGCAGCAGCACGTCGGCCACGTTGAACACCCAGGGGAAGACGTCCGAGGTCGCGTTGCCCGGCCACATCCAGCCGTTCGGCAGCTCCCAGTTGGGCAGCATGTGGAGGAAGTCGCGGACCGCGCCGTAGACCATGCGGTCGTAGAGGTTGCCGAGCCCGCCGGCGAGGATCAGGCCGATCGCGATGTGCGCCGACTTCATGCGCGCCCGCGTGCCGCGCGCGAAGAGCAGCACCGCCGCCGTCGTCGCCAGCGCGGTGAACACGATGAAGAGCTCGCGCCGGTGCTGCCCGATGCCGAACACGGCGCCGTAGTTGAGCACCAGGCGGAAGTCGAGCAGGTCCCACGGCAGCGCCTCGACGCGCGCATGGTGCGGGAGCGCGAACGACGGGTCGTCGAGCACCTTCTCGCGGGTGAGCTCCACCGGGTACCCGGCGACGGTGCCGAACGCCCAGTACTTCGACCAGAGGTCCACCGCGAGTCCCGCCGCGAACACGCCGGCGAGCCGCGCCCACGACGCCGGCGAACGCCACGACGCCAGCTCGCCCGCCGCATCCGCGCAGCGCTCGGGCGCCGCGGATTCAGCGGGTGCCGACGCCAGCGGACGCGACGCGTCCGTGGAGCCTCCGGAGGATCCTGCGTGGTCCATCAGCGGGAACCGCTCGACTCGGCGATGCGCTCGGCCTCGATCGTGTACTTGGCCCACGGCTTCGCGTCGAGGCGCGCCTTCGAGATCGGCTTGCCGGTCATCTGGCAGACGCCGAAGGTCTTGTCCTCGATGCGCTGCAGCGCGGCGTCGATCTCGTTGATGATCGCGCGCTCGGTCTCGGCCATGCCGAGGGTGAAGTCCTGCTCGTAGACATCCGAGCCCATGTCGGCCATGTGCACGGGCATGTTCGAGAGGTTGCCGCCCGACGAGCGGAGCGCCTCGTCCTCCATGCCCGAGAGCATGCCGACGAGCTGGCGCCGCTTGGTGTGCAGGAGCGCGCGGTACTCGTCGAGCTCCTTCTTGCCGAGCTTGGTCTTGATCTCGCGGATCTGCTGCTCGCTGGGCGCCGCGGCGGCCTCGGTCGCGGACGACTTCGACTTCTTGGGCAGGGTGATGCCCTTGGTCGAGATGGCGCGCACGCGCCGCCCGTTGATGATGATGAACTCGCCGGTGCCGCCGCGCGCGTTGGCGACCGCGGCCGCAGCCTCGGCGACCGACTTGTGCTGCGCGAGATCGATCGGGCCCTTCTTCGGGACGATCGGGGTCTCACCGGGCTCGGGCTTTGCCTTGCCACCGGCGGTCTTGCCGGCGGGAGCCTTCGCGGCGGGCGCGCTCGGCGCGGCTGCGGGCTTGGTCGCACCGGCCGCGGCCTTGGTCGCAGGGGCCGCGGCGCCTGCCTTCGCGCCCTTCTCGGCGGCGACGGGCGCGGCAACCTTGCCGTTGGACTTCGGGGCGGGCGACTTCGTCGCGGGCGCGGCCTTGCCGCCGTTCGCCGCGGGCTTCGATCCGTTCGATGCAGCGGCCTTGCCGTTGCCGTTGCCGTTGCCGTTGCCGTTGCCGTTGCCGGCCGACTTGGCCTCCGGCTTCGCGGCAACCTTCGCGGCCGCGGGGGCGGGAACGCCGGCCGCCTTGCCGTTCGACTTCGCGGCGGCGGACTTCTGATCAAGCTTCGAGGTGGCGGGCTTCGAGTTGACGGGCTTCGAGGCGGCAGCCTTCACGGGCGTCTTGACCGGGGCTGCCTTGCTGGCCGCGGGTTTGACCGCGGGTCCCTTCGCGGGAGCGGATGAGGCCCCCGTCTTGGCGATCGTCTTGGCGATCGGCTTGGCGATCGGCTTGGCGATCGGCTTCGCGGTCGGCTTGGCCACTGGCTTCGCGACAGGCTTCGCGGCCGCCTTCGGCGCAGGCGCCGCGGCGGTCTTCTTGACCGGATCCTTCTTGGCAGGGACTTTCTTCGTCGCCACGAATTGTCTCTCTCTCCCGCGTCGGGGCGGCCGACTTGGCCTGCCCTTCGGGGGGCGTGAGCGTAGCAGCGTGGGGCCAAATGGTCAAAAAAGCCTGTAGAAACACGGGGCCATCGCAGCACTCATGCGCCCGCAAGGCGCCTTGATCTCGGTGGTCGCGCGGTGTTCTGCGGGCAGTCCAGGGGGCAACTGAGGGGGCAGCTCAGGGGGTGCGGGAGTCACTGCGGCGACACCGTCCCGAAGCCAGCCCGAAGCCAGCCCGCACCCGGCCCAGACACCCAAAATGCCCCGCGCTGCCGCGGGATCGCGGTTTTCGCCCCTCGCCGCGGGAGCGCGGGCTTCGCCCGCCGCCGCGGGAGCGCGGCTTCGCCCTCGGCCGCGCTCAGCCGACGCTGACCGCGAGCTCGTCGCGGAAGGCGCCCATCTTGCGGAACTTCTCGAACCGCTGGCGGACCAGCGTCTCGGGATTCACGCGCGACAGCTCGCGGAGCCGGTCGACCAGCCAGGTCTGGAGGTTGTCGGCGGCCTTGCGGGGGTCGCGGTGCGCCCCGCCGAGCGGCTCCGAGATGACCTCGTCGACCAGGCCGTTCTCGAGGTTGCGGCGCGCGGTCAGCGCGAGGCACTCGGCGGCCTTGTTGTTGGTCTGCTCGTTCGCTTCCTTCCAGAGGATGGCCGCGCAGCCCTCGGGCGAGATGACGGAGTACCACGCGTGCTCGAGCATGGCGACCCGGTCGGCGACCGCGATGCCGAGCGCGCCGCCCGAACCGCCCTCGCCGATCACGACCGACACGATGGGCGTGCGGAGCCGGCTCATCTCCATGAGGTTGACGGCGATCGCCTGCGCCTGGCCACGCTGCTCGCTGCCGACGCCCGGGTACGCGCCCGGCGTGTCGACGAGGGTGACGATGGGCAGGCCGAGCTTCTCGGCGAGCTTCATCTTCAGCATCGCCTTGCGGTAGCCCTCGGGGTGCGCGCAGCCGAAGTGGGCGGCGACCTTCTCGGCGACCGTCTTGCCCTTGTGGTGCCCGATGAACATGCACTTCACCGAGCCGATGCGCGCGAAGCCGGTCACGATCGCCGGGTCGTCGCCGAAGGCGCGGTCGCCGTGCAGCTCGCAGAAGTCGCGGCAGATCATCTGCGTGTAGTCGGCGGTCTGGGGGCGCAGCGGGTGGCGCGCGATGCGGACCGTCTGCCAGGGCGACAGGTCGGCGTAGATCTTGCGGAGCAGGCTCTCGCGGGTCTCGTTGAGCTGCTTGAGCTCGTCGGCGTAGCGCTCGGCGTCGGGGCGCTCCTCGATGGCGTCGATCTGACGCTCGATCTCCAGGATCGGGTTCTCGAAGTCGAGCTGGTACAGCGGGCTGAAGCCGGGTCGTGGCATAGGCGGGGAGTGTATCGCAGGACGCCGAAACCGCGCCTCTGCGGCGCAGGCTGCGACGGCGGCTCGGTTTGCGGACGGAGCGGCCGCCCGCCGACGCACCGACGGATCCAGGCAAACTCGGTACGGTGCGCCCATGCAGCCACGCCTGGTCATCGTCGGTTTCGGCAATGTCGGTCAAGCCATCGTGCGCGGCGCCATCGCGTCCGGCATCGCTGCGCCGAGTGAGATCGGCGCCCTCGACGCCGACCCGGTCCGGCTCGCCGAGGCGCGCGCGATGGGCCTGCGGGCCGTCGACGCCCTCGCCATCGCCGAAGCCGAACTGGTCGTGCTCGCGGTGAAGCCGCAGAACTTCCCCGCCGTCGCCGCCGCGCTGGGTGCAATCGCGGCGACCGGTCCGCTCGTCATCTCGGTGATGGCGGGCGTGCGGAGCGCGTCGATCCGCAGCGCGCTCGGCGGCGCCGCCCGCGTCGTGCGCGTGATGCCGAACACCCCGGCGGCGGTGCGCCGCGGGATCACCGCGATCGCGTCGGACTCCGGCCTCTCCGAGCCGGACGTGGTGCGCGCCGAGCAGCTCTTCGCCTCGGTCGGCGCCACCGCGCGCGTGCCGGAGTCGCTCTTCGACGCGGTGACCGCGGTGAGCGGCTCGGGACCGGCGTTCCTGTTCCGCTTCCTCGAGGCTTGGATCTTCGCGTCGGAGGAGATCGGGCTGCCGCCCGAGACCGCGCGCATCCTCGCGCGCGAGACGCTCATCGGCGCCGCCGCACTGCTCGACGAGACCGGCGAGGAGCCCGAGGTGCTGCGAGCGAAGGTGACGAGCAAGGGCGGCACCACCGCCGCCGGCATGCTGCGCCTCGACGACACCGCCGCACGCGCCGGCGGCCTCGACGCCCTGATGGTCGAGACACTCAAGTCCGCCCGCGACCGCGGCGCCGAACTCGGCCGCTAACCCCGCCGCGTCTCGCATCGCACGACGCCGCGCAGCGCCACCAGCGCCAGCAGCATCAGCACCATCGGCACCAAAGGGAGCCGCCGCAGCGGCGACCGCTCAACCAACGCGGCGACCCCGCAACCCAGGAGGCGAGCGCGATTCACTCGCGCCGCCTCCCACCAGAGGGAGCCGCCGCAGCGGCGACCGCTCAGATCAGTAGTCCCGCCTCCGGAAGTACCACACCCCCATCGCCAGCACGACCCCCTCGAATGCGAGGCTCGTGCCCACGACCCACCACACCGGGCGCTTGGCCATCTCGTCCTGGATCGCGGCCTGCAGCTTGCGCTCGGTCACGAACTGCGAGCGGAAGAAGCCGCGCTGGCGCCGCGCGTTCTCGTCCTCGGCGGGCTCCTCGTCGGGCGACGCGTCGTTCACGCGCACATTGAGCTCGCGCGCCACGAGGTCGGCGGTCTCGGTGGTCTTGGGCAGCACCGTCTTGACGGCGAAGAAGATCCCGTGCGCGAGCCGCCAGTTGGCGTCGTCGCCCTTCTGCTCCTCGAGCTTGGCGACGAGGCCCGACTTCGCCTCCTCGGTCTGCAGCGAGTCGATCTTCTTCTCGAGCCCCGCGATCTCGAGCCGCGAGAAGGTGCGCCCGAACAGCGTGAACTGCTCGCCCGAGTGGACGAGGAAGATGAAGATCCAGAAGAGGCACGCCACGATCACCGACGCGATCGGCGATCGCGTGACGAGGCCCACCAGCGCCTGGATCGCGAACAGGTAGCTGAAGAACACCACCATCAGCGGCACCACGACGAAGAGCCCGAGCTCCCACACGCCGCCGCGGATCCCGAGCACGAGGAACGCGAGCACCGCGAACACGGTCACCTGGAGCGCCGTGAACAGCAGACCCGTCGCGAACTTGGTCACGATCAGCCGCGCGCGCCCGATCGGCTTCGACAGCATGGTGTCGACGCCGCCGGTCGCGAGGTCGGGGAACATCGACGCCGTCGACAGCAGCGCGAGGATCGTCGACAGCCACGAGAGCCAGAAGCTCACGCCGACGGTGGTGATGATGAGCTTGTAGAGCTTTCCGTCGGGGAACAGCTTGGTGTTCACGCCGGGGATGCCGAGCTCGTAGCCGAAGACCGAGATCCCCTTCTCGTCGATGCCGATGGCGGCGACCGCGCCGACCACGACCGCGTTGAGCACGAGCGCGACCCAGAACAGCTTGCGCGCGTTGAGCTCGCGGTAGGCCGAGACGAACTGCGCCCAGGTCTGCACCGCGACGTCGGACGGCGAGAGACGCTCGCGGTGGAGCGGATGGAGCGGCATCAGCGGACCTCCTTCGGGGCGGACGGCGCGACGGCGTTGCCGGCGCCGATGTTGCCGGCACCCACGGCGCGCGCGCGGCCATCGACATCGCGCACCATGCGCATGAACAGGTCCTCGAGCGACTCGCGGGTCTCGCGCACGCCGGTGATCGCGAAGCCCTCGGCGCGCAGCCGGTCGATGAGCGACTGGAGCCGCGCGAGCTCGCCGCCGGCGGGGGCGTTTCCATCGCTCTTGAAATCAATGTGCGTGCGCGACCCCTCCACGCTCGCCACGCCGAACTCCGCGACCCAGGCCGGGCCGGCGCCCTCGACGGTCACCCGCCACGCGCGGCTGTCCTGCGTGAGCTCGGCCATCGAGCCGCTGGCCTCGACGCGGCCCTTGAGCATGATCGCGACGCGGTCGCTCACCATCTCGACCTCGCCGAGCAGGTGGCTGTTGAGGAACACGGTGCGCCCCTCGTCGCGCATGCGGATGAGCACATCGCGGATCTCGCGGCGGCCGACGGGATCGACGCCGTCGGTCGGCTCGTCGAGGATGACGAGCTCGGGATCGTTGACGAGCGCGGCGGCGAGCCCGGTGCGCTGCTGCATGCCCTTCGAGTAGGTGCCCACGCGGCGATCGGCCCACGCGGCCATGCCCACGACGTCGAGCATCTCGGCCGCGCGCGCCTTGCGCTCGGCGCGGCGCATCAGGCTCATCGCGCCGAAGAACTCGACGCACTGGCGCCCCGTGAGGTACTGCGGGAAGCGGTGGTGCTCGGGCAGGTAGCCGACGCGCGCGAGCGTCGCGCGGTGGCCGACCGGCGCGCCGAGGATGGTGCCCTGCGCCGTGGTCGGGCGCACGATGGTGGTCATGATCTTGACGAGCGTCGACTTGCCCGCGCCGTTCGGGCCGAGCAGGCCGAAGATCTCGCCGCGCCGCACCCGCATCGACACGCCCTCGAGCGCACGCACCTTGCCCGCGTAGGTCTTCGTCACGTCGGAGAGGTCGATGGCGAGATCGCCCGTGGGATTCGCGCCGCCATCGCCGTACAGACCGACGTGCGGAACTTTGTGCGGACCGGATGCCGGGTCTCCGCCTGCGGGGTTCATGCGTCCTGCTGCATTCGCAACCATGGCGCGGAGTGTAGGGCGCGCGGCGAACGCGTATCGTGCGGCGATGGATCGAATCGCGGACGAGACGCACCCCGCGCACGAGGCCCCGCCTGGAGCCACGCACGGGCCCGCACGCGCGGGCGACGAGCTGCGCGCGCCCGCGGGCGCGAACATCGTCGCGTGGTCGGTGCTGTTCATCGTGTCGGCGGCGTTCCTCTTCGCGAGCTACTGCATGGCGCGCGCGCTGGTCGGCGGGTTCGGCGCGGGCCTCGGCACGATCGCCGCGGCGGCCGGCGCGACCGCGGCGGCCTCGATCTTCCTCTGGTGGCTCGCGCCCTTCGCGGACTTCGCCGAGATCTTCTGGGTGCACCTGCCCGCCGACCGACGGGCGCGCGACGGGCAGTGCCCGCGCTGCGGCTATCCGCACGGCGACCGCGCGACCTGCAACGAGTGCGGCGGATCGACCGCGCCGCTGCCCGCGTGGACGCTCTCGCCGCGACCGGTGCGTCGGCTCGCGTGGATCCTCGTGCCCGCGCTCGCGCTCGGCTGCGGCGCCGGCGAACTGTGGTGCCGGCTCGACGAGGCGCGCTTCGTGCGCGAGGCCGAGCAGGTCGCGGGCGCGTACGGCCGCGCGAGGGCGTTCCCATCGGGATTCGCGCGCGTGTGGCGCGACGACGCGGGCGCGCTGCACAGCGAGGCGTGGCCGGACTTCGCGCGCGACCGCGCGTGGCAGCCGAAGGACCCGGCGCTGCGGCAGCGCGGCTGGAACCGCACGCCCTGACGCGCGCGGAGATGCCGGGCACCAATGAACGAGGCGCGCGGATGGCCCGCGCGCCTCGGTGTCGATGATCAGTGTCGATGCCCGGCGTCTCTGCCCGGCGTCCGCCTCGCGGCGGTCACTTCTCGTTGGATTCGCCGGCCGCGGCGGTCTTCACGGCCTTCTTCGGCGCGAGGTTCGCGGCGCCGGCCTTCGCGGGAGCCGCGGCGACGGGCGCCGTCGCGGCCTTCTTCTTCGCCTCGGGCAGCGGGTACTGCGCGACGAACTCGGGCTTGAGGAAGAAGTAGTACATCTTGCCGTTCGCGACCTGGCCGCCCGCGAGGAGCTCGGCGGCGGCGCCGTTGCCCATGTAGAGGTCGGCGCGGCCCGCGGCGCGGATCGCTCCGCCCGTGTCCTGGTCGAACATGAAGTTCTTGTACTCGACGAGCCCGCGCGTGAAGGTGTTCGCGCGCGTGTCGACCATCACGAGGCCGCCGCGCGGGAAGATCGTCTTGTCGGTCGCGATGGTCGCGTCCTCGTTCACGCGGGTGCCGAGCGAGCCGGCCGGCCAGCGGTCGTTCGGATACTCGGTGAAGAATACGTACGACTCGTTCTTCTCGATGTACTGGTCGACGGTCTCGGGCTGCGTCTTGTAGAGACGGCGGATCGACGAGAGCGAGAGCTGGTTCTTCGGGATCGCGCCCGCCTCGACCAGCGCGGCGCCGAGGCCGAAGTACGGCCGGTCGGTCTTGCCCGCGTAGCCGATGTACATGACCGAGTTGTCGGGCATGATCAGCTTGGCGCTGCCGTTCACATGGATGATGTACGCGTCGAGCTTGCTCTCGACGTAGACGAGCTCGGTGCCCTTGAGCATGCCGCTCGACTCGATCTCGGCGCGGGTCGGCCAGGGCTGCGTCGATCCGTCGGCCATCTTGCGGCCGAGCGGCTGGCCGGTCACGGGATCCGACACGAGGTCGGCCGGACGCGTGTAGAGCGGGAAGCGGAAGCGGTCGGTCGCCTCGCGGCTCGCCTGGAAGATCGGCGAGTAGTAGCCCGTGAACATGACGTCACGGTCCTTCGTGTAGCCGACCGACTGCCACACGTCGAACATCTCGAAGAACCTCGCGGAGAACTCCTGCGCGTTCGGCGAGTTCATCATGAGGTCGCGGAAGGCGACGACGCTCGCGGCGGCCTGGTCGTGCGTGCAGACCTCCTCCGCGGTGCCCTGGTTCTTGAAGGGGAACCACTGCTTGCTCGACGGCTTCTGGAACCAGCCGATGCTCTCGTCGGCGGCGCGCTCGAGGTAGAACGACTTGCGCGCGTAGGCGGCGGTGACATCGGGCATGGTGTCGCCGGGGCCCAGCTTGACCAAGGCGGGGCCATCGGTCGGCTGGAAGGGGTCGCCGGGGACCTCCTTGTTGGTGCGGCATCCTGCCAGAACGATCGTCGCCATGGCGGCGACGGCGGCAGCGCGAAGCATGCCGCCAAAGAACGTGCGATCCATCATGGTCGGGACTGTATCGGGAAAATCTGGGACCTACCCGCACAGATCGACCTGAGCGCCCGACAAATCCGACGCGCGGAGTCTCTGCAGCGACCACCCCTCGGAAGCGGGGTATACTCGATGCTCAGGAGCCAAACATGACTACGAACCCGTCGTCCGTTCTCGCCTTCTTCAGCCTGCCCGGTGGCACCGAGTGGATCGTCATCCTCATCATCGGTCTGCTGCTCTTCGGCCGCCGCCTCCCCGAGGTCGGCAAGTCGATCGGCCAGGGCATCAAGGAGTTCAAGAAGGGTCTCAAGGAGACCGAGGACGACGTGAAGCGTCCCGAGGAGCCGAGCCGCCGCGCGGCGCTGCCGCACGAGCAGACGCTCCCGACGCCGGAGAAGACCGGCGAGCGCACCCAGACTCACTGACCTGGGTCCACTGAGCGCACCCGGCGCCTGGCCTCCCGCAGGCCGAGCGCCGACACAGAGCAACCTGAGCGGCGGACGCGACTTGCGTCCGCCGCTTCTCGTTTTCGGCGGGCGTGAGGTCGCGTCGTTGCCCGCGCCGCGCGCTGCGCCGCGGGTGGGTCGGCGCAGGCCAGGATCAGGTCGACTTCGCGCACGGGTGGGCGTGACCGCACTGCTACCCTCCGCCCCATGCGCACGCGGGTCCGAGTCGACGAACGGATGGATGACCCGGCGCTGCCCGCCGCCGAGCACGACCTCGCGCTCGCGGGACTTGCACGGCTCAACGCCTGGTCGCGCAGCCACTGGCTCCTGTGGTCGGGCATCCGCGCGCTCGCGCGGGAGGCGAACGCCGAAGGGCGCACGCTCGGGGTGATCGATGTCGCCGCGGGCTCGGGCGACGGGCCGATCGCCATGGCGCGGCGCGCGGCGCGGGAAGGGCTTCGGATCGAGTGGACGCTGTGCGATGCGAGCGCGCACGCGCTCTCGGTCGCCGACGCGCGGGCACGGCAGGCCGGCGTCGCGGTGGCCACGGTGCGGGCGGACGCCATCGCGGCGGAGCTCCCCTGCCAATCGGATGTCGTGACCTGCTCGCTGTTCATCCACCACTGCGATCCCGACGAAGCCGTCGCGGTCATGCGCCACATGAAGAACGCCGCCCTCCGCGCCGTCGGGATCACCGATCTCGACCGGACGCACCTCGGGCTCGGGCTGGCATGGCTCGGCTCGCGCGTGCTGAGCCGCTCGCCGGTGGTGCACTTCGACGCGACCGCGAGCGTGCGGGCCGCGTTTTCGCGCGACGAGGCGCGGGCGCTCGCGGCGGAGGCGGGGATGTCGGGGACGGGAATCGCTGGAGCGCTCGTCGAGCGCGCGTTCCCCGAGCGTTGGCGGCTGTGGTGGAGGCGCGCATGACGGCGCACGCGGATGGCGAGGTGGATGGCGAGGCGGATGGCGAGGCGGCCGGCGATGCCACCTTCGACGTCGCCGTGATCGGCGCGGGACCGGCGGGCGCGTGTGCGGCGATCGCGGCGGCGCGCGTGGGCGCGCGGGTGCTGCTCGTCGATCGAAGCGTGTTTCCCCGGGCGAAGGTGTGCGGCTGCTGCCTGACCGCCGCGGGCGTCGCGGGGCTGCGCGCACTCGGCGCCGAACGCGCGGTTGCCGATGCGGCGCCGCTTGCGACGGTGCGGCTCTCGTGCGGCGGGCGCTCGGTCACGCTGCGCCGCGCCGCGGGCGTGGCGATCGGGCGCGAGCAGCTCGACGTGCGGCTGATCGAGATCGCCCGCGCGCACGGGGTCGAGGTACGGCTGGGCGTGGCCGCCCGGGTGGCGGCGGACGGAACGCTCGCGCTGCGCGCCGATGCGGACGGCCGCGCCGCATGCACGGTCCGCGCGCGGACGACGATCGTCGCCGATGGGCTCGGCGGCACCGCGCTCGACGGCGTCGACGGCTTCGCATGGACGGTCGCGCCGCGCAGCCACATGGGCTTCGGCGCGGTGATCGGCGGTGGCTGCGAAACACGCGGCGCGGGCGCGGGTGCGGTGGACTGCGCGCCCGGCGAGATCGCGATGCGGGTCGCGCGCGGTGGCTACATCGGCGCGGTGCGCCTTCCGTGCGGCGCGATCGACATCGCGGCCGCGGTCGAGCCCGAGGTCCTGCGCGCGGCAGGTTCGGTCGCCGCGTGCGCGCTCACGCTGCTCGGCGACGCCGCGCGCGACCACGAGGCGATTCGCGCCGCACGCTGGCGCGGCACCCCGCAGCTCACGCGGCGGAGGCGGTCGATCGCGGCGCCGGGGCTGCTCGTCGTCGGCGACGCGGCGGGATACGTCGAACCCTTCACCGGCGAAGGCATGACCTGGGCGATCTCGACCGGCTCGGCCGCGGGCCTGCTCGCGGCGCGCGTTTCGGAGCCGCATCGCGCGTGGCCCGCGATGCATGCGCGGCTCGTCGGCGGCGCGCGCCTCCGCTGCCGCGCGATCGCGCTCGCGCTGCGGAGCCCCGCGCTCACCCGCGCGGTGGTCGCGCTCGGCAACCTCGCGCCCGCGCCGCTCGAGCGGCTCGCCGGCAGCATCGGGCGCGAAGGCCTCGAACCGCCCGCAGGAACCGACCGCGCCGCGGCGCGCGGTCGGCGCGAGGTGCTCGGATGACGCAGGCCGCCCTCACCGCCATCGCGACCGCGCACCCCCGCTTCCGCATGTCGCGCGGCGAGTGGCTCGCCATCGCCGACCTGATCTCGCCCGCCGAGGTCGATCGCGCGGTGCTGGCGCGCCTGGCCGAGCGCAGCGGCATCGATGCGCGCTGGTGCGCGGCCTTCGAGGACGGGCGTTCCGGCTTCTACCGCGCGGGCGAGACGCCCGGCACCGCCGAGCGCATGGCGCTCTGGTCCCGCGCGGCGCGCGCGATGTCGCTCGAGGCGTGCGCCGCCGCCCTCGCGCGCGCGCGGGTCGACGCGGGCGCGGTCACGCATCTCGTGACCGCCTCGTGCACGGGCTTCGAGTCGCCGGGCATCGACGCGGCGCTCATCGAGGCGCTCGGGCTCCCGCGCCGCGTGCAGCGCCTCAACGTCGGGTTCATGGGCTGTCACGCGGCGGTCAACGCGCTCGCGGCGGCGCGCCATGCGGTGCTCGCCGAGCCGCGCGCGACGGCGCTCGTCTGCTGCACGGAGGTCCCGTCGGCGCACTTCCACCACACGGCGCGGCTCGACCAGCTGATCGCGAACACGCTGTTCGCCGACGGCACCGCGGCGGCGGTGGTGAGGGGGCGCGAGGCGGCGGCGGATGAACCCACGACACACCGCATCACCGCCACCCACAGCGCGCTCATCCCCGACACCGCCGGCGAGATGCGCTGGACGATCGGCGACCGCGGCTTCGAGATGACGCTGGGTGCGCGCGTGCCCGAGGTGCTCGAGCGCGAGGTCGGCGCGTGGGTGCGCGGCGCGCTCGCCGGGCACGGGCTGTCGATCGCCGACATCGGCGGCTGGGCGATCCATCCCGGCGGCCCGCGCGTGATCGACGCGGTCGTCGCCGCACTCGGCCTCGCCCCATCGGCGGGCGATGCGAGCCGGGCGATCCTGCGCGAGCACGGCAACATGTCGAGCGCGACGCTGCTCTTCATCGTCGAGCGGCTGCTGGCGGAGCGTGTCCGCGGGCCGATCGTCGGCCTTGCGTTCGGCCCCGGCCTCGTCGGCGAGATGGTGCTGCTGACTGCGTCCTGATAAGGGCGAGCCCGAAGGTCTAGAGCCGCGGTCTTGAGCCGCGGTCTTGAGCCGCCTCGGTCTTGTGCTATACTCCCGCCCCGTCGGGCGATTAGCTCAGCTGGCTAGAGCACACGCATCACACGCGTGGGGTCGTAGGTTCGAATCCTATATCGCCCATTGAAGCAGGCCTCGGTTCGCCGAGGCTTGCTGCGTTTTGGCTGCTGCTTTTTGGCCTGCTGCGTTTTGCGTCCCCTCTCGCCGACCGAACCGATGGCCGGAACCATGACGACCGCCCTCAACCTACGCCGTGCGGAAGAGTCCGACCGCGACGCGATCTGGCGCATCCTCGAGCCGACGATCCGGGCCGGCGAGACCTGGGCGCTGCCGCGCGAGTGGTCGCGCGAGGAGGCGCTCGCGTACTGGCTCGCACCGGCGCACGAGGTTTGGATCGCCGAGCGAGGCGCGGGGCACGGTGTCGTCGGGACCTACTTCATCCGACCCGCGCAGCTCGGCCCTGGCTCGCATGTCGCGAACGCGGGATACATGGTCCGACCCGACGCGTGGGGAGGCGGCGTGGCGGGCGCGATGTGCGACCACAGCCTCGACCGCGCCCGCGCGCGCGGCTTCGTCGCCATGCAGTTCAACTTCGTCGTGTCGACGAATGCGCGCGCGGTGGCGCTGTGGGAGCGCAAGGGGTTCCGCATCGTCGGGAGGTCGCCGGGTGCGTACCGGCATGCGACGCTTGGCGCGGTGGATGCGGTGGTGATGCACCGGGTGCTGTGACGGACGGACGCGATGCCCGCGCGACGCCACACCCGCGGGGCATCCGGCGGCGACGACCTCTCGATGCCTGCACGCCGCCGTCGCTTCGCCTGCGACTTGAGCTGCGCGCGCATGTCGGCAAGGCGCTGCGCGTTGGCCGGGTCGGCGGCGAGATCGCGCTCCTCGCGCGGGACCACGGCGCCGAGCCGCGTGGTAGGCTCGCGCCGTGAAACGCATCTCGCTGACGCCCGACCCATGGAAGTGGGTCAAGAACCGCACCCTCCCGCTGCTGGTCGCGCTGATCGGAATGATCGCGCTGCATCCCCTGCTGCTCGATGAGTTCGGCGACGCGGACCGCGTGTTTCCCATCGCCATCGCGCTGGTGCCGATGCTCGGCGTCGCGCTGCTCGGCGGCTGGTGGCGCGCGCTGCCGCTGGTGGTGATGTTCGTGGTGCTCGTCGGGTTCGCGATCGGCGGCTACCGCGCCGACGAGGGCGCCATCGCGCGGAGCCCGCTCGAGCTCCTCGCGTTCGTGTACTACCTGTACGCCACGGTCACGATCGCCACGACGCTGCTGCGCAGCACGGCGTTGCTCGACGACCGCGTGTACGGCGGCATCGCCGTGTACCTGCTCACCGCGTGCATGTTCGCGACGCTGCACCGGCACGTGGCGGCACTCGACGCGGAGGCATACTGGTCGACGATCGAGTCCAAGCCCACGCGGCTCGACTGGGACGACGCGCTGTACTACTCGGTCATCTCGCTGACCACGGTGGGGTTCGGCGACATCGCGCCGCGCAGCTCGTGGGCGCGCGCCGTGACCATGGTCGAGTGCGCGACGGGGCTGTTCGTGACGGTGGCGCTGATCGCGCGGCTGGCATCGGCGGCGCCTCGATCGACGGCGCCGCAGCAGAACCACGACGCGGATGGACCACCGAGGGCGTAGCTGCGGCGCCGGTCGGCGTGATTGCCATCGCGCATCGCGTCGCGGACGACGTCGGTGCGCGACCTCAGGAGTGTCGGGTCTCGGCGCGTGCTCCGGGCGCGTCGGCGTGCGCGAGTTCGCGCAGCGCCGTGCGGCAGTACCACTTGACGGCGTCGCTCATCGGCGGCGTGAGCGCATCGAGGTCCGCGTCGGCGCACCAGCGGATCGCGTGGTGCTCGTCGGCCGCGAGCGTGGTGGTGCCCCGCTTCACGCGCGCGAAGTAGATCATGCCGATGTGCTCGTGCGTGTCGCTGATCCGGTGGATGTCGAGGAAGCGCGGCGCGATGAGCGCGCGCGTGCCGGGGCCGGTCGTGGGCGGGCGCTCGCCGACGAGCTCGATGTCGAGGCCGCTCTCCTCGCGCGCCTCGCGCAGCGCGGCCTGCTCGGGGTCCTCGTCGAGCTCGATGTGGCCGCCGAGCGGCAGCCACTTGTCGAGCTTGCGGTGGTGGATCACGAGGACCTTGCCTTCGTGCACGACGAAGATGGCCACGGTGAAGTCGATGAGTTCGTGGATGTGCGGCATGTCAGCGCGCGGCCTTTCCGCCGCCGGGCGGCGTGGTGTGGTCGCCGAAGTACTTCTCGCTGCGGTAGCGGAGCCAGACGAGGAGCTGCTCGGGGATCTTCTTCCGCTCGTCGGGCGTGAGCGCCTCGTACAGCGCCAGCGCCTTCGCGCGCTCGCCGCGGCAGGCGGCGTTCTTGTGCGCGTCCCACAGCACGCGCGCGCGCCGGATGCAGGCGCAGGCGTCCTTGACGCGCTCGGCGCTGGTCGGCGGTCGCGTGCTGGGCTTCTTCTTCGCGGGCATGGCGGAGCCGTCACCGGATTCAACTCGTCCGCAGGCACGCCGAGACACGTTCGACGGCGGGCGATCCGCCATCGGCGCTCCGGCGCAACACTCGGTCAACCGGTGCTCTTGGCACAGGCCGCCTCGTACGCCCGCTCCATCTTCTCACCGATACCGCGCTCGTCGAGATACTCGAGCACCCACGCACGGGCACGTTCCCCGAGGGCCCGATGCTCCTCGGCGGTGAGGTTCAGCACGCGCAGCACCTCCCTCGCGACCGCATCGGGATCCTGCGACGCGATGAACGCGCCGCCGTGTTCCTTCAGCTCCCGCCAGGTGTCGACCAGATCCGTCGTCACCAACGGAGTCGTGCAGGCGAGCGATTCGAACAGCACGAAGCCGAAGTTCTCCTGGCTCGTCGGCAGGACGGACGCCTTCGCTGCCCGGTACAGCGACGCCTTGAGCGTCGGGTCGCCGACGTTCCCGACGAACTTCACCGCGTCCTTCAGCCCGAGGCGCTCGACTTCCTCGTCGACCAACTTCGCGTACGACGCATCCTCGCGCGGACCGGCGACGCAGAGCCACGCCGGACGCTGCTCGCGGATGCGGGGAAGCGCGCGGATGAGGTGGATCAGGCCCTTCTTCGGATGGATGCGACTGATGTACAGGAGCATGTCGCCGGGGATGTCCAGGCCGAACTTCTCGCGCGCAACCGCCGGCTCCGGGAGCTGCCGGTACACGCGGAGATCCATCGTGCACGGCACCACCACGGTGCGCCCCTTCGGAAACCACTTGATCGACTGCCGAACCTCGTCCGCGGCGGTGCAGTGCACGAATGCCGCAGACTCGAGCATGCGACGACCGACCAGGGCGATGCTGATGCGCTTCTTCAGCGGCTTCTGCGACATCGGCCAGTCATCGAGGCACCCGTGCAGGCTCACGCAGTACGGCGTTCCCGCCTTGCGGCAGAGCGCGGCGACCCGCACGAGAAACGGATGCCACGGCTGATGGATGTGCACCATGTCCACGCGCCGGACCAGCTCGAGGAGCCGCGCGGAATCGCGCAGGAACGGGCCCTTGCGCGCAATGGGAAACCCATTCATCGCATGAACCCGGTCCGCGAGATCGGCCGCCCAATGCGCGGGCAGGTCGGGCGTTCCATGGGTGAGCAGCATCGACCTGTGACCCCGCTGATCCATGACGGAGATCAGATCATGCAGTGCGCGCGCGACGCCGCCGTCGACAAGCCTGAGCGATTCGGTCACGTGGAGGATCTTCATGGCGGGTCCTGGGGGGAGCTGCATCGGCGTTTTCGGCGCTCTATCGCGCGAAAGACACACCGAGGGAACATAACATACGGGGATGCTCTCCCGCTGCCGTCCGACGATGCTCGTAGTCCTGGCACTTCTCTTCTCGCTCGCATGCGTGCTGCCGGCGCGCGCGGCCGACACCTTCGCCGGGCTGACCCGCGCCTACCTCGATGAGGCCGAGTCGCGCACCCGCGCGGCGCTCCGCGAGCGGAGGATCGAGCTTCCCGCAGACTTCCTCGCGTGGGTCGACGGCACGCCGGTCGTGCGCGCCACCGTCTACGGCTGCCGCAAGGACCCGCTGCCGGTGCTGCTCGCGCTGCGGTCGCTCGAGATCGACCTCGGCGAGGAGGTGGTGCGCCGCGACTACACGCAGCTCGCGCTGGCGTTCGCGATCCAGGATTCGTACGCGGCGCGCGGGCCCAAGGGCACGGGCTGGAACGACGCCGACGGCGCGAAGGCGCCCGAGGCGCTGCCCGACGTGTCGCCGCGCCCGCGGCTCTCGCTGGTGATCCCGGCCGACCCGCGCACGCCGGTGAACACCAAGGACTCCGCGCGCACGCTCGACAAGTTCGACCACATCATCAGCTTCCTCGAGGACCACGCGCCGATCGAGGTCGAGACCGAGGCGCAGGAGCTGCCGCCGCTGGAGTACGACGACAAGGGCATCGCGAAGCCGCGGGGCAAGCCGGTCACCGTGAAGAAGATGGTCGCGCGGCCGCTGTACGGCGCCGATGTGATCGCGTCGAGCGCGCCCCAGCGCGAGTTCAACGAGTACATGGCGGCGCGCGGGTTCGCCGAGGTCTCGCTCGACTGCGGCGACAAGGTCGTCTTCTGGAAGGCGACCGAGATGGTCAACGACGCCGCGCAGAAGCAGCGCATCGCCGACGCGCACAACCTCTTCCACGATGCGTACCGCGCGAAGGGCCGCATGCCCGCCGATCGCGACCGAGCGCCCACCGCGTCGGAGTCGATGGCGTGGTTCATCCGCAACGACCGCCACGAGTTCAGCGAGGCCGACCGCAGGGCGCGCCAGTGGCCGCGGTTCCCGCTGAACGCGCCGTGGC
This sequence comes from Phycisphaerales bacterium, assembly GCA_049318425.1. Lineage (GTDB taxonomy): Bacteria > Planctomycetota > Phycisphaerae > Phycisphaerales > SM1A02 > QWPT01. Next base: position 28,434 of record JBMOGJ010000009.1, on the reverse strand, counting down.
CGGTGCTCATGATGCTCGCGGCCGACGACCAGCCGCTGCGCGAGCGCGAGGAGATCTGGCTGAAGTACCGCGACACGGGCGAGCTGCGCACCTACGGCGAGTACATCGGCGGCATCGCGCAGCAGTTCGACATGCAGAGCGCGCGCCGCGTGGCGCCGATCGCGTTCAGCTACGGCTCGATCCAGATGATGTGGAAGGACGGCGGCGTGTGCGGCACGATGGGCAACATCGGCGCCCGCACCCACCGCATCGTGGGCGAGCCCGCGGCGACCGCGGGGCAGCCCGGGCACTGCGCGCTCGTCGTCATGGACTACGACGCGAGGACGAAGCAGTACCGCTGCTTCGGCGAGCAGTACGCGACCGGCGGCGACGAGGTCACGCACGTGCACGCGGGCTGGAACTACGACGATGTGGGCGGCCGGCGCCACATGATCTGGCACCAGACGGTCGCGTGGGGCGTGAACCACGACTTCGAGGCGCTGGTCGACGCGCTCGCGCTGCGGCGCGCGTGGGACGCGATGCCGGCCGACGAGCGCGCGCGCGACTGCGTGAAGTTCGCCGACCAGGGCCTCGCGCGCAATCCGTTCGCGATCGCGGTGGTCGACGCCGCGATCAACGCGGCGCCCGACGCGAAGTCGGTGCTCGCGGTGCTCGAGGCCTTCAACCGCCGCGCGGGCGAGATCGCGAAGGACAAGCAGTTCGCGCTCTACCTCACGACGGTGCGCGACCTCGCGCACGCGCGCCTCGAGCGGCTGCCCGCGCCCGCGACGCAGGACGAGACGGCGAGGCTGCTCGAGACGCTGGAGAAGCAGGGCTGCACCAATCAGGCGCTGCTCGCCCGCTGCTGGCGCGCGCTCGGCGGCGACGACGAGTTCATGAACCGCTCGAAGGCCGCGGTCGAGGCGTACCTCGCGTCGCCCGAGCGCACCAAGGACCGGCGCGCGCCGCAGAAGTTCGCGACCGAACTGCGCGAGCTCGCGAAGCAGGTCAAGGGCCCGGCGAAGCGCAAGTGGGCCGAGGACATGCTCGCGCTCTTCAAGGACAAGGAGACGCTCGTGATCCGCGGCAAGGAGACGATCGACCCCGCGGTCGAGGCGCTGCGGAAGCTGGCGGAGGTGAAGGGGCCCGCGAAGAAGTGAACGCGGGGACGCCGCGAGGAAGTGACCGCGCGGCGCCCTAGTGCGCGGCGAGTTCCTGCCGTACGACGATCGGCACGAAGCCGACCTCCATGCCCTTCGGTGGCGTGACGAACAGGTTCGCGTCAAACGCCGCGAGCTTGCCCGCGCGCGGCGGCGCGAGGTACTCGCCGTCGATCGGCCACGCGCGGTGCATGCGCTCGATGAGCGACTGCAGCGCGGCACGCTCGGCGTCGGTAAAGCCGCACTGCGCGAAGACGGGCTGGTCGACGAAGCGGTACCAGTGGTAGGTCACGGTCGAACCGTCGACGAGCTTGACGGTGAACGGTCCCGCGCTCGGGCCAGGCTTCGCCCACGCACCCGCGAGCGGCTCGGCGCTGTACGGCGCGGGCTTCGCATTCGGCCGCGGAAACTCGCGGTCGCGCAGGCCGAGCGACGCGGGCACCTCGTCGGGGGCGATGGCGACGCGCGTGTCGCCCTTCGCTCCGCCATCGCGGAAGTACTGCGGGAAGCGCGCGAAGCCGTCCGCGGAAGGCGCCTTCCACTGCAGCCCGAACGCGCCGTCCTCGAAGATCGTCGGCGTCGCGAGCTCGTGGATGCCGTCGATCTCCTTGTCGTTCTGCCGGTAGCCGACGCGCCCCGTCGCGACCTTCGGCCGCACCGTGCCCGCGGTCGCGAACGCGCCCTTCGGCGCCTCCCCGCCGCGACGCCACGCGAGCACCGCGTCGTACAGCGCGGCCTTCGAGTAGAGCGCGACATCGCGCACGAGCGTCGTGCGGCCCGACGCGTCGACCGGAAAGCGCAGCTCGGGGATCTTCGTCCACGCCACGCCGCGCTCATCCTTCGCGATGAACTCGGGCACGGTGTTGATCTCCATCGATCCATCGACGCGGCCCGACGCCGCGCGCGCATCGAGCCCGCGGCCGACATCGGTCGGATACTCGCGAGAGATGCGGCTCCAGCACTCGGGGATGTAGTACGCGAGCGGTCCCTTGAAGTTGGCGGCGTTGAGGAACAGCGTCCAGCTCAGCTCGCCCGTCGGCTGCGGCGCGTGGCGCGCATCGGTGAGCGGCAGCGCCATGTACGCGTAGCCGAGGAGCTCGCCGTTCGGCGCGCCGCTGAACGGCAGGCCGTCGGGCGGAATCAGCAGGCGGTTGCTGATCTGCGCGATGCCGAGGCGATCGTCGGCGAGCGGCTTGCTGTTGTAGAAGAACGACCAGCCCGGCGAGGCGACCTCGTTCGTGTAGCAGTCGGTCGTGCCGTTCATGCTGAACTTCGGCGGGCCGTAGTGGAAGCGGTTGCCCGCCCAGTAGCCGAGCCCGCCCTCGAGCGTCTGGAACACCGTGTCGTAGGTCGGCCCGCGCTCGGGCCAGCTGTCGCGCGGCAGCGTTCCGGGCGGGCACAGCGGTTCGGTCTTGTTGTCGGAGTTGTCGGGCAGGATCCAGGTCGACGGCAGGCCGATCTGGAAGTTCGCGATCGGCTGCGCGATGAGCGGCCACACCGTCGCGTAGAAGCCCGCGCCGTAGTGGAACTCGCTCGGCACGCTCTCGGCGTGGCTGGCGATGTAGCCGTGGAGCCCCCTGCTCGCGAGTTCCGGACCGGCGGGTGCAGCGCCCGCGCGTGCCGTGTCGTCGAGCGGCCGCGCGGGCACGGCGTGCGGACCCGACGCGACGATGAGCGCGAGGAACTGGATAGTGCAGAACGTCATGATGGCGCACGCTAGCCGAAGCGGGCGCGCATGCACGCCTCGCGGACCATCAGAACCGCAGCGCGAACCCGAGCATGGCGCCGTGCTGGATCACATCCCAGGTGAAGCGGCCGCTTCCCTCGCCGCGGGCGTGCTCCCAGCCGACCGCGCGGTAGCCGAGCATGACCGAGGCGGGCGTGTCGCGCACGGCGAAGTCGTAGGCGACGAGCGCCGTCGCCGACCAGGTGAAGTCCGACGCGGCGCCGAAGCCACCGATGTCGCCGTTCACCGCGAGGCGGAAGCCGTCGCCGAGCGGGACCGCGATCCGGGCGCCGACGATCGGATCGGTCCAGCCGCGGTCGCCCGCGGCGCGCGGCCGATGCGCGGGCTCGATCTCGAGGCTCACCCATGTGTATCGACCGCCGGCGTAGGCGTCGATCGCGACGGCGTCGGCGGATCCCGACGCGGGCGTGAGCCGGTACATCGCGCCGAAGTCGAGCAGCGTCTGCTTGAAGGTGATGTCGACGTCGGCGATGCCGAGCGGACCGGTGGCGTTCTCATCGGCCGCCTCGCTGCACATGCCGTCGAGGAAGAGCGTGAAGCGCCCGCGGCCGACCTCGACGCGCCCGCTGAAGGCGAACAGCGAATCCGTCGCCTCGATGATGTCGAGGAAGGTCGCGTGCGCGCGGGCCGCTTCGCCGCGCACGCCGACGTTGCCGTCGACGCCGAGCAGCCAGGCGGTGATCGCGAACTCCGCGCGCCAACGCGCGTCCGGGTCGTCGGCGGCGGTGCCGTCGGGGGCCGCGACATCCAAGGCTGCGACATCCAAGGCTGCGACATCCAAAGCTGCGACTTCCAAGGCCGCGCCGTCCACGACCGCGCCATCCACCGCCGCACCAGCGAAGGCCACGCCCGCACCCACATCGGCCGCCGCCCCTGCCGTGACGACCACGCCGACGCCAAGAACGACCGCGCCGCCGACGACGACCGCGACGCCCACCGCTCAGCGCCCTCCCCGCGACGCATCCGCACCCGCCACGACGCCGCCGCCAACCGCGTCGGTGCGCGACACCACGACCCGCGCGATGCGGCCGTTGAACGCGTTGTCGCGCTCCCTGTAGTCGCCGGTGACCGGCGTCTCGCCGTCACGGCCGACATCGACGCCTTCATCGGTCGAGTAGGCGTAGGGCATCGTGCGCCCGACGCGCGCCTCCGCCACCCGCACGCCGTCGACGAACAGCGTGCTGGTGCCGGAAGTCGTGCCCGGCTGCGCATCGCGCACGAACTCGTACCGCACGGTGTGCGCCCCCGGCGCGAGCACCGCCGGCGACCCTGCGGTGAACGACTCGAGCCCCGCGAAGTTGTGGACATGGCGCAGGAACCCATCCTTCATGTACAGGCTCCAGCCGCCGAAGCGGCCCGCCTGCGCGATGATCACGCCGCTGCCGCCGCCCTCGGGGACCTCGATGTCCGCGGTGATCACATGCGACTTGGCACGCAGGTCGAGGAACGCGTTCTCGCCGATCCCGGTCATGCCCTCGTGCAGCGTGATCTCCCGCCGCGCGCCGACGAGGTCGGGGCGACCGGCCACCTCGGCGTTGAGGCGCTCGAGCCGCCGGTCGTCGATCGGATAGACGCGGTTGCGCACCGCCTCGCGCTCGAACCGCGCCTTGAGGTCGGCGAGGCGCGCGGGCTCGCGCGCGGCGAGGTCGTTCGACTGGCTGAAGTCGGCGTCGAGGTCGTAGAGCTCCCAGCGGTCCTGCGCGACGGGCGGCAGGTTCGCATCGAGGACCCACGGGATCGAGTGCCGCGCGACCGCGGTCCAGCCCTCGTGGTAGATCGCGCGGTTGCCGAACATCTCGAAGTACTGCGTGGCGCGCCGCCCCTGCGCCGCCGCATCGGCCGCGGCGTACAGCATCGACACGCCGTCCATCGGCGTCTGCTCGGTGCCGTTCACAGAGTCCGGCTCGGGGATGCCGGCGGCCTCGAGCACGGTGGGCGCGATGTCGATCACATGGTGGAACTGCGCGCGCACGCCGCCGTCGCCCTTGATGCGCGCGGGCCAGCTCATCACCATCGCGTTGCGCGTGCCGCCGAGATGCGATGCGGTCTGCTTCGTCCACTGGAAGGGCGTGTTGCCCGCGTGCGCCCAGCCGACGGCGAAGTGCGGATAGGTGCCCGGGCCGCCCCAGTCGTCGATCCGCGAGAGCTGCATCTCGGTGGTCGCGTCGACGCCGTTCAGGTTGAGGAGCTCGTTGAACGAGCCCTCGGGACCGCCCTCGGCGCTCGCGCCGTTGTCGCCGGCGATGTAGATGAACAGCGTGTTGTCGAGATCGCCCATCGCGCCGATCGCGTCGACGAGGCGCCCGACCTCGTGGTCGGTGTGCGACGCGAACGCGGCGTAGGTCTCCATCTGCCGCGCCATCACGCGGCGCTGGTCGTCGCCGTACGACTCCCAGGCGGCGATCTCCTTCGGTCGCGGCGTGAGCTTCGTGCCGGGCGGCACGACGCCCATCGCGAGCTGGCGCGCGAGGGTCTGCTCGCGCAGCACATCCCAGCCCTGGTCGAACCTACCGCGGTACCGCTCGATCCACGCCTTCGGCACATGGTGCGGCGCGTGCGTGGCGCCGGGCGCGAAGTACACGAAGAACGGCCTGTCGGGCGTGAGCGCCTGCTGCGCCTCGATCCACGCGACCGCCTGGTTCGTCATGTCGGTGGTGAAGTGGTAGTCCGGGTCGCGCGACGTCTCGACGCGCACCACGCCGTCGATCACCGCGGGCGACCACTGGTTCGTCTCCGCCGCGAGGAACCCGTAGAACTTGTCGAAACCCGAGTGCGTGGGCCAGCGGTCGAAGGGACCCGAGACGGTCGTCTCCCACGCGGGCGTCTCGTGCGACTTGCCGAACGCCGCGGTGCTGTAGCCGTTCAGGCGCAGGATCTCGGCGAGCGGCGCGACGCTGCGCGGGCGCACGCCGGTGTTGCCCGGGAACGCGGTCGCGAGCTCGGTGATCGAGCCCATGTTGTTCACGTGGTGGTTGCGCCCGGTGAGCAGCGCCGCGCGCGTGGGCGAGCAGAGCGCGGTGGTGTGGAAGCGGTTGAAGCGCACGCCGCCCTTCGCGAGGCGCTCGAGCGTCGGCATCTCGCACGGTCCGCCGAACGCGCTCGAGTGTCCGAAGCCCATGTCGTCGATCAGCACGATCACCACGTTCGGCGCGCCGGCGGGCGCGCGCACCTCGAACCGCGGCGGCGGCGCGACCTTGCGCGGATCGATCTCGCGGATGAAGGCGGGCGTCGGCTCCGCGATCGGCAGGCGGGTGCGGTCCGGCTCGGCGGACTGCGCCGCGGCGAGCGTGGCGACGGTGGCGAGCTGCGCCGCGGCGAACGAGATCAGTGTGCAGGTGTCCATGGAGCCCTCCTCCATCGTGCGGGTCTCGAATCGAGATCGAGCGATGATGGAGGGCGGCGCGCGGCCGATCCGCAGGGAACTTGTCGGGCTTGCGGGCCTAGCGGCACGCGCCCCACGCGCCGAGCAGCACGGCAAGATCCGCGCCCGCGACCAGACCGTCGTCGTCGAGGTCGGCGTCGACCGCACCCGAGCCGGCCGCAGTGCCCCACGCGCCGAGGAGCAGCGCGAGGTCGGCGCCGTTCACCGCGCCGTCGCGGGTGATGTCGGCCACGCATGCGGGCGGCGCCGGCAGCGCGGGCGCCGCGAGGCGGAATCCGATCTTGTAGCTCTGGAAGTCGGGCGCCCAGGTGCTCGAGTGCCAGTACGAGATCGACGAGCCGGTGAACACGCCCTCGAACGTCCCGCCGCGCCGCTCGCGCAGCAGCGTGGGCGCGCAGTCCATGTCGTTCCACTGGTACGCGTTGCCGCTCTGGTCGAAGGTGCCGTAGTGGCTCGGGCTCCCCGAGAACGCACCGACATCGGTGAGGTAGTTCTGGTTCGGGTCGAGGGTCGTCGCACCCGTGACCGCGTAGATCTGGTTGGCGCGGAAGTTCGCCTGGTTCGGCAGCGGTCCGATCGCGTTGCCCGGGAGCGTGTCGCTCTGCGTGGCGTACGCGTAGTAGCCGGGAACGCCCGTTCCGCCCTTGTTCGGCGAGTAGAACGCGGCCTTGTACCACTCATGGCCGGTCGGAATGTAGAACGCGGGCGCCTCGCCGGTGTTCGGGTTGAGCGCGTTGCGCGCGACCGCGGCGCCGGTCGTGCGGCCGAGCAGCGTGTAGGCGCCGTCCTCGGTGGTCGCGGCGGTGGCGGCGCCCGCGGGCTGGCCGTTCGACATCCAGTTCGCGAAGCGCGCGCAGTCGAACCAGCTCACGTAGACGATCGGGCGGTTCGAGCTGTCGCCGCCGTTGTTCATCACGGCGTAGGCGTACTTGCCTGGGGCGCCGGAGCGCGCGATGCCGGCGATGTTCAGGTTCGCCGCCATCTGCGTGCTGTAGAGGCCGTGGGGATCGCTCTTCGCGACCGCGTTGAGGAACGCCGCGTACTGGCCGATCGTGACCATGTAGGTGCCGATGCGGAACTCGTGGTCGACGCCGCCGCACGCGACGGCGCCGATCTCCTGCACGCGCGTGTCGGGCGCGTTGCCGGGATCGCCGACGGTGACGAGGTCGACCACCACGCCGCCGCCCGCAAGGGCGACGCCGTCGGTCAGACCGGCGAGAGACAGCGCGGCAGCAAGGCTGCGCGCGTGCATGTGGAAGGCCATGGGGGAGGGACTCCGACTTCTCTAAGCCGAGATACTGCAGCGATTTAAGGCGATGGCAAGCGCCATCGTGCGCCTGCGTGCGATCACGTCTCCAGCGACGCGGTTATGCACACGGCGCGGGTGCCGCCGGCGTGGGTGCCCCCGACGTGAGTGCCCGCAGACGCAGTCTGCGGAACGGATGACGCCCTCCCCCGCCCGGAAACGCCATCCGCTCCGCGGATTCCGGCTTCGCCTGCATCTGCGGGGCACGCCCCCCTTCCTGCTAGCATCCCGCCCCCTATGGCCACGCAGCTACCGATCCTCGAGTTCGTCGCCCGCAACTACAAGAACTTCAACGCCCGCGCCACGCGCGACGCGGTGTTCGCGTACTGGGACCACGTCAACTCCGGCGGCAAGATGTACTGGGCCGTCGCCGGCGCGATGAGCTCGGCGCAGCTCGGCATCAGCCTCGCGCCCGCGATCCGCGCGGGCCTCGTGCACGGCCTCTCGGTCACGGGCGCGAACCTCGAGGAGTCGCTCTTCCGCCTGGTGGCGCACGACTCCTACAAGGACTTCCCCGACTACCGCTACTTCACCAAGGAGCACGACACCAAGATCCTCAAGCAGCGGATGCGCCGCGTCACCGACACGAGCATCCCCGAGGACGAGGCGTTCCGCTCGGTCGAGAAGATCCTGGTGCCGATGTGGGAGCGCGCGACCAAGAACGGCGAGCGCCGCTTCTGGCACGAGTACTTCTACGAGCTCATCCTCTCGATCCCCAAGTCGAAGTACGAGGGCAACCCCGACGACTGCTGGCTGCTCGCGGCCGCGAAGGCGAAGCTGCCGATGGTCGTGCCCGGCCACGAGGACTCGACCTTCGGCAACATCTTCGCGTCGCACGTGAAGTTCAACGACTGCAGCGCGAGCATCGTCAAGAGCGGCATCGAGTACATGGCGAACCTGTACGACGACTACAAGGTCCTCTCGAAGGGGAAGGGCGTCGGCTTCTTCCAGATCGGCGGCGGCATCGCGGGCGACTTCCCGATCTGCGTCGTGCCGAGCATCAAGTACGACCTGCAGGAGAAGGTGCGTCCGTGGGCGTACTTCTGCCAGATCAGCGACTCGACCACCAGCTACGGCTCGTACTCGGGCGCCACGCCCAACGAGAAGATCACCTGGGACAAGCTCACCGAGGACACGCCGATGTTCGTCGTCGAGAGCGACGCGACCATCGTGGCGCCGATGATGCTCACCGCGCTCCTCGAGGCGAAGGCGAACCCGAAGGCCGCCGACGCGATCATCAAGGCGTCGCGCGCCGAGACCAAGAAGCACCTCGCGAAGATGCGCTGAGGTCAAGATGCGCTGACGCCTCGCCGGGCGTTCAGTTGCCCGAGCCGCTAAGGATCCGCACCGACGAGAGCCGGCCTGCGCTGGTCTCGCGGTACTGCGTGATCGGATCGTCGGCGAACAGCGTGATGAACCCATCGCTCGGAGCGACGGCGCGGCCAAGCGGGTCCTGCAAGGCCCACTGCGGAACGCCGTTGATCACCAGCGAGACGACATTCGTCGAACCATCGCGACGCAGCGCCATCCGCACCGGGGTTCCGACCGGAATGGTCGCCGCGCTCATCGGACCTGGGGGCGGCATCATGAAGAACGCGCCTTGGGTGGTGATCAAGCGGTACAAGCCTGCATCGACGGCGAGATTGCTGAAGTCGACCAGCTTGGCGCCGACGAAGTCGAACCCGCCCGTCAGCACGAAGTCCATCTCGATCGTGTAGTCGCTGAGGTCGAGACCCGCGACCGGGATCCGCAGCCCCTGCTGTGGCCCAAACACGTACGCGCCGTTCTTGACGGAGCCACCCATCGAGATGGCGGCGACTCCGCTGCCAGCCGAATCGCCGTAGCCCTTGTCGAAGGTGTACTCGCGGACGAGCGACTGGGTGCCTCCCAGCAGGCAATCGGGAACGACGTCGAGCGATGGCGCGACGGTGCCCCAGGAGTTCAGCACATAGCCGAGGTCGTCTCCGTCCACGACGCCGTCCTGCGTTGCATCCCAGAAGCCCATCGAGCCCCACTCGGAGAACAACCCCGCGAGGTCCATGCCATCGACCACACCGTCGAGGTTGCCGTCGGCGGGCGACTTGGGCTCGGAGAGCAGCAGTCGCACGAGTTCGGTCTTGAGCGCCTGGTACTCGGCCTGCGCGGCGGGCGGCAGGGTCTCGCTCAGCGGGTCCCACACGCCGACGTCGCCGTCGTTGCCCTCGATCCCCGGCTGGAGCGGCGACACCGGCTCCGCGAGCAGGTACAGCCGGACATCGCAATCGTTGGGCGCGAGGCAGGTTGGCAGCTGGTTCACCACGAGCTTCCACTGACCGCGCCGCACGCCGTACTGCGCAAGCACTGGCGGCTGCGTGATGGCCGTCGTGCCCTTCGGACACTGGTCCGCCATGTCCGGCGGCAGGAAGCAGTAGTTGGTCCCACCGCACTCCACGACCGCGTTCGAGGGGTCCGTCGTCAGCAGGTCGCAGTAGTTCGTGATCGGGTACGGGGCGGACTCCGCGCCTCCCATCCAGCATCCGCCGTTGGCGGCGCACAGCTCGGGGCTCGTGATGAGACCGTCGACGACCGTGTTGCCATTCGCGCACGGACCGACGGTGTTCGCGGGGAACACGCCCTGGCGATACAGCGCGAAGTTGAACTCGCGGATCGCGCCCTGCGCGGGATTGGTGAGGAACGGCATCATCGGCACGCAGTCGATGCGGCGCGAAGGCGTCTCCACCGCGGTCCAGTCGACGCCCGCCGTCTCGCAGAGCAGGCCGAAGAGGTCCACGATCGACACCGTCTCGTCGACCGCGCGGCCAGGCGCGGCGACCTGCGGTCCCGCGATGATGCAGGGCGAGCGCACGCCGGTCTCGTAGACCGTCTGCTTGGCTCGGGTGAGCGAGAACGGCGGCAACACGTTGTAACCCAGGGTTCCGTTGTCGTTGACGACCAGGATCATCGTGTTCGCGGCGACGAGGTCGCCGAGCACGAACGAGCCGTTGACGCGGCTGCCGAGACCGAGATCGACCAGCATGTCGCCGATCGACGCGTCGACCGACTCGGCCATGAGCCGGTACTGGTTCCGGTAGCCAAGCCCCGTGAACGCACAGGACAGATCGCTTGCGGCAGGACCCGTCAGCGACGGCGGCGGCGGCTGGATGGGCGTGTGGGCCGACGAGTGCGTCGAGAAGGCGAGCCACGGCTTGCCGGCCTTGCGCGCCTGTGCGACCCACTCGGCGCTCCGACGGCTGATGAAGCTCGTGAGGTACTCGCGCTGCGGCTGCCGCGAGCGCTCGGCCGAGGCCGGCGTGGTGGTGGTGCGCGGCCAGACGTAGTACGCGTTGGTCCGCGTGAAGTCGACCGCAGAGCAGGTCCCCTCGGCGCAGGTCGCGGCGAGCGTTCCGTCCGCCTTCAGGAGCGGGGTCGCGCCCATCGCCATCGCCTGCAGCGGATGGACATTCTCCACGCAGGATCCATCGGGGAAGCACGCCGCGCCGCGCACATCGATCCCGCCGATCGTGCCGCAGTCGTAGGTGCCGTCGGGCGCCTGGCCGCCGAGCGTCATGTCGACCGACGGCGGGAGATCCCAGTAGCCCTCGTAGAAGTCGAGTCCTGTCGTCGAGAACGGCGCCTCGTAGCCGTAGCCTGGAGGCGTGTTGGTCGGACCGCCGCCGAGGTGGTACTTGCCCAGCATGCCCGAGGTGTATCCCGCCGCCTTGAGCAGCTTGGGCACGGTGACCTCCGACGGATGCAGCTGGTTCGCCGGGATCATCGGGTCGGTGATCGCCGTCACGACGCCCGTGCGGAAGCCGTGGCGGCCGGTGAGCATCGCCGCGCGCGAGGGCGAGCACTCGGGCGTCGCCCAGAAGTTCCGGAAGCTGACGCCCTTCGAGGCGATCTCCGCGAGCACGGGCATCGCGGGCGCCTCGGGTGCCGCGTTCCAGTTGAACGGCGGGAACGACATCTGGTCGATGCCGAGGTCGTCGAGCACGATCACGAGGATGTTCGGCGGGGAGGCGGCGCCACCAGACGCGGCCGGCGTTGCAGGGGACGCCAGGACAGAGGCGGCAGTCAATGCAGCCGAGACAACAACAATGCCGGAGTTCCGGACGATGCGCATGGAGTTCACGGAGCGAGAACCTTTCGGAGTCGGCGATGGACGGATCGACCCATCGACGGCGAAAGATGGGACAGAAACCGCGACTCGCCAAGCACGCGCGGCGAGGAGGTCGGAGAAAACCCCATATTGCACGCGGTGGTCGCACCTGCGTGCGACACGGTGCTGTTCGCGGCCGGCGGCGCAGACTCCGCGCTCGTCCGCGCACATCGAGGCTCACCCGCCCGTGTGGATCCGCGCCGAGAGCTGGGCGCGGTTCTTCACGCCAAGCTTCCGATAAATGCGCCGCGTGTACTCGACGACCGTGTGCTTGGAGATTCCCAGCTCCTCCGCGAGCGAGTCCCTCGACTTCCCGCGAGCGAGGCCGCGCGCGATCTCCGCCTCGCGGGCGGTCAGCGCCCCCGACGGATCTCCCGCGATCGCCTTCGCGACCGCCGTCGCGGCCTGCTGCCCGATGATCTGCAGGTTCGGAAGCGGCAGCACCCCGCGCAGCAGCGGATCGACGCTCACGCTCACATGATGGCTGCAGTGATGATCCGCCGTGATCGGGGCGCCCTTGAAGCGGTCGCTCGCGCGCGCGAAGAAGCGCGTGAGCCCCTGCAGGAGCTCCCACAGCTCCCTGATCTCTGCGTCGTTGAACGAACCGGCATGCATGCTCGTCCACGTGAAGTCTCGGCCGCCGCGCGTCGCCTCCGGCTTGATCTTGCCCGCGATCTCGGCGCGTCGGCGCTGGTCGAACACCGCGTCGAGCTGCTGGAGCAGCGCCTGGTCACCTGGATCGCCGACCCGATACTGCACGACGATCGCCGGGCAGCTCACGACCCAGCCATATCCCCGCGCGCCACCCGTCGACCGCCGGCGGGTGACCAAGGCGATCCGCTCGAATGCATCGAGCGCGGCCTGCACCACGGCGCGGGGCGTTCCCGAGGCCCTCGCCAGCTCGTCCGCCGACGCAGGTCGGTCGATGCGGCGCAGCAGCTCCCAGATCACGAGATGCGAAGCTCCGCCGAGCGCCTCGAGCACACCGGGTGCACGGATGTCGAGGGGTCGGTCCGAGCTCATCTTCATGCAGGCATCTTGCCATGCCGCGGAGCGACGGTGACCGGGAATCGCGACATTCTTCGTTCGTGCGCTGCGCCTGCAGGGGCGAATGCGCGGAAGCGAAGCACAGGCCGGATGCGAGACCTCGGTCGCATGAACATGCGACTCGGACCATGAGAACAGCGTTCGTTTCCGCTGCCGCGCCTTGCCGGTCGGATTTCCGCGCGATAATGGGAAAACCGAGCATCCGCACGCCTCTCGTTCCGGCGCGCGATGCACCTTTCCTCCGACCCACACCGTGCCGCAGTCCGTGCGCGGGACATCGCTCTCGCGGAAAAGAACGCTCATGCTCAGTTCCAACATCGCAACGGTCCCCTTCGCGCTTTCACTGCTCGCATCAGCCGCTGCACTCACGGCCCTAGACGGAAGGACCGGCGACGGAAGGACCGGCGACGGAAGGACCGGCGGCGGAAGACCCGACAGCCGCACAACGGCGCCGCAGAAGCAGAACGCCGCCAAGCCGACCGCCGGCGAGGTCGCCTCGGCACCCGACGCGGCAGGCAAGCGACCCAACGCACCGCGATCACTCGGCACTCCCGCCAAGCCCAACATCCTGTTCGTCATCATCGACGACACCGGAGCCGACTCGCTGTCGCGCTGGAATCCCGTGGGCGTGGAGCTTCCGAGGACCCCCGTGATCGACTCGCTCTGCGACCAGGGCGTGCGCTTCAGCAACGTCTGGTCGATGCCGCAGTGCTCGCCGTCGCGCGTGGCGATGATGACGGGCCGCTACCCGTTCCGGACGGGCGTGATGAACGCCTGCCTGCAGACGGCGCCGCCGCGCTCGCAGGCCTCTCCCTACGAGTTCACGCTGCCGAGGCTGCTCTCGACGGCCGGCTACGCGTCGGGCTACGTCGGCAAGTTCCACCTCGGTGATCCTGCGCTCAATCCCGAGGGCGACGGCTACGCGAACGGCCTGGGCTTCCCCTATTTCAACGGAACGCCGCTCGGCGGGCCATCCCCCATCGACACCACGATCGCCGGGCAGATCGCGCCGCCGGCCGAGGGACAACCGCCGCTCTACTCCTGCGGCTTCCCCGTCGACATCTCGACGAACGCGCCCGCGGTGTGCGCGTGCGGATTCCCCGACCAGACCTGGATCGATGGCCTCGACGCCCTGGATTGCCTCGCCGTCGGCGGCGTTCCGCTCGTCGATGCGTCGGGCGTTCCCGTGACCACGGGCTCTGCCGCGGCGGTCGCGCGCGTCGACTTCACGATCGACAACGGCTTCTTCGTCAACGACCGCGTGGTCGCCCTTGAAGGCCAGAAGCCCGTGTTCACGACCGAACGCAGGTACTCGCCGAGCAGCGACGTCGACCACGCGCTCGCATGGATCGACGCGCAGCCCGCGGGCACTCCGTGGATGTGCACGGTCGGCTTCGTGAACGTCCACGATCCCTATCAGCCCGCGCCCACCGATCTCCTGCAGGCCGACGCCGAGTGGCCGGCGGGGCTGCCCTACATCTGCGACACGCAGGTCGGCTACGAGACCACCGACACCGACCCGTCGAAGAAGGGCATGACAAACACGATGCTCTCGGCGTCGGACCGCGAGATCGGACGCATGCTCGTCGACGGCGGTTTCGCCGCGTGGTCCGGCAACGGAGTCACGCTCACCGATCCGAACACGCTGGTCGTGGTCGTCGGCGACAACGGCAGCTACGGGCCCGTCGTGCGCCTTCCGTACAACAAGTACCAGGCCAAGGGCTATGTGAACCAGTCGGGCGTGTGCGTTCCGCTCGTCATCGCCGGCGCGGGCGTGGCGTCGCCCGGCCGCTCGGTCGATGCGATGGTCAACGTCACCGACCTCTACCGGCTCTTCGGCGAGGTCGCCGGCATCGATGTCCGCGCCACCGTGCCGGCATCGCATGCGCTCGACGCGGAGAGCATGGTCGGCTACCTGCGCGATCCGAACGCTCCCGCGGTGCGCGCGTTCAACTTCACGCAGAACGGCACCAACTTGTCCTTCCCGGGCGGCATGTTCCGCGCGTGCGTGCTGAAGTCGCTGCAGACCTGCACCGATGCGATCTTCCCCGGGCAGGCCGTGTGCGAACTCCACGGCGGAGACTGGTACGACGGCTACGCGACCTGCTGCGACCTGCGCGATTCCGGCGAGGCCGGAACGGGCTGGGGCATCGTCTCTCCGGCGGCGCTTGCCGTGACCGACGGGCGCTACAAGCTGATCGTGAAGGAACTGCCGAGCTGCGACCAAGGCACGGTCTGCGCCTACGAGTTCTACGACCTCTTCAACGCGCCCTTCGCCAAGGTACTCGGCGGTCGTGGCATCGATTACTCGACTGCCAACCTGCTGTCCGACGCGGCGTGCGCCGAGACCCAGCTGACACCGGAGGCGGAGGCCGCGTTCACCGCGCTCGACACCTACGCGCGCAACCTGCTGAAGGCCGGCGCTGCGGTTCCGGGCGACGGGAACCTCGACGGCGTGGTGGACGCCGCGGATCTCACCGGCATCTTCAACTGGTGGGGCGGACAATCGGTGTACGACTTCAACAACGACGGCACGACCGACGGCGACGACCTCGGCCAGGTGCTCAACGGCTGGACCGGGCAGCCCTGAGGCGAACGAGTCCCGTCCGCGGGCAGGTGGCGCATCCGTCACACGACCATGCGACAGCGGGCGCGGTTTTTCCGCGGGATCGCCTCGGTCGGCCGACGCGTGCGTGACTGAACCGCCGCTTCACCGTGGTTCCAGTAGTGTGGCCCTCATGCTCTCCATCAGCCTCCGACCTTTCGCCACCATCGCACTCACGCTCGCGCTCGCTGCCTGCGCATCCTCCGGTCCACGCAGCAGCAGCGGACCTGTCTCCACCACCATCGAGCCGGGCACGGCGCTGCAGGCGCTCAAGGACGGCAACGCCCGCTACCTGTCGGGCGACGTCCGCACGCACGACTGGCTGCACGAGCGCATCGTGAAGACCGGCACCGACGGCCAGACCCCGTCGGTCGGCGTGCTCACGTGCGCCGACTCGCGCACGCCGCCCGAGCTGATCTTCGACCAGGGCGTCGGCTCGCTGTTCGTCGTGCGCATCGCCGGCAACTTCCAGAACGATGTCGCGGTCGGCACCTTCGAGTACGGCGTCGCCGCGCTCGGCGTGCACACGATCGTCGTGATGGGACACACGAAGTGCGGCGCAGTCGGCGCGACCGTGGCCGGCAAGGATCTCCCGGGAAAGATGCCGGCGTTCGTCGCGGCCATCAAGCCGGCGATCGCCGGCCTGCCGAAGGGCGCCGACGGCAAGGCCAGCGTGGCCGACGCCGAGATCGCCAACGTGCGCTGGCAGGCCGCCCAGCTCGTCAAGAACAGCGAGATCCTGAGCAAGGCCAAGGACGATGGCAAGCTGACCGTGCTCTGCGCGATCTATGACGTCGAGTCGGGCGCCGTGCGCTTCCTCGACTGACTCCGCGCCAACGAGTGTGCTTCGAGAGGCCTGTCCCGCGCGGGGCGGGCCTCTTGTGCATCCAGCCACCACTCCACCGCGGCGCCATGTACGATCCGCCGTCCATTCAAGAGGAACCACCATGAACGCACAGACCACCCGCCGTCCCCTTCTCGTCCTCACCGCCGCCGCGCTGCTCACCGGCGCGCTCGCAGCCTGCGGCTCGACGCCGCACGTCCGCTCGGGCTTCATCCCCCAGTCGGTCGTGCTGACCGAGGACGGCGAGCTCACCAGCGCCTGGGGCGGCAAGCTCGACCCGGCGACCATCGGCTCGGTGAAGGTCGTGCCGACCACCACGCCGTACGCGGGCAAGTACGGCGAGCTCGACGCGGAGCAGCTCTCCGAGGTGCGGGTCGCGATGTCCGAGGCGCTGACCAAGGAGTTCAAGGACTTCGCCCGGCAGCCCGGCGGACGCACGATCGTGATCCACGCCGCGATCACCGAGATCAAGCCCAACCAGCCGCTGCGCAACATCGCGCCGCAGACCCAGATCCTCAAGCGCGGCTACGGCTACGCGACCTGCGAGATCTACGCGACCGACGGCGAGGGCGGTCCGGTCGTCGCCGCGCTCATGCAGACCCACGACACGCAGCGCCTCGGCACCGAGAAGTACTCGGAGACCGGCACCGCGAAGCGCGCCTCCGAGGATTCGGCGAAGAAGTTCCGTGCGCTGCTCGGCGGCTGACGCGCCGCCGTCGGCCCTCGCGGCCGACGACATCGACCGACGCGATCCCGCCCCGTAGGCTCATCGCCCCGTAAGTTCATCGCCCCGTACGCTCCTCGCCCCGCACGCTCCTCGCCCCGAGGTCGCCGCCGAGTCCGCTCCCGAGTGCACCACTCGGCGAGCACCCGGCGCGGCCTCGGGGCGATGTTCATTCGGGGCGGCCTGCGGACGGGACGGCCTGCGTCCGAGGAGGCCCGCGCTCAGGCGGTCTGCCATCGGCTCTCGCCGTAGACTCCCCGCCATGGCACTTCGCGAGACCCCTTCCGAGCAGATCGAACGCCTCCTCCGCAGCGGCGACCTCCCCGGCGCGGCGCGCGTGGCGGGCGAGATGATCCGGAAGCTGCCCACGAGCCCGGTGGCGCGGCTCGGCCGCTGCCGCGCGTACCTGCAGATGGGCATGTTCCTCGAGGCCGAGCAGGACCTCGACGTCGCGCTGCGCTCGGCGCCCAAGGATGAGCTCGCGAACTACCTGCGCGGGCAGCTCGACATCCGCACCGGCAAGGACGCCGAGGGCATCGCGCGCCTCAAGCCGATCGCGCTCGGCCGCGGCGGCTGCGCGCTCGAGGCGATGTTCGCGGTGCTCGACATCTGCTACCACTCGAACCGCCGCGACGAGTGGCAGGAGCTCATGAAGACCGAGGGCGCCTGGCGCAAGGACATCCGCGCCGAGTTCCACGGCGCGCGGCGGCTCGCGCTCACCGATCCGCTCGCGGGCGCGCACGCGCTGCGGGCCTTCCTGCGCGGGCAGGCCTCGCGCGACCTGCGCCGGCACGCCGGCTTCGAGGCCGCCGGGCTCTACGACAAGGCGGGCGAGTACCGCACCGCGTTCGAGACCGCGAAGGAGACGCACGCCATCACCGGCGACGACTTCGACATCGACATGCACATGAAGCCGATCCTCGAGCAGCTCGCGCGCATCGAGAAGGGCGAGAACTGGATCACCCCCGCCGTCGACCGCGTGCAGGGCGTGGTGATGCTGGTGTCGCTGCCGCGCTCGGGCACGACGCTGCTCGAGCAGATGCTCGACCGGCATCCGGCCATCAGCGGCATCGGCGAGTACGAGGGGCTCGCGCGCATCTACACCGAGCTCAAGTCGCAGCCGGCGTGGCCGCGCCGCCCGGGCGACGTGCCCGCCCCCTTCTACGCCGACATGCAGCGGCTCTACCTCGAGGGCGCGCACCGGCTGCGCCGCGAGGGCGCCTCGTGGACCTTCGACAAGAACCTCCGCACATGGCGCTCGCTGCCCGAGGTCGCGGCGATCCTGCCTGGAACGGTCTGCCTGAACGTGCACCGCGATCCGCGCGACATGGCGACCAGCCTCTTCCTCTCCTACTTCGCGAGCGGGCAGATCGGCTGGACCTTCAGCTTCGAGTCGATGCGGCGGGTGATCGAGCTCGAGCGGCGGCTGATCCCGCGCGCCATGGAGGTGCTCGGCATCGCCCACGAGTCGATCGTGTACGAGGACCTCGTCGAGGACCCCGCGCGCGAGGCGCAGCGCTGCCTGGCGCGGCTCGGCCTGCCGATGGACGAGCGCGTGCTCGCGCCCGAGCAGAACACCCGCGCCGCCGTCACGCTCAGCGCCATGCAGGTGCGGAAGCCGATCAACCGGAGCTCGATCGGACGCTGGCGGAACTACGAATTCGCCTTCGACGCGGGCTGGGACGCGTTGGCGAGCGCGCATGACGCGCAGCGCAAGTCGCTGTAGGCGATGGACCTGCGGCGCGGTGGCCCGGCGCGACACGGCGATCGCGAGAATCTGCGCGCCTACGGCTATCTGCAGAGACTCCGGCCGCTCCTATGAGTGACGGGCCGCGGGGTCCGGCGGTTGCCATTCGTGTCACTCGCCTCCCGCTCCATCGTCACGCGTCGGTCCTCGTCCACCGATCCTCGAAGCTCAGGGATCTCCATGACTCGTCACCATTCGATCGCTCACGCCTCGATCGCTCACGTCTCGATCGCACGCCTCGCGACCGCGAATCTCGCCACCGCGCTCGTCACCATCGCCATCGTCCACTCCGCCGCGCTCGCGCAGCGCGTGACGCCGAACAAGGTGCTCTTCGACGCCACCAAGGCGCAGATGGCCGGCAACGCCGACTGGGTGATCGACGCCGACACCAACAACATCGGCACCGGCACCGGCGGACTCATGGTCGTGGGCGCGGGCACCGAGTCGAACCCGCAGCGCTTCCCGACCCCGCCGCAGTCGGGCATCACCGCGAGCACGCCGGAGACCTACTGGACGGGCGCGCTCTCGGCGTGGGGCGTGGCACTGGTCAAGCGCGGCTTCTCGGTGGAGACGCTTCCCGTCGGCGCGCGCATCACCTTCGGCGACCCGACCAACGCGCAGGACCTCTCGAACTACGGCATCTACGTGATCCCCGAGCCGAACATCCTGTTCACGCTCGCCGAGAAGCAGGCGATCATCCGCTTCGTGGCCGCGGGCGGCGGGCTCTTCCTCGGCGGGAACCACAGCGGTTCCGACCGCAACAACGACGGCGAGGATCCCGTCGTGGTCTACAACGACCTCTTCACCAACAACGGCATCGTGGGTGAACCCGTTCGGCTTCGCGTCGAACGCGAACAGCTTCACGCTGATCGCGAGCTTCCCGTCGATCGACACCGCGGCCGCGCCGATCCTCAACGGTCCGGCCGGCAGCGTGACCGCGATCGAATACAACGCGGGCTCGACGATCACGGTGACGGGCGCCGCGCGCGGCGCGCTCTTCCGCACCGCGGCGCGCGCGAACACCGACGTGATGTTCGCCTACTCGACCTACGGCAGCGGCAAGGTCGCCATGCTCGGCGACTCTTCGCCGCCGGACGACGGCACCGGCGACACCGCCGACACGCTCTTCCCGGGCTGGGCCGGCGAGGTGAACGGCGACCACGCCGACGCGATCATCAACGCCTGCGTGTGGATGAACCCGACCGTCGCCCCGCCGCCGCCGCCGTGTCCCGCCGACATCGACGGCAACGGCACGGTCGATGGCGCCGACCTCGCGGGCCTGCTGCAGTCGTGGGGCACCTGCGCGAAGTGCGCGGCCGACATCGACGGCAGCGGCGCGATCGATGGCGCGGATCTCGCGGCGCTGCTGCAGTCGTGGGGTGCGTGCCCGTAACCTCGACGGCGGTTTCGGCGCGGGCGCGCGCGGGCGTGGACGGAAGTCCATGCATGCGCGGCCGTTGCGCCGATTGCGTGGCGAAAGCCGCGGCGATGCGTCCGTGAGCATTGTGCAAACACGCTTCAGACGGCTTTGCGAACGACCTTCGCACGGGTAGTCTCCGTGCCTTCGGGAAGTCCCTCTCCCGAAAAACGTCGCGGCGGCGTCCACCACCGCGACCGTGTGAAGCGTGTCTGTTCCCTGTTCCTGTTCCCTGTCCGTTCAAACATCTAGGAGATTGAGATGACCAAGCAGTTCCTCATGGCTTCGGTTGTTGGTCTTGCCGTTTCGACCAGCGCCTCGGCTGCGATCGTCGCCGGCTGGACGATGACCACCGCCGTTCCCGCCGCCACCACCGGCACGAACTACACCTACGGCGCCGCCGACACCGGTGATGCCGCCGCCGGCACCAGCCTGAGCGCCTTCCACACGCTGGCCGCGACCACCTGGTCGAGCCCCGCGGGCAACGGCTCGACCTACTCGCTCTCGAGCAACAACTGGTCGGTCGGCGACTACTACCAGATCGCGGTCTCGACCACGGGCTTCAGCGACATCTACCTCTCGTGGGACCAGACCCGCTCGAGCACCGGCCCGTCGAACTTCGACGTGCAGATGAGCACGAACGGCACGAGCTTCACGACGATCCTCGCCGGCTACTCGGTGATCCAGGCCGGCCTCGCCGGCACGGGCACCCTCGCGTGGTCGGTCGCGAACGGCGTGCAGAGCGCGTTCACCACGACGGTCGCGAGCATCGCGGGCGCCGACAACCAGGCGACCCTCTACTTCCGCTTCGTGAACAACTCGACCGTCGCCGCCGGCGGCACCAACCGCATCGACAACATCACCGTGTCGAGCGGACCGGTCCCGGCCCCGGGCGCGATCGCGCTCCTCGGCCTCGCGGGCCTCGCCGCCCGTCGTCGCCGCTGAGTCCACGCGGACCCGACGGAGAGCGATCCACCCGCACGGCCCACGAGCTCAGGAGCCGCTGGCGGGAGATCCAGCACCGCGCGCGCCAACCGACGCGCGCATGAACGAACGAACGCCCCGGCCGATGGTCGGGGCGTTCGCGTTGGTGGTGGCTCGTGCGCGCGCGTGCGCGTCCGCGCTGATTCAGCCGATCGGAGCCGTGATCGGTGGTCCGCCGGAGCACTCGCGGCGCGCCGACACCACCGCCCCGGCGGCGATCGCGCCGCAGCATGGGACTCACGCGCCGCAGCATCGGACTCGCGCGCCGCGACCTACGCCTCATGCGCCGCCGCCAGCGCGTCCCACGACCCGTCGAACGCGAACGCGTAGTTGCGCCAGCGGCCGATCGACGCGCGGTTGATCGGACGCCGCACCTGCTCGTGCGAGAGCGTGAACACCGCGCGCGCGTTCTGCTCGGGCGCGAGCACGCGCTCATCCATCGCGAGGCCCAGGCGCGCGAGGCAGCGCTGCGCGTGGCCCGCGGGGTCGTCGACGAGCCGTTCGTACACGACCCGCTCGTGGGGCAGCCCGAGCGCCTCGAGCGCACGCGGCAGCACCGAGCGCTCCGCCTCGACCACGCGCCGGATCGACGCGAGCCCGCCGGTCCAGCCGTCGTTGATCGGATGGAAGTGCGAGAGCAGGACGCTGATCGCCATGTCGCGCGGGTCGCGCGCGACGTGGAAGCACACCGTGCCCGGCATCACCGCGGCGATCGCCGGCAGCCACCGCCACCCGCGCAGCGTCTTGTCGAAGCTCCACGCCGCACCCTCGCGGCGAAGGCGCGCGGCGCCCGCGAGGTACCGCTGCTGCACCGCCATGAGCGCCTCGCGCGGCGCGGACGCAAGCCCGCGCGGCCAGCGGCCCATCGACACCAGGTCACCGCCGAGCGTCTCGATCCCGTCGTACTCGCCGATGCCGCCGATCGACGGATGCCGGTCGAGCATCTGCTCGAGCAGCGTCGTGCCCGAGCGCGGCAGTCCGACCACCATCGATACGCCCGTGACCGGCTCGACCCGCGGCGTGATCCACCGCTCGCCGCTCGCCGCGAGGCGATCGAGCGTCGCCGCCTGGTCGCGCACCTGTCCGAGCATCCCCTCGAGATCGAACGGCGGCGTGGTGTCGGCGTGCAGGCGCGTCGCGAGGTCGAACGCCTCGCGGTAGCGGCCTGCGCGGTCGAACATGCCCACCGCCTCGAATCCCGCCGCGCGCCGCAGCACCGGGTTCCGCTCGCGCGTCGAGATCGCGAGCAGTTCGGCGAGCGCGCCCTCGGGATCGTCCTGCGCGCGCATCCGCGCGACCGTGAGCGCCGCGCGCGGGTCCTTCAGCCACGCGCCGCCGGCCTCGATGAACGCCTTGAGTGCGTCGCGGCGGTGCGCGAACCAGTAGAGCTCGGCGAGCGCGATGCTCGCCTCCGCCGCCTGCGGTGCCTTCGACTGGATGACGCGGCGCAGCGACTCTGCGGCACGGTCGATGCGTCCCAGCCGCTGGTCGAGCAGGCCGCGGATGAGGTTCGCCTGCGGATCGGCCGGCGCCAGGCGGATCGCCTGCTCGATGTCGGCGTCGGCCTCGGCGATGCGCCCGAGGTTCATCTGCGCCACCGCGCGGCCGAGCCAGCCCGGGAAGCTCCGCCGCGACTGCGCGATCAACTGGTCGGCGACCCGCAGCGCGCCCGCGGCATCGCCCTGCTTCAGGAGGCGATCGAGCTGGGCAAGCGGCGGTTCGGTGGGCGGCACGCGGCCACTCTACCCGTAGCCCCGCGGGCGCACACTTCTCGGGCATGCCCGCAGCCGACCGTGATGCATGCGCGCATTCCCGCGTCTTCGGCTTGGATTCCGCGCGAAGCAGGGCTACGCTCGGTGTTCAAGGGCGCGCCCCGACGGGCGTGTGTCGGAGTTGAGGGAGTCCACATGTCGATCATCTCGCGTCTCGCCGCCACCGCGGCTGCGTTCGTCGTCGTCTCGCACGCCAGCGCCGACATTCTCGGCTTCAACGAGAGCTTCGTCGCCAACTCGGCCTCGTGGCGCAATTCCAACGGCTCGACCGACCTCGCCTGGTACTCCACCGGCGGTCCAGACGGCAGCCCGAGCTACGCCTCGAGCACGTTCAACCTGAGCACGACCACCGTCGGCGGCTTCCCGCCCACGGTCATCCGCGCGCATGCGTCGTACGGCTCGTCGGCCGGCGGCTACGTCGGCAACTGGATCGCGGCGGGCGCGACCGGCGTGAACTTCATGTTCCGCCACGATCTGAGCGAGGCGGTCACCGTCACCGGACGCTTCGCGACCCCGACCAACGCGCCGGGCGCCTCGGTGGTCTCGACGACCGTCATCCTGCCCAACACCTGGACGCTCGTGAGCTTCGACCTGCGCGAAGGCAGCCCCGACATCATCTCGCTCGGCGGCGGCACCTACCAGGCGATCTTCTCGAACATCGGCAACATGCAGTTCGGCTTCACCGTGCCTGCCGCGCTCGCGGGCCAGAACATCGACGGCCACTTCGACATCACCGACTTCAACGTCGTGCCCGCACCGGGCGCGTTCGCGCTGCTGGGCGTCGCGAGCGTGATCGGCCGTCGGCGCAGCCGCCGCTGAGCGTCACGCCGGAGCTGAGCGTCACGGCGGCGCACGATCGCCGCGCCCGTCAGGGCGCGTCCATCACCCCGAGCACAGGACCTCCGCGAACCGATCCGCCGCCTGCGGCGCCCGGTCGAGGAAGAGCGACGGCTCGATGATCTCGAGTTCCATCAGCAGCGGGCGCCCGTCGGCGCCACGCGCGGTGTCGACGCGCGCGTAGGCGAGCTGCCCGAAGCCACGCGCGGCGACCTCGTCGAGCACCGACCGCGCGAGCGCGAGTTCGTCGTCGGCGGGCTGCACCAACCCGCGCGACTGCTCGGCGTCGCCGTCCCATCGCGCGCCCTTATGGATCGCGTGCGAGAAGCGCCCGCCGAAGTGGACGAGGTTGGTCTCGCCGTGCGCAACCACCGACGCAAGCAGCGGCTGCACCAGCAGGTCGCGCTCGTGGTGCGCCGCGCGATGCGCACGCGCCGCCTCAAGCTCGCCGCGCCGCACGCGGATGGTCGCGAACGACCCCGCCGACACCGCAGGCTTCACCACCAGGTCGCCGAAGCGCGCGAACAGCGCATCCCAGTCGGGATCGACGCCGTGCAGCACGACCTCGGTCGGCACCACCGCGATCCCCGCCGCCGCGAGCTCGGCGAGGTAGCGCTTGTGCACGTTCCAGAGCAGCGCCTCGCGCGGATTCACGAGCCGCGTGACCGCCGCCACCCGGTCGATCCATCCGCGGAACGCCCGGTAGTGCGCCACGTAGTTCCAGGTCGATCGCACGACCGCGGCGTCGTAGCCGCGCCAGTCGACGGCGGCGTCGTCGTCCCACGCCACGATCTCCGCATGCACGCCGCGCCGCGCCAGTGCCTCGGCCAGGACAGGCAGGTCGCCGTCGGGCCGCGGCATCTCGGTGCAGGTGACGAGCGCGAGGCGTGCGGGGGCGGAGGGCATGGAGCTCACGTGAGGGCGGTGACCGGCTCAGGCCGGGGTCGTGTACTGCCGTCTCGCCTGGTGCGCCGCGACGATGTCGTCCCACGATGAATCGAAGGCCCACTCGTAGTTCTTCCAGCGGCCGATCGACTTGCGGTTGATCGGCTGCCGCACCTGCGCGTGCGACAGCGTGAACGCCGCCTTGGTGTTCTGCTCGGGCGAGAGCACGGCCTCGTCCATCGGCAGCCCCATGCGCGCGAGGCACTGCTCGGCGAACTTCGCGGGATCCTCGACGAGGTCCTCGTACACGATCCGCTCGTTCGCGAGCTCGAGCACCTCGAACGCGCGCGGCACGACGCGCCGCTGGTACTCCGCGATGCGGCGGATGGCGCTGAAGTCGCTGGTCCATTCGTACGAGGTCGGGTTGAAGTACGAGAGGAAGATGCTGGTCGCCATGTCGCGCGGATCTCGCTCGACGTTGATGCAGACCGCGCCGGGGAAGACCGCCGCGATCTCGGGCAGCGCCCGCCAGCCACGCAGCGTCTTGTCGAAGGTCCAGGTCGCGCCGGCCTTCTTGATCTGCGCGGCGCCGTCGATGTAGCGCTGCTGGAGCTCGGCGAAGAGCGACGACGGCACGGCCGGGGCCGTCCGCGGCCAGAGCCCCTGTCCGAACAGCGTCCGGCACACGTGATCAAGCCCGTCGAACTCGCCGATGCCGCCGATCGCCGGGTGTCGGTCGAGCATCTGCTCGAGCAGCGTCGTGCCCGATCGCGGCATGGCGGCGATGAACGCGATCCCGTTGACCGGCTCGGCCCGCGGCGCGTACCACTTCGGCGTCCGATCGAGCAGCTTCAGCTGCAGCTCGAGCGGATCGATCCAGGTGTCCATCTCGAGGGGCGCGGTGGTCGCCTTGTGCACCTCGCTCGCCAGGTCGTACGCCTCGCGGTAGCGCTTCATCTTGTCGAGCAGACCGACGGCCTCGAAGCCTGCGAAGCGGCGCAGCGCCCAGTGGTGCTTCGACCGGAAGACGGTCTTGAGCTGCTCGATGCCGCGCTCCTTGTCCTCGATCGCGGTGACGCGCGCAAAGATGAGCTCCGCCCGCGGGTCCTTGGTCCAGGCGCCGGGCTCCTTGGCCACGCGGAGGAACTCCTCCTCGCGACCCGCGCCGTGGAGCGTCAGCAGGATGCTGATCGACGCCTCGACCGCGTTCGAACCCCGCGCGGCCGCGACGAAGCGCAGGTGGGACAGGCACTCGTCGGTCTTGCCCAGACGGAGATCCATGTTGGCGCGCACGAGGCGCGCGTCCTGGTCGTTCGGCGACAGCTTGAGCGCGAGCGTGATGTCGGACTCGGCCTCGACGTAGTTCGCCATGCGCATGTTCGCGCGCGCGCGCCCGAGCCGCGCGAGGAAGCTGTTCGGCGACTGCTTGAGGAAGTCGTTCGCGGCCTGCAGCGCTCCGGCGTTGTCTCCGGACTGGAGAAGGCGGGTGATCTTGGCAGCAGGAGTCTCACGCACAGCCATGGCATTCCTTTCGGCGGGTTCCCGCGGGGCGCCCGTGCTGGAAGCGCCGCACCCCGCGGAGGGGACTCTATCGGCGCCCGCAGGCGATCGGCGCACAATCGGGCCCAACGGACACGGACCGCCCCGGGGTCGCCGGGACGGTCCGTCGGTTTCGGGGATCTGTGCAGGCGTCCGCGGGCCTCAGTCGCAGCGGCCCCAGGCGTTGAGGACGACCGCGAGGTCGCGTCCGCCGACCATGCCGTCGCCGTCGACGTCCGCGAAGCAGTCGCGACACTCGCCCCATGCGACGAGCAGCGACGCGAGGTCCACGGCGTCGACCGCGCCGTCGCCGTTGAGGTCGCCCTCGCAGGTGGGGATCGGCGGGAGCTCGCGCGCGTAGATGCCGGCCCACGCCTCGGTGGTCGCCGCGTCGAGCATGCTCGCCACCAGGGCGAGGCGCCCGCTGCGAAGGCCATCGCGCTCGATGCCGACCGCGCTCACCAGCGAGCCGACCGGCGCGGCGCCGTCGAGCTCGGTGCCGGGCGTGACGGTCGAGACCACGATCTCCGGGTCGCCGTCCGCGGGACCCACGCGAAGCATGATCGCGTCGGCCGTCCCCAGCTTGGCCTTGAACACGGCACGGAACGCGCCGCGCTCGGTGCCATCGATCGCGACGAACGCGGTCGAACGCCACCGCGGCGGCTCCTGCTCGCCACCCTCGTCGCCGCCGCCCTTCTGCGGCGGGCTGCCGGAGAAGTTCCAGTAGAGGAGGTCGTCGATGCCGGCGCCGGTCTTGGCGATGGTCACCATCCGACCGCTGAGCGTGTCGATGGCGAACATGCCCTGGTGCACGGGCACCTGCACGGTGAGGCCGTCGGGGTACTGCTCGTTGCAGTAGGCGATCACGTCGGCCTGTCCATCCTCGGGGCAGGTCAGCAGCAGGTCGCGCGTCTCGTCGCCCCAGGCGCCCCAGAAGGCGAGCCAGCGTCCGTCGAACGAGAGCGCCTCGCCGATGCGGGTGAACCGCTCGGTTTCGGCCTCGCCGGGCACGGGGCTGCCGATCTCGATGAGCGTCGTCAGCTCCGGCGCCGGCGCGAGCGGCGCGAGGTAGATGCCGCCCATGGTCGGAGCCTCCTCGTTGTCGAGGCCGACGAAGACCATCCGTCCGTCGGCGGCGCTCGGCGGCGCGGTCGAGCCGAAGTTCACTGGCGACTTCGACGACTGGTTCGGGATCGGCGTGAACACGTCGGCGATCAGCACGACGGGCGCCTCGCCTCCGTCGGCGCGCATGCTGCGGTAGTACACGCCCGTCCGGCCGAGGCCGGTCGCGACCTCGGTGTAGTTGCCCTTGAACGCGATGAACTCGCCGTCGCACGCCGCCGCCGAACCCGGGAACTGGTCGAAGCGCGTTCCCGGCGCCGTCCCCGGCACCTGCCACCACGGGAACACCAGCGCGCCGGTGCCCGCGTCGGCGACCGCGCCGAGGAGCGACGCGCCCGTCGCGAGCACGCCGTCGACGGTCGCGTACACGCCCGCGGTGCCCACGCGCGTCTCCGTCGCGTCGGGCAGCAGGTAGTTCCACACCGGCTGCGACTGCCCGCGGGTCGCGATCATGTCGCTGCCGTCGTCGATGCGCGGGAACGACGGGAACTCGCGGAAGGTCGCGAGCTCACCGCTGCCCGGCGGATACTCGATGTTGTTCGGCTGCGGCACCTCGCCCGACACGGCCGCGACGACGCCGATCACCGGCGCGTTCGCCAGGATGTCGAGCGTGTAGATGCCGCGCACCGGCTGCTCGGGCCCCTTGCTCCGCGCGCGGAAGACGACGAGCCCGCGCCCGTTGATCGACGGCTGGTTGTAGCTGTTGAAGAGCTTGTCCGACCCGGGCATCAGCTGCCCGTTGTTGACGACCGTCTGCCACTGCACGCCGCCGGCGGCGGCCACCGCCGTCACGAGCGAGGTGGCGAGCGACGCGACGAACCTCGGGGCCCGCGCGGCCCCGCCCTGGCGAATACGACACTGCATGGTTGTTCCCTCTCCGAGTGATCCGAGTGGTGCAGGGAGCGCGGGCGCGCTCCTCGACGCTGCACGGATCCACCGTAGAGGCGCCCGATGGGGCGATCAGCGGGAATGCATCCCCGACCGCGGGGCAAACCTCACGACGACGCGCGGTGCGCGTCAGACCGCGCGGTACGCCGCCACCGCGCGCTCGAGCTCGGCGCGCTCCGCTGCGGGCACGCGCGCGGTGAGGCCGAGCTTCTCGTAGGTGTCGAGCTTCGACTCCGCCTCGACGCCCGCGTAGACGACGGTCGCGTCGATGATGCGCTTGCCGAGGATCTCCTCGAGCTGCCCCTGCGTGT
>JBMOGJ010000008.1:0-53930 GCA_049318425.1 Phycisphaerales bacterium | reverse complement strand
CATCGCGCGGCCATCGCACGGTTCGAGCGCGCCCGCGATCGAGCGCCCGCCCGCGATCGAGCGCCCGCCCGCGGCGATCGCCGCCGCCGCCGCGCCAAGCGCCGCACGCGCCGCAGCCGCGTCGACCAGCGTGAGCCGCTTCGCGCCCGCCACCAGCCGCGCCATTTCATCGGTGAAGGCGGGCAGCGCCGCGCGCGCCACCAGCGCCCGCCGCGGCGCCATGCAGGTCTGCCCCGCGTTGCCGGTCACGCCCATGAACACGGCCCGCGCCGCCGCGCGCGCGTCGGCGTCGCCGAGCACGATCGCGCTGTCCGAGCCGGAGAGTTCGAGCGTCGACGGGATCAGCCGCGCCGCGCACACCTCCGCGATCGCCCGCCCGACGGCCGTCGAGCCGGTGAAGACGACATGGTCGAAGCGCTCGTCGGCGAGCACGCGCCGACCTTCCTCGCGCGACGCGCTGCGCACCTCGATCGCGCCGCGCAGGGCCGACGCCGGTCCGTCCGCCGCCTCGATCGCGAGCTGCAGCAGCCGCGCCTGCGTCCGCGGCGCCCGCTCGGAGGGCTTCACCACCACCTGGTTGCCCGCGAGCACCGCCTGCACCAACTGGATGCCCAACAGCTGCACCGGGTAGTTCCAGGTCGCGATCACCAGCACGCGCCCAACCGGAAGACGATGCCGCTCCGCCGCATGCCCGAGCCCGAAGAGCCCGCCGCCGCGCACCCGCTCGGGACGCAACAGACGCGCACCGCGGCGCAGATGCCAGTTGCACGACGCGATCAAGGGCAGGATGTCCGCCACCATCGCCTCAAACCGCGGCTTGCCGACCTCCTCCGACGCCAGCGCGCACAGCTCCGGATGGTGCACCCGGACCGCGTCGCGAAAGCGCCGCAGCCAAGCCAGCCGGACATCAAGGGGGGTGGGGGTCTCCATCGGGCGCGCGCGCTTCGCTTTTGTGCAGTTGCTAGATTCGCCGCTTTGTGGGAATTTTGCAATCGCGTGAGTTGTCCCCCGCCGACCGAATCCACCCCGCCAACGCTCCCGAAACGGGGCCCATGATCGCGAGCCCCTCCCGGATGAGCAAGCACTCCCCCTCGACCACCCGCGCGCGCGTGGCGATCGTCGGCGCCGGACCCGGCGGACTCTCGGTCGCCATGCTGCTCGCCGCCGCCGGCCTCGAGGTCACGATCCTCGAGTCGCAGCCCGTCATCGGCGGCCGCACCCGCCGCCTCGAGGCAGGCCCCTACTCCTTCGACTGCGGCCCGACCTTCTTCATGATGCCGTACGTGCTCGAGGAGATCTTCGGCGCCGTCGGCATGGCCACGAGCGACTTCGTCGAGATGAAGCGCCTCGACCCGATGTACCGCCTGCTCATCGGCAACGACCGCGGCACGGCGCCCACGCAGATCGACACCACCGGCGACCTCCAGAAGATGGCCGCGCAGCTCGAGCGCGTCCAGCCCGGAGACGGCGCCGCGTTCCTCCGCTTCATCGCCGACAACCGCAAGAAGCTCGCGCTGATGGAGCCGATCCTCCGCAGCCCGATCCGCGGCCTCTCCGACCTGATGACGCTCGACGCGATGAAGGTCGCGCCCGTGCTGCGCCCGTGGGAGTCGATCTACACCCACCTCACGCGCTACTTCAAGGCCGAGGAGTCGCGCCTCGCGATGAGCTTCCAGTCGAAGTACCTCGGCATGAGCCCGTTCGAGTGCCCGAGCCTCTTCTCGATCCTGCCGTTCATCGAGTACGAGTACGGCGTGTGGCACCCGATCGGCGGCTGCAACGCGCTCACCGCCGCGATGGCCGAGGCCTGCACGCGGCTCGGTGCGCGCATCGAGACCGCGAGCCCGGTCCAGCGCATCCTGTTCGAAGGCCAGCGCGCCTGCGGCGTCGTCGTCCGCGGCGAGGAGCGCAGGTTCGACCACGTCGTCGTCAACGCCGACGCGACCTGGGCCCTCAAGAACCTCATCCCCGAATCGCTCCGCACGCCCGGCCACAAGGACGCCGCGCTCGACGCCAAGCGCTACTCGTGCAGCACCTTCATGCTCTACCTCGGCATGGAGGGCGAGATCGATCTCCCCCACCACACGATCTACACCTCGAAGAAGTACCGCCAGAACCTCGCCGACATCGGCGAGGGGCGCCTCTCCGACGACGCGTCGTTCTACGTCTGCAACCCGAGCCGCATCGATCCGACGCTCGCGCCCGAGGGCGACAGCGCGCTCTACGTGCTCCTGCCGACCGCGAACACGAAGGCAGCGAAGGACGGCGCGCCGATCGACTGGAAGAAGTCCGCGCCCGCGCTCCGCGAGGAGACGCTCGCCCGCCTCGAGAGCGTCATGGGCATTCCCGACGCCGCCAAGCGCGTGAAGGCCGAGATCATGTTCACGCCCGACGACTGGCGCGCGCAGAACATCAACCACGGCGCGACCTTCAACCTCGCGCACAACATCACCCAGATGCTCCACTGGCGCCCGCAGCACAAGCTGCAGGGTTTCGAGAACCTCTGGACCGTCGGCGGCGGAACCCACCCGGGCTCGGGCCTGCCGGTGATCTTCCTCGCGAGCGAGATCACGAGCCGGCTGCTGTGCGCGGAGTGCGGGGTGAAGAGCCCGCTCGATGCGCCGCTGCCGCGCCGCGCGATCGACGCGATCCACGGCCGCGACCGCGGCGGCGTGCTCGCGGGCGTGTGACCGCGGTCCTCAGTCCACGCTCCTCGCCACCCGCAGCCCGCTGTTGTTGACGACGAACTGCGGCATGCGCGAATGGCGCTCGCCCGACCGGCACACCGGCGCGAACAGATCGTACGCCCCGCCGCGAATCGAACGGTACGCCCTCGGGTCGTCGGTCTGCTTCGGCTCCTCGGTGTTGTTGGCGGGACCCCTGCCCGAGTCCTCGCACCACTCGAGCACGTTGCCATGCATCTCGTGAAATCCCCACTGGTTCGCGGGAAGGCTGCCGCAAGCCACGGTGGACCTGCGGTACCGGTCGGCCGGATCGTTGTCGGGCGGCTGGTACCCCGCCTGGTTCACCAGCTCGGTGCTGATGCGGTCACCGAACGAGTAGGCGGTGGTCGTGCCCGCGCGGCACGCGTACTCCCACTCCTGCTCGGAGGGCAGGCGGAAGAACCCCGCCGAGGCCGCGCAGAACTCCTGGCAGTGGTACCAGCTCACCATCTCGATCGGCAGCCGCTCGTCGATGTAGTAGTGCGCCGGGTTGCTCGGCATGAGCCGCAGCCACTCCGCCTGCGACACCTCCCGCTCGGCGAGGTAGAACGGGCGACGGATCGTGCAGTGGTGCTCCAGGCTGGCGTCCGTCCAGCCGGGCTCCGTCTCGGGCATGCCCGCCATGTACTCGCCGGGTGGGCAGAGCAGCATCACGATGCCCGTCTCGTCGTGGCGGATCTTCCACGGCTTGCCCGTCGCCTTGATGCGCTCGCGGGCCGCGGCGTCGGTCACGATCGACGGATCGGGCTCGACGGCCAGCACCGTGTAGCGCTGCATCGCGAGCGCGCGGCGATACGACCCGTACGCACGGTACGCGGGCACCGCCGCGACGCCGAGCAGCACCGCCACCACGAGCGGCAGGCCGACCATCGCGAGCGACCGCAGCGGATTGCGCCGTGCGTACTTCCGCAGCCGGTACACGGTCGACTCGGGACCGGCGAGCAGCGGCTTGCCCTCGAGGTAGTTGCGCACATCGGCGCCGAGCGTCGCCGCGCTCTGGTAGCGCTGCGCGGGCTCCTTGCGCAGCGCCTTGAGCGGGATCCACGCCAGCTCGCCGTCGAGCCGCGAGAGCAGCCTGGCGAGCTCGATCCCGCGCGCGTCCGCGATGCGCCGCGCCTCGGCCTCGCCACGCGCGCGCACGCTCGCGCCTGGCCGCGGCACCTCCGACTCGCGCACCGCCTGGAGGAGCCGCGCGCGCGACCGCGTCTCGCCATCGCTCGCGCCGAAGGGCGGCGCGCCGGCGATGAGCTCGTAGAGCACCGCGCCCAGCGAGTACACGTCGCCGCGCGTGTCGATGTCGCACCCGCCCGGATCCGCCTGCTCGGGGCTCATGTACTCGGGCGTGCCGATCATCTGCCCCATCTCGGTGAACGCCGTGCGCCCGGCCTCGTCCTGCGTGAGCGCCTTGGCCACGCCGAAGTCGATCACCTTGGGCGCGCATCCTCCGTCCGACTCGTAGGCGAGGATGTTCGACGGCTTGAGGTCGCGGTGCACCACGCCCTTCACATGCGCGTGCTGCACCGCGTCGCAGGCGCGCGCGAAGAGCTCGAGCCGCTCCCTCACGCCCATCCTGCGCGCATCGCAGAACTGCGTGATCGGCTCACCCTCCACGAACTCCATGACGAAGTACGGGCGACCGGACGCGGCCGCGCCCCCGTCGAGCACCTTCGCGATGTCCGGATGGTTCATCAGCGCGAGCGACTGGCGCTCCTGCTCGAACCGCGCGACGACCGACCCCCAGTCCATGCCCACCTTGAGGATCTTGATCGCCACGCGCTGCCGGAACGGCTCGAGGCGCTCGGCGAGCCACACCTTCCCGAAGCCGCCCTCGCCGAGCTCGGACAGGAGGATGTACGGACCGATGGAGTCGCCCGCCTGCTCGCGCAGGCCTCGCTCGGATCTCGGGCCGGGATTGTCGTGCGGGATCTCAGGCATGGATGTGGACCGCGGCGGACGCTTGCAACGCGAGGCACACGACGCCGACGGAAGCGGGCGAGACCGAACAACGCTCGGCCGTCGGGTCCGCGGCAGGCGACCGATGCACTGCGTACACGAGCACCTCCCGGAGAACGGACACTCTATCAGGGGACTTCGTCGAAAATCACGCCGATGGCTGGCTCCATGGAAGGGAATCGCCGCGACAATCCCGGCATGTCCGCAGGTTTCCACATTCCGTTCGTCGCGTTCTTCGGCCGCACGCTGGCCGAGTACCTCGAGATGTTCGCCATCTCGCTCGACGAACTACGGGATGGGACGACGCTCGACTGCCCGAGCGGACCGGACAGCTTCGTGGGCGAGGCCTGCGCCGCGGGCTGCACCGTCGCCGGCTGCGATCCGATGTATCGCTTCGAGCCGGAGGACCTGCGCGTCCGCGCGCAGGAGAACATCGACTCGACCTTCCGCGTGCTCGAGACGTGCCGCGACAGCATGGAGTACCGCGATTACGACGCGTTCAAGCGCTCGAAGTACGACGCGCTCGACCGCTTTCTCGTCGACTACGCGCAGCACCGCACGCGGTACCACGCCGCGAGCCTACCGTGCCTTCCCTTCGGCGACGGTGCATTCGACCGCGTGCTCGCCGCGAACTTCCTGTTCACCTACGCGCACACCAGCGCGGGCGGCCTCTACGACGGGCGCGAGTTCGACCTGCCCTTCCACCTCGAGTCGATGCGCGACATCGCCCGCGTCGCGCGACGCGAGATCCGGGTCGTCCCGATGGGATCGTTCGATCCTCCGCCGCGACCGCACGAGTACCGCGACGCGGTCCGCAGTCTCCTCGAGGACCTCGGGTGGAGGACGAGTCTCGTGCGCAGCCCGTATCAGAGCGGACTCAAGGACTTCAACGACGTGCTGATCGCGCGAAGGTGAGCCGGGCGACCGGCCGCACGCAGGCGCGCGCGAAGCCTACAGCCGCGTGCGGATCGCCCACAGGTCGGGAAACAGCGGGTTGAACAGCGTCGAGCGCAGGTACGCCGCGCCCGGGCTTCCGCCCGTCCCCTGCTTGAACCCGATGGTGCGCTCGACCATCTTCACGTGGCGGTAGCGCCACTCCTGCACGCCCTCGTCGAGGTCGACGAGCAGTTCGCACACGCCGCGCTCGGTCGGGTGGTTTCGGTAGAGGTCGAGCAGCGTGTCCTGCATCTCGGGCCATTCCTGCATCGGCTGCGTCACGTCGCGCGCGAGCAGCGCCTCGGGCACCGCATGGCCGCGGCCCGCGAGGAAGCGCGCGAACGCGTCGTACAGCGTCGGCTGCGGCCAGCGCGCGGCGATCCTCGCGTGCTCGGGCGAACCCTCGGGGTTGTGCGCGAGGACGCGCGGGTTCTTGTTGCCGAGCAGGAACTCGAACTCGCGGAACTGCGCGCTCTGGAACCCACTCGAGTTCGACAGGAAGCTGCGGAACGAGAGGAACGACACCGGGGTCATCGTCTCGAGCACATCGATCTGCTGCACCATCGTCTTGAGGATGGTGAGCATGCGCTTGAGCGTCGCGCCCGCCTCCTGCACCCGTCCGTCGAGCAGGCACTGCGCGAGGTAGTCGCCCTCGTGCAGCTGCTGCTTGAACCACAGCTCGTACACCTGGTGGATGATGATGAAGAGCATCTCGTCGTGCTCGGGCGCGCCCGTCACGGGATGCTTCGACAGCGGCTGCTGCAGTGCGAGCAGCTCGGGGACCTTGAGGTAGCTTCCGTAGGTGATGTTCACGCGCGGCAGGGTAACGCAAGCGCGCGGCGATGCTCCACCCGCGCGGCGATGCTCCACCCGCGCGGCGCGATGCCCCATCCGCGCGGCGCCATGCTCCATCCGCGCGGCGCCATGCTCCATCCGCGCGGCGCTCAGCGGCCGCCGGTCACCAGCGGCTTGCGGATCTCGAGGCGTCCCTGGCGGAGATCCCAGTCGATCTCCTGGGCCTGCAGCGGCGTCGGGCGGTCGGCGAAGACCACCGTCACCGCACGGCCGGGCGCGGCGCGCAGCGTCGCGATCCCGCTCTCGACCGAGTAGTCGAACTCCCCGCACTCGAGATCCTGCTGGGGCGTGCGGATGAACACATTGCCGCTGCCCTTCACGCCGAGCAGCTCGGCGGGACCGCCGAGATCGACGCCGCTGGCGTCGTCGGCGCTGGTCTCGTCGGCGCGGCGCACCTTCGCCTCGAGCGCGTCGCAGCGCATCGACATCCGGTCCTGCTCGCGCACGCCGGCGTGCAGCACCTCGACGCCGTCGTCCATGCGCACCGCGTAGCGATCGCCCTTGATGCGCTCGAGCGCCATGCGCTGCTTCCAGCTGAAGCGCGTGGTGCCCTCGGCGCCGAGGGCGATGCTGCTCACGCCCTTCGCGGCGGGCGCGGGTTCATTCGCGGCATCGGCGGGCAGATTCACGAGCAGACCGCCGTCGCCGACCACGAGCCCCTCGCGGGTGAGCATGTCGTACTCGATGTGGTCGCCCGTGATGCGAAAGAGCTTCGGCTCGCCGGTGTGCGCGTCGTCGGCCCACGAGCGGCTCTCGAGCCGCGCCTCGCCGCGCGCGAGAAAGTGCGTGAGCGCGCGCGCGGCGTTCGCCGCGGCACTGCCGTCGGCGTCGGCCTTACGCGCATCGTCGCCCGCGACCGCGAGGTCGAGCACGACGGAGTTCGCATCGACCGCATCGGTCGTCCGCTCGTTCGGGCGGCTCCGCAGCTTCACGTCGCCGCGGATGTCGAGCACGCCCTTGCTGTTCGCAGCGTTCCTGTCCGCACTCTTCGCCGCAGCGTCGGCAGTCGCATCCGCTGCGGGCGCAGCCGCCACCGCGACCGCCTCCTGGTAGTCGAGTGAACCGGTCCACGACGCATCGAGCGACGCCTGGAGCTCGGGCTTGGGACGCTCGATGCGCCCCTCCCCGACCGCGATCGGCGCGCGGAACGCGCGGAAGCGGCCCGGGCCCTCGCTGCGCGCGGTGCGGGTCGCATCGTCGAACCGCAGGTCGCGCAGGTTGTCGGCGATGATGTTCGACCGGACGATCGCGACGTCCTCGCCCGTGAGCCGCAGCTTGCGCTCGCGCGCGTTTCCGGTGAGTTCGTCGGCGAACACGCGCGCGCCCTCGCCGAGCATGACCTGCACGCCGCCCTTCGCCTCGACGACCTCGACATCGATGTCGCCGAGCTTCGGCTCGCCCGCCAGGCCCGCGGGCACCGGCGCGTTGGCACCGGCCGCAGCACCCGCGGCGGCCTTCTTCTCCGAGAAGGTCACGACGAGATCCTCGGTCCAGATGGTCTGCTTCGCGTCCTTCGCCTCGACCGCCCTGCGGGCGACCAGGCGGCTCGGGATGGTGTCTCCCTGCCGGTTCGCGGCGAGATAGAGCTCGAGGCGCTCGGCGCTCATCGCGCCCGCAGCGCCGAGCTGGCGCACCTTCGTGCCGCCGTCGGCGATGATCGCGTCGATCCGCTCGGAGTCGTTCTTCGCGAACGCCACCTCGAGCGAGGTCGACTCGAGCTCGAACTGCCGGCCGAAGACATCGACGCCGCCCTCGAAGCGCGCGCCCGACAGCTTGGCGTTGTCGCCGTCACCCGCGAAGCGCAGGTCGACGCCGCCGTTCCAGGTGATCTCGAGATCCTGCTTGGTCGGATCGAAGCGCGGCATCGGCGGCTCGGCCGTCCGCGGCGCCGCGGCCTGGCGGGCGAGCAGCGCCACCGCCGCGGGATCGGCCGAGACCAGCATGCGCGCCGCATCGGGCGCGAGACCCGGCACCAGCTCGAGCCACGCGACGTCCCGCTCCGACGCGCGGGCGAAGGCCATGCGGCCCGGGCCCTCGAGCCGGCCGACACCCTCGCTGAACGACGCCCAGAAGGCCACGCCCTCGAGCATCATGCGCGGGTTGTTCACGCGCAGCGGAAGTCCGGCGCGGCCGCGGGCCTCGACGCGTTCGTCGCGCACGCTGTAGCGCAGCGACGCGCAGGTGATCTGCGACTTGCTGCGTCCGTCGACGAGCTCCACGCGCGGCCCGACCACATCGAAGCGGATGTCGTCGGCGCTCGCGAGCCGCAGCGCGGGATCGGTCACCGGCACCATCTCGAGCCGGCCACCGAACGACACGGTGACGCTGTCGGCGCTCGCATTCGCCCCCGGCGGGTCCACCGACTGCGGCGCCGCGAACGCAAGCGCTCCGATGGCAAGTGCGGGCGGCATCGCGAGGGAACTGAAGGTCATTGCAGGAACACCGTTCATAGAGGGGGCGCCGGCCGGAACGAACGCGAGCTCGTCGAGCCCCTTGGATTCAAGACTGAAGATCGCGACCAGCGTCTCGCCGCGGATGGTGCTCAGCACGCCGTCGCGCGTGCGCACGACCTCGACGCCGCCATGCAGCGTGAGCTGGTAGAAGCGCGTTTCCTGCGCCGACGCCACGCCCGGCGGCGGCACCGGAACGACAGGCACAGGAACCACAGGCGTCGGCGGCACTGCGGTCCCGCCCGACGCGTTCGAGCCCGTGTTCGAGCCCGTGTTCGAGCCCATGCTCGAGCCAGCGCTCGAGCCAGCGCCCGACGCCCCGTCGTTCGAAGACGCGCCACGCACCGCCGCCGGATCCACCGCGACCGCGACATCCGTCGGAACCGGCGCGCCCGCGCCCGCGTCGCCGCGCGCCGCACCGCGACGCTTGGCCGCCACCGCGCGCGCGGCGCGATCGATGCGGATCGGCTCGAGCGCCCGGTCGACGACGAGCTGCTCGACGCCGTCGCCCGCGCGGTCGAGCACGAGCGTGAGCCCCTCGCCCGCGAAGCTGCCGGCGTCGGTCTCGATGCGCACGGCTCGATCGCAGCGGACCTCGCCCGCGGCGCCATCGAAGTACGCCTGGTCGGCGTTCACCACCAGCGACGGAGGATCGCGGAGCACATCGACCTCGCGGCCATCGATCGGCTTGAACAGGCGGATCTCGACGTCGCCCTCGAGCGCGCCCGACTCGAGCGCGCGCCGCGGGACATTCATCAGGCCCGTCTTCGCCGCCATCGCCATCACGCGGCCGTCGCGCAGGAACATCCGGGCGCGGGGCTCGTTCATGCGCAGCTTGCTGCCGGCGAGCGGCTCCAGCTGCGCGGCGCTGTACTGCTGCGCGAGCCGGCCGTCCTCGTCGGCGACCTGCACCCACGCGCCGTCGGTCAGGCGGATCGCGGTCTGCTCCGAGAGCGAGCCGCTCGCGCGCTCGAGCTCCTCGGCGGTCGCGACGCGCGGCGAGAGCAGTGCCTCGGCGTCCTTGATGCGGTTCTCGCGCCGCGCCGCGCCCGACCCGCGGTCGAGGTTGAGATCGAGATTGAGCGCGGCCACGATGACGAGCACCGCGAAGGCCCCCGCGGGCACCGCGAACACCAGGCCCCTCCGCCGGCGCAGCAGCTCGCCCAGCGCGAGGCGCAGGTTCACCGCGCACCCCCGC
Organism: Phycisphaerales bacterium; assembly: GCA_049318425.1. Classification (GTDB taxonomy): domain Bacteria; phylum Planctomycetota; class Phycisphaerae; order Phycisphaerales; family SM1A02; genus QWPT01. The sequence goes on along the minus strand of JBMOGJ010000008.1, from coordinate 43,815 downwards.
TCGGTCCGCGCGCGCCCTTCGCCGCCGGCGCCGGATGCTCCGGGTCGAACAGCCGCACCGCGTCGATCCAGCGGTCCTGCGCCTTGAGGATGTGCTCCACGGCGTCGCGCACCGCGCCGGAACCACCCGGCCGCGGCGTCACGAACTTCGCCACGTCGAGCACCTCCTGCGACGCGTCGCGCACCGCGATCGGCATGCCGCAGCGGCGGAGGATCGGCAGGTCGGGCAGGTCGTCGCCGATCATCGCCGCCTCGTCGGCGCCGATGCCGATCTCGGCGAGCAGTCCGTCGAACGCGCCGCCCTTCTCCTTCGATCCGCTGATCACGTGGCGCACGCCGAGCTCGCGCAGCCGGTGCCGCAGCGCCATCCCGTTGCGACCGGTGATGACCGCGGTCTCGTAGCCGAGCCGCGCCCACATGCGCATGGCCGCGCCGTCGCGCACGTGGAAGCGCTTCTGCTCGTGACCCGCGTCGTCGATGGAGATGCCGCCGTCGGTGAGCACACCGTCGACATCGAGGCAGAGAAGTCTGATCCGCTCAAGCGCCACGCGGCGAGTGTACCCGCGCCGACGCGGTCAAGCCGCGAGGATGGCGAGTCCGAGCGAGAAGTAGATCGCGGTCGTGGCGGTGTCGGCGATGACGAGCGTCACCGGGCCGGCCGCGACGCTTGGGTCGAGCCGCAGCTTGTGCAGGAAGAGCGGCACCGCCCCGCCCGCGACCGACGCGAACAGCATGCTTCCCGCCACGGCGGCGAACATCGTCGTCGCGCCCTCGGCGCCGCCGCCCCAGAGCAGGCTCACCGCGGCCACCAGCCCGCCGCTGCACACGCCGAGCATCGTCGCCGCGATCGCCTCGGTCCGGAGCCCGCGGAGGGCGCGGCGCAGGTCGCGCTTCTCCTGGTCCGCCCCGACGGTCAGCGTGACCGCCTGCATGGCCACGCTCTCGCCGAGCGTGAGCACCAGCGGCAGGAAGAACGCCAGCAGCACGACCTCCCGCAGCAGCTCCTCGAACATCCACGCGATGATCGCGCACAGGATGCCGCCGCCGATGTTGCACAGCAGCCAGGGCATGCGCATGCGGAAGCTCTCCCACGCGGTCATGCTCTCGGCGTGGCCGACGTCGAGGCCGAGCGTCTGGAACACCTGCCGCACGCGCTCGCGCTCGACGCGCTCCAGCTGCTCGCGCGCGTACTGCTCGACGTCGATCGCGCCCACCAGCCGGCCCTCGCGGTCGACGACCGGGATCGCCAGCAGGCGCCGCTTCTGGAAGATCTCGAGCGCCTCGTCGAGCGACATGTCGATCGGGATCGTGGTGAGCTCCTGCCGCATCACGTCGCCGATCCGCTCGTGCGGCGACGAGAAGAGCAGCGCGCGCGTCGGCACCTGGCCGACGAGCCGGTCGTCGTCGTCGAGCACGTAGACGTACACGACCGGGTTGTCGATCGCGCGGCGGCGCAGCTCCTCGAGCGCCTCGCCGATGGTCTGGTTCACGTTGACCGCGGTCTGCACCGTGCGGATCCCGTGCAGCACGGGGACGGCGAGACGCGAGTTGGGCGCTGCGCGGGATTTCGAGCGCGGGAGCATCCCGCTAGGTTACTCAGGACCCGCGTGCCTTGTGGCGATGATCGCCGACGCGATGTCGTAGAACGCGTGCGCGCCGACCGCGATGCCGAAGCCGCGCGCCGCGAACAGCACGCCGAAGTAGACGCCCGCCGCGAGGTAGAACACGACGCGCGCCGGCTGGACGCCTCCGTCGGGGCCGCGCAGCGGGTGGTAGATCGTGAAGGCCACCGCGCTGATCGCGACCGCGAGCGCCATCGCGGTCGGCTTCGCGACCTTCATCGCGTCCTCGAGCACGACCAGCAGGATGCCGATCAGCCCGAGCCGGAACACGAGCTCCTCGTAGATGCCCGCGCCCACCGACACCGCGATCTTCGAGGCCAGCGGCAGCGAGTCGAAGTCGACGACCGCCGCGGCCGGCCCGCCGAAGCGCAGCGCCGCCTGCGAGAACACCACCAGCGGCAGCGCCGCGAGGATGCTCTCGCTCCACATCAGCCCGATCACCGAGCCGTCGACCGTCCACGGCCTCCGTTCGATCGCATGCCACGAGAGCAGCACCACGACCACCAGCACGCCGGGCAGCCACAGCCCGAAGGTGCCGAGCTCCATCGCCTCGAACAGGCTCAGGATCCAGCGGTGGGCATCGATGGTCACGGGCCCCTGCCCCGTCCGCACCGCGTACACCAGCAGCAACTCGTACAGCAGGATCAGCGGCGCCAGGAAGACCAGGATCGCCAGCGGCGCGCGCGACGACTCGAGGTACGCGCTGAAAAACGACAACCCGCCCTGCGCGCGATCCGCGCGGGCGGGTTGGGATTTCCTTCGCTTCGGGGTGGCCATGAACCTGGGTTCTGCGCGAGGAGCGGCTGTGTGGGTCGGCGTATCCGAGTCAGGCCGTTTGAGAGGCCGGTCGAGAGGCCGGTCGCAACACCCGCTCCGACGCCGTCCACACCGAAGTCCGCCGAGCACCCGTGCAACCGCTCGGCGAAGCGAGCCCGAGGACCTGCACGCGGCGGATCGCCGCGACATGCGCTCGGAACCCACGGCGCCGCATCGGCCGCCACGCGATTACTTGGCCTTCTTCAGCGTCGCGAGCTTGGCCGCCATGCGGCTCTTGCGGCGCGACGCCGTGTTCTTGTGGATGGTGCCGGTCGCGGCGACCTTGTCGAGGGTCCGCGCCGCAGCGCGCATGGCCTTCTCGGCGGCCGCAGCGTCACCGCTGGCGACGGCCTTGATGAACTCACCGCTCGCATCCTTGATGCGACGCTTGCGCCACAGGTTGCGCGCGTTGAGCTTGGCGGACTGACGGACACGCTTCTTGGCTGATTCGGTATTAGGCACGGTCGTTCCTGTCTCGGGATTCGTTCAAACGGACGAATGTCGAATCGGGGATGATGCCGAAAGTCGGCTCGGAATGCAAGTCGGGTGCGCATCGGGCGTCGCGAGCGGGCCCGCACCCCTCGGGCGGAGCCGCGCGGCAGCCCCGGCGCGAGAGCCCCTACCCTCCGCTTTCCGATCCTTTCAGGAACGGCCGCGGATTTCCGCAAGGACCGCGAATTTCAGGAAAGGCCTCCGAAGTCCCCGCGGATTGTCGCAGGTACTCTCGGCGCAGGTACTTTCCATGTCGGTGCGTACGACCCGCCTTCCATCCGCCCATACGGCGCTCTCCGAGTGCCTCGAGACCCGGCAGGCCGCCCGCGCGGTGGCCGCCGAGCTCGCCAGTCGGAGCAGCGTGCGCCCCGACCTGCTGGTGGTCTTCGGGTCCTTCCACCATCGCGCACTGTTCTCGGACGCGCTCGACCTCCTGCGGAGCGAGCTCCACCCCGCCCATCTCCTCGCCTGCACCGCCGAGGGCGTGATCGAAGGGACGCGGGAGGTCGAGGGTCGCGCTGGTTTCTGCGCCATCGCCCTCAGCCTTCCCGGCGTGGTCGCGCGGCCATTCTCCTTCAGCCTCACCGACGGCCCGCCCGCCGTGTGGAGCGACGGCTTCGTGCGTGAGCGCGTCTCGCTGCCACCCGACGAAGGCGCGCTGCCGCACCGCGGGATCCTGATGCTCGCCGATCCGTTCGCGCTGCACACCGGACACGCCTGCGCCGCGATCGAGCACGCCGCCGGGCCGCAGGGCGCGCGCATCTTTGGCGGCGTCGCGAGCGGCGCCAGCTTCGCGGGGCTCAATGTGCTTGCCGTCGACCGCAAGATCGCGCACGAGGGCCTCGTCGGGCTGTCGCTCTTCGGCGACATCGAGATCGACAGCGTCGTCAGCCAGGGCTGCAAGCCGGTGGGACCGCTGTTCGTCGTCACCAAGTCGCGCGGACCCGAGATCCTCGAGCTCGGCGGCCGGCGCGCGCTCACGGTCGCCCAGGAGATGGTCGAGTCGCTCGGCGAGCGCGAGCGCGACCTCCTCGGCGCGGGGCTCACCGTCGGCATCGCGATCGACGCCGCCAAGCCGCGCCTCGGGCGCGGCGACTTCGTGATCCGCCCAGTGATGACGGTCGACGCAGCGACCGGCGCGCTCATGACCTCCGAGACCATCAAGCCGGGAACCACCATCCAGTTCCAGGTCCGCGACGCGGTCACCGCGCACGACGACCTCGCGCTCCTCGTCGCCGCCCAACGGCTGCACGATCCGCCGGCCGCGGCCCTCCTGTTCTCCTGCAACCGCCGCGGTTCGCGCATGTTCGGCAGGCCCGGCCACGACGCCGAGTTCATCGCCGAACGGCTCGAGCACCCGCCGCTCGCGGGCTTCCACTGCGCGGGCGAGATCGGCCCGCTCGGCGGGCGCTCGCGCGTGCACACCGAGACGGCGTCGCTCGCGCTCTTCCGCGCGACGCGACCCGGTCCCGCGATCGGCTGACGCGCTACGCTGCGCCCCATGGCACTCGGCGCGATCCTCCTTTCCCAAGGCCTGCTCAGCAGCGAGCAGCTCGAGCAGGCGACCCGCGAGCAGTCGCGCGCCGGCGAGCGGCTCGAGCAGACGCTCGCCCGCCTCGGCCTCGCCACCACCGAGCAGGTCATGCGCGCGCTCGCCGATGAACTCGCGATGCCGTACCTCCGGCTCGACGAGACCGAGATCGACGAGGAGGCCGTGCGCGCCGTCCCGCCGCGCCTCGTGTTCAAGCTGCGCGCCATCCCGGTGCGCATCGACCAGGGCCGGCTGGTGGTCGCGACCAGCGACCCGCTCCGCCTCGACGCCTTCGACCAGCTGCGCATGGCGTCGGGCATGCCGGTCGACCTCGTGGTCGCCGACGACGACGACATCGGCATCCAGATCAAGAACCGCTTCGGTCTCGCGGGCGATGTGCTCGAGGCGCTCGGCGCCGGCGACGCCCCCGCCGCCGAGGCGAAGCAGGAAGGCTCCGAGGCCGACACCGCGAGCGAGGCGAGCGTCGTGCGCCTCGTCAACGACCTGCTGTTCGAGGCGATCCGCGAGCGCGCGACCGACATCCATATCGAGCCCTACGAGCACGAGCTCCATGTGCGCTACCGCATCGACGGCGTGATGAGCGACGCCGGCGTGCCGCCGACGATCCACCGCTTCCGCAACGCGATCGTGAGCCGCCTCAAGATCATGGCGAACCTCAACATCGCCGAGAAGCGCCGACCGCAGGACGGACGCATCACGCTCAAGCAGAAGCTCCCCGGGCAGAGGCCGCAGGAGTTCGACCTGCGTCTGTCGGTGATCCCGATGCTGTACGGCGAGGGCATCGTGCTGCGCATCCTCGCGAAGAACGCCGTGCTCGTCGGTCTCGACGAGCTCGGCATGCCCGAGGGCATCCGCACCCGCTGGTTCGACCTCGTCTCGCGGCCGCACGGCATCGTGCTCGTGACCGGCCCGACCGGCAGCGGAAAGTCGACCACGCTCTACGCCTCGCTCAAGCAGATCGTGAGCGGCGAGGTCAAGGCCATCACGGTCGAGGACCCCGTCGAGTACCACGTGCCGGGCGTGAACCAGATCCAGGTCAACCACCAGGTCGGGCTCGACTTCGCCGCGGGCCTGCGGGCGATCCTGCGCCACGACCCCGACATCATCATGATCGGCGAGATCCGCGACGCCGAGACCGCGAACGCCGCGGTGCAGGCGTCGCTCACCGGCCACCTCGTGCTCTCGACCATGCACACCAACGACTCCTGCGGCGCGGCCACGCGACTGCTCGACATGGGCGTCGAGCCGTTCCTGGTCGCGAGCACGGTCGAAGGCGTCCTCGCCCAGCGCCTGCTGCGGCGGGTCTGCCGGAACTGCTCCGTCGCCCGTCCGCCCCGCGAGGGGGAGCTGCCCGCCGACTTCTTCACCGGCGAGGACGGCCTGGTCGCCGAGTCGGTCGGATGCCGCGAGTGCCGCGGGTCGGGCTTCCGGGGCCGCATCGGCTGCTACGAGCTCCTGACCGTCGACGAGCGCTCCCGCGCCGAGATCATGAAGCGCGCAAGTTCCCGCGCCGTCGAGGTTGCCGCGCGCGTCGAGCACAACCTGACCTCGCTGCGCGAGTCCGCCGCCGAGCTCGTCGCGCGCCGCGTGACCACCGCCCAGGAAGCGCTGGCCGCGGTCAAGACCACCTGAGGCGCAAGTTGAGGCGCGAGCTGAGGCGCAAGGCGGGCCGCGGGCGACGGGCTTTCAGGCTCCACGCGTCCGCCGTCGGTCCGTCGGCCCATGCATCCGCCCCCGCCGCGCCCGCCCGCGCCGCCGGCTCGGCCCGCCTGTCCCGCTCCGGCACCCGATTCCTGCAACCGAAGCGGATTGACGCGCGGAGGGAAACATCCGATACTCCCCGTTTCGAGTCCTCCCCTACGAACCTTGGGCTCATGGAGATATGAAGATGTCGTCTCGATCTGGCGGTTCCACTGGCGTGCTCGTTGCTCTGGTGGTCTTCGTCGTCCTTACCGTCGGCTTGCTCGCCACCTCCATCGTCCTCTACGCCGGCAAGGCCGACGCCGAGACCAAGGAGAGCCAGGCCCGCGCCGAGCTCAACGCGTTCATCTCCCCCGAGGAGCGCGGCCGTTCCGAGACCCAGGCGCTGAAGAACAACGCCGGCGGCAACAGCCTCTTCTCCTACCTCGTCGAGCAGGCCGCCCAGACCGGTGAGTTCGTCGCCAACGACCGCACCGCCGACGTCGCCCGCATGCGCTCGTCCCTCGCCCTCGGCGAGAAGGACACCGTGAAGGACGCGATGCGCAAGCTCGCCCAGGAGCGCGACGCGCGCACCCAGGAGGCCAGCGCCCTCAAGTCGCGCGCCAACGACCTCACCAAGGAGATCGACGCGCTCAAGGACCAGCTCGCCACCGCCGAGAAGACCCGCGAGGAAGCCGTCGCCCAGATCACCAAGTCGATCGCGTCGTACCGCGACGCCGCCGACGGCTACCGCGCCGAGTTCGACAGCGCCAAGTCGGCGCTCGAGCAGGCCCGCACCGACATGTCGGAGCGCTACGCCAGCGAGACCTCGGCCCTGCAGTCCGAGATCGACACGCTCCGCTCGGAGCGCTCGGTCATCGACGACCGCATCGCCGCCCTCCAGCGCAAGGTCGAGTCGTCGTCGGTCAAGGCCGGCAGCCCCGCCGCGCTCGTCGACGCGAGCATCGTCGACTACGACGCGAAGAACGGCACCGTCTTCATCGACATCGGCGCCAACAAGCGCGTCGTCCCCGGCATGACCTTCGAGGTCTTCGACGACTCCAACGGCCTCGCCGCCGCCGCCCAGTCGGGCGCGCGTGGCAAGGCGAGCATCCAGGTCGTCAAGGTCGGCGACACCACCTCCACCTGCCGCATCCTCCGCGGCTCGGGCAGCCGCCCGATCGTGAAGGACGACGTCGTCGCCAACGCGGTGTTCAACCCCGACTACAAGTTCAAGTTCCTCGTGCACGGCAAGTTCGACGTCAACGGTGACGGCAAGGCCACCACCGGCGAGGCGGACTACATCAAGAGCCGCATCAAGGAATGGGGCGGCGAGGTCGCCGAGGGCGACGCGCTGACCGGCGATCTCGACTTCATCGTGCTCGGCGTCCAGCCGCCGATGCCGTCGCCGCTCCCCAGCGACGCCACCGAGGCCCAGACCCTCGCCTACACCGAGCAGCGCGCGGCGCGCGAGACCTACGACAGCCTCTTCCGCACCTCGGCGGACGCGGAGATCCCGGTCCTCAACTGGTCGCGCTTCGAATCGCTCACCGGCACGGTCAACCGCTGATCTCCAGCGGATCGGCACCGCCCGTGACGATCGCCATCGAACTCGCTCAGTACGCGGCGGCCCGAACGGTCGCCGCTTTACTTTCCCCCTTCGATCCCGACCAGAACCTCGAGACCGCGCGCATGGTGGGCACGGCCTACGCGCGGCTCGGCGCCAGGCGGCGCGAGCGTGCGCGCACCGGCGTGGCCCGCTCGCTGCCCGAACTCGACATCGAGACGCAGCGCCGGATCGTCGACGCGTCGATCGGCCACATGTTCGGCCTGTTCATGGTCGACGCGTTCGCGATGCCGCGCACCGTCGGCCACGAGAACTGGCATGAGCGCGTGCGCATGGGCAACGTCGGCAAGGCGATGAAGCACATCATGGGCGACAAGCCCTGCATCTTCGTCACCGGGCACATCGGCAACTGGGAGATCCTCGGCTACGCGCTCGCGCTCATCGGCTTCGAGATGACGGCGCTCGCGCGGCCGCTCGACAACCGGTTCCTCAACGACTGGCTCCTCGGCGTGCGCCAGAAGACCGGCCTCAAGGTCATCACCAAGTGGGGCGCGACCGACGAGATCCAGAAGGTCATCGAGGCCGGCGGAAAGATCGGCTTCATCGCCGACCAGAACGCGGGCAACGACGGGCTCTTCGTGCCCTTCTTCTCGCGGCTGGCGTCGACCTACAAGTCGATCCCGCTGCTGGCGATGCGCTACGAGCTGCCGGTGGTCTGCGGCTACGCGCGGCGCGTCGACGGGTGCTTCCGCTACGAGGTGCGGGTGAACGACGTGATCGAGCCCGCCGACTGGGCCGACGCCGACGACCCGATGCTCTACATCGGCGCGCGCTTCAACCGCGCCATCGAGTGCATGGTGCGGGAGAGCCCGGAGCAGTACCTCTGGGTGCACCGGCGCTGGAACTCGCGCCCGAAGCACGAGCGCGAGGGCGAGCCGATGCCGGCGCGCCTCGAGAAGAAGCTCGCCGCCCTGCCCTGGATGCGCCCGGAGCTGCTCGCCGAGCTCCGCAAGCCGATCACCGAGCCCGTCGATCCCGCGGCGCTGCGCGATCCGGGCGCTCCGATCGCGATCGATCCCCGATATCGTCCCTGAGACGTCCCTGATCCGTCACCGATCCACGAGAGCCGCGCCGCGGCCCCGTCCGAGCACCGAGCACCCTTCGAGAGCAGCCGCGTCCGTGGGCACCCGCTTCGCCAACCGCACCATCGCGATCGTCGACGACGATCCCGACATCCTGCAGTCGGTCGAGCTCGCCTTCCGCCATGAGGGCGCGCGCACGCTGGTCGCGGGCGACGGACTCGGCGCACTCCACCTCGTGCGCGAGGACAAGCCCGACCTTGTCGTCCTCGACATGATGCTGCCGCGCAGCTCGGGACTGCTCGTCCTCGAGAAGCTCGCCGAGGAGCGGATCTCGGTGCCCGTGATCATGGTGACCGCCAACCAGGGGCGGCGGCACCGCGAGTTCGCGCTCGGTCTCGGCGCGCGCGCCTACCTGGTGAAGCCGGTGTCGCTCGTGCGGCTGCTCGACACCGCCGCGTCGCTGCTCGAGCGCGGCTGACGCGCGGCCGCGGGTTCCGGGCTTCGTCCCGTCGGATGGGACGGCGCCTTCCGCTATCATCGCCGCCCGTCCACCGGCCCAACCCGATGCTCGCCGACCTCTACATCCTCCAGAAGCCCCGCCTCAAGGCCGAGGGCGGCGGACTCGTGCCCCTCGCATCGCGTGCGGAGATCGTGAAGTTCTTCCAGACGATGAACACGCGCGCCGACCGCGAGGGCGCCGACGTGCTGCACGGCCCGGGCATCCGCGTCGAGATGCCGCCGATGCAGGATCCGGTCATGCAGCTCACGCTGACCGTGACCGAGGACGAGCTCTTCCACATCCTGTTCTTCGGCACCGCGAACGAGCCGCGCGGCCGGCTGCTCCGCGCCACCATCGAGCGCGGCTGGCGCTTCTTCGATCCGGTGCGCGCCGAGTACGTGCCGCCGTACCACGATCCCGACGACGACGATGACGACGACGACCGTCGCTTCGGCTCCGACGATGACGACGACTGACCACGACACCGGCCACGAGACCGACCACGGCTCCGTCGATGGCGACGACGCCGCGCTGCTGCGCGCGGCGGTGGCGCGCGCGGTCGACTTCCGCGGCGATGTGACGCTCGCGCTCCGCGACGGCACGGTGGTCGAGGGATTCGCGTTCGACGCGCGGCTCGGCGCGGCGGCCGCGCCCGCGGAGGGCGAGTGCATCCGCATCCTGCCGGTCGACTCGAACGAGCGCCGTGCGGTGCCGCTCGCGCAGATCGCGCGCCTCTCCTTCACCGGCAAGGACGCCGCCAGCGGCAAGAGCTGGGAGAACTGGATCCGCCGCTACGCCGCCAAGAAGCTGGCGGGCGAGGCGGCGTCGATCGAGTCCGAGCCGGTGTGACGCGCGGTGGCGGTCCACGCCGCGCGCCGACGCCCGATACCCCGCTGCCAGCCGAAGAACTGCTTCCCCCCGTCCTGTATGGGCGCCCGCACCGTGCAGTGAGCCGCGATTGCGTTCTCGGGCGTCGGCCTGAATCGCCGTCGGGCTTGCCGAACGGGCCGTTCATTGCCATGATTCCCCCTCATGGATCCGCGTTCACGCACGATCCCCCACCCTTCGCCTTCACAGGTGCCGAGCGGCGCAAGCCGCGCGGGTGGCGCTGCGTCCAGTGCCGCAGCCAACGGGAACGGCTCCACCCCAGCCGTCCAGATCGCGCAGCTGAGCCCCGACCGCGCCGCCGCCGCCCTGGGCGAGGCCCGCGCGGTGCTGGTTGAACTCGAACTGAACAAGTCGATCGTCGAGAACAAGCTCGCCGAGGACCGCCGTCAGGATCCGATCCGCCAGGTCACCGGCACCAGCAGCCTCGACGCCGCGATCGACTCGACCCGCGAGCTGATCAGCCTGCTCGAGACGGCCGCCGCGCTTGTGGCGGACGCCGACCGGGTCTGACCAGGCCCCCGCCCGGCATCCAGGACATCCAGATACCCAGGGTGCCGTAGAACCGCCGTGCAGCGGACGCGCCGCCGGAACACCCCGATCCCCGCCGAGGCGGACGATGTCAGGCCGCCGTCGTCGCCGCCGTCTTGGCGGCGAGGGGCAGGAGCGAGGACCGCCCCGCCGCCGCGCCGACCGGCGCCTCGGGCACGAGTTCGCGCACCAGCGCGGCCACGCGGGCCCCGTCGCGGCTGCGACGACTCGGCGCGAGGGTCTCGACCATCTGCTCGACCCACGACGGGTCGGGCGTGGGCAGGCCCCAGATGCGGATGTCGGGATGGCGCGACTCGCGGATGGTCTCGGCGTCGAGCGCGAGCTCCTCGAAGAGCTTCTCGCCCGGGCGCGCGCCGGTGAAGGTCACCGCGATCTCGCCATGACGGGCGCCCGCAGTGCCCTGCTCGCCTCCTGCGCTCGCACCCGGGAAGACCGGCGCGAGGCCATGCATGCTGATGAACCGCGACACCAGGTCGACGATGCGGAACGGTTCGCCCATGTCGAGCACGAAGACCTCGCCGCTCTTCGCCGAGCGGTCGGTCAGCGCGGCCGCCTGGATGACGAGCGCCGCCGCCTCGGGGATCGACATGAAGTAGCGCGTCATGCGCGGGTCGGTCACGGTCACGGGACCGCCGTCCTGGATCTGCTTCTTCCAGGTCTCGAGCACCGAGCCGGAGCTGCCGAGGACGTTGCCGAAGCGGACGAGCGAGCACGCGGTGCCCGCGGTGCGGTTCACGTGCTGGATGTAGAGCTCGGCGAGGCGCTTGGTCGAGCCCATGATCGAGGTCGGGTTCACCGCCTTGTCGGTCGAGACCATCACGAAGCGCTCGCTGCCGACCGCGATGGCGGCGTCGACGGCGCTCTTGGTGCCGAACAGGTTGTTGTCGACCGCGAGGCCGGGGTGGTCCTCCATCATCGGCACATGCTTGTGCGCGGCGGCGTGGAAGACGATGTCGGGCTCCTCCTCGCGGAAGAGCGCGAGGGTGGCCTCGGCATCGACGACATCGTGCAGCGCGGCGCGCCGCGCGAGGTTCGGATGGCGGCGGGCGATCTGCCGGTCGATCTCGAAGAGCGCGTTCTCGCTGCGCTCGACGAAGACGAGCTTGCCTGGTCCGTAGCGGGCGATGATGCGGCAGAGCTCGCTGCCGATCGAGCCACCGGCTCCGGTGACGAGCACGGTCCGTCCACCGACGACGGCGCGGATCGAGTCCTCGTCGATGCGGCGCGGAGGACGCCCGATCAGGCGCTGCAGGTCGACGTCGATCTCGGTGCGCGGCCCGACGCCCGCGAGCTGGTCCTCGAGCGCGGGCATGAAGCGGTCGGCGACGCCGAGCCGGCGGAGTCGCGTGCGGATGCTGGTCAGCAGTTCCGACATCGGCGCGGGCAGCGTGACCAGCGCCAGCGCCGGACGGCGCGTCGCGCAGATCGACTCGAGCTGCTCGAGGCTGCCGAGCACGGGTGCACCTGCACCGGGCGCCGTCTCGGGACCGACATGGATGCGGCCGAGCACCACGGGCGGCGTCGGCAGCAGCGCCAGCTGGCGCTCCAGGAGGTCGCAGGATGCGGCGGGACCGATGAGGATGGCGGTGGTGCGCATGGGTGAACCCGGGGGGTGCGGACGCGTCGATCTGTGCGGTCTGCGCGGGTCGTGCGACCCGCCATGGGGGCTATCGGCCGTCTCCACCCCCGACTTGCAGCCATTTCCTGCATTGGCGCCCGCCGCGGCGGGGCCAGGGCGGTTTCGGAGGAAAAGCCTGAGGTGCCGCGTTCCCTTCGGGTCGATCCCTCGGTTTCACCGATAGTCCAACCATGCGCTTCCTCGTAACCGGCGGGGCCGGCTACATCGGCTCGCACGCGACCCTGCGCCTGCTCGACGCGGGCCACGAGGTGACCGTGGTCGACAGCCTCATCCGCGGCCACCGCGGCGCCATCGACGCGCTCGCGGCCGTGGGCGGATCGCGGCTGCGCTTCGTCGAGACCGACATCCTCGAGACCGCGGCGGTCGCGCGCGCGCTCCGCGACGGGCGCGCCGACACGGTGCTGCACTTCGCCGCCCTCACCTACGTGGGCGAGAGCGTCGAGCGGCCGGAGGACTACCGGCGGACCAACACCCTCGGCGGCGAGTCGGTGCTCGCTGCGATGCGGGAGACCGGAGTGCGCCGCATCATCTTCTCGTCGACCGCGGCGACGTACGGCGAGCCGCCGCAGGACGCGATGCCGATCACCGAGGACACTCCCCAGCGGCCGATCAATCCCTACGGCGCCACCAAGCTCGCCTTCGAGCAGGTGCTGCGCACACAGACCGGCTGGCTCTCGGCGGTGGCGCTGCGCTACTTCAACGTCGCGGGCGCCGACCCGGCGGGCCGCCTCGGCGAGGATCACCGTCCCGAGACGCACCTCATCCCGATCTGCCTCGAGGTGGCGCTCGGCAAGCGCGCGCAGCTGACCGTCTTCGGCGACGACTTCGCCACGCCGGACGGCACCTGCGTGCGCGACTACGTGCATGTCGAGGACCTCGTCGACGCGCACATCGCCGCGCTCGGCGCGCTCGAGCCCGGGCACTTCAAGCGTTGGAACGTCGGCATCGGCCGCGGCTACTCGGTGCGCGAGGTGCTCGAGAGCTGTCGGCGCGTCACCGGCCACGCCATCCCCGCCGTGGTGGGCGCGCGTCGGGCGGGCGATCCGCCGTCGCTGTACGCCGATCCTTCGGCGATCACGCGCGACCTCGGCTGGAAGGCCCGCTGGACCGACCTCGATGCGGTCGTGCGCACCGCGTGGGACTGGATGCGCGCGCATCCGCACGGCTACCGCTGAGCGGCGCGACCGCGTGCTCAGTACGCGATGTGCAGGCCGAGGCTCACCGCGAGCGTGTCGATGCCGGGGTTGTTCTCGCCCGTCTGCGCGTTCGAGAGATGCAGCCATCCGACGCGCGCGCTGACCGCGGTGGTCGCATCGAGCGCGAGATGCGCACCGACGGCCGCGCGCGGCGTGAAGTCGACGCTGGTGCCGTCGGCGGGCACGCGCTCGTCGAAGAAGCTGAATCCGACGCCGACCTCGCCGAAGAGCGTGACCGCCTCGTAGTGCGCGAAATGCCAGCGGAAGAGCACGCCGCCACCGCCGCCGACGGCGTTCTCGTCGGCCTGGTTCACGTACATCGCCTCGCCGAAGATGCCCACCGACAGACGCTCGGCGACGAACCAGTTCAGTCCGACGCCCGCCGCGGTGATGGTCACGCCGTTGAAGTCCGACGCCACCAGGCCGTAGGGCTCGACATCGCAGGCATCGGCCGCGCGCGTCGGGTGCGCCTGCGCAGGCGCGGGCATCGCGTCGTCGTCCGCGCCATCGATGGCGACGTCGAGGGCGAGCGGCGGGAGCGGCGACTCGGGCTCGAGAAGGAACGCGCCGAGCGCGGCGTCGCCGGCATGCGCGTGGTCGGCACACGCGAGGGACGCGGCCGCGAGCGGCGCAAGCGCGACGAGTGCGGGAGCGAGCCGCGCGGAGGCGCAACGCACGCCCACGGCGCGGCACGGGCGCACGCGCATGCACCACCCGCGCACCTGCGGGAGCGCCGACGCCGTTCGCGCCTCGTTCCCGGAGAGGTCGCTGTCACGCAGGATGCTGTCACGCAGGATGAGGTGTCGATCGACGAGGCGGCGCTGCATCGAGGCATCATCCCCGCCTGTGCGCGGTTCGCAAGCGGACTCCTCCGCAGCGCGTGGTCGCTCAGCCGCCCGCGCGCGCTTGCCCGGCGCCGTGCAGCAACTCGGCGATCGCGGCGTTGATGGGTGCGTTCGCCTTCGGCCACGCGAAGCTGCCGAGTTCGTCGACACCGACCCAGCGGACCTCGCTCGCGCCCAGTGCCTGCGGCATCGCCGAGGGCTTGATCTCGGCGACGAAGGCGTGCAGGCGCACCGACTTCTCGCGGACCACCTCGGGGTCGGAGTGCTCGACGACCATGAGCGGCCGCGGGTCGCCCACGAACGCCTCGCGGGGGATGCCGACCTCCTCCTCGACCTCCCGGAGGGCCGCGGCGGACGCCGCCTCGCCGGGCTCGATCTTGCCGCCGGGGAACTCCCAGAGCCCCCCGCGCACGGCGTCGGCGTGGCGTCGGGCGACCAGGAGCTCGATCCGCCCCCCCTCGCCACGGCGGTACAAGGCCGCCAGCGCGACATCGACCCAGCGGGTCGCGGGTGCCGCCGGCGGCGGCGCGGCGTTACGGGACGGGCGTTCGGAATCGTGGTTCATGACCGCAACGCAAGTACTTTCTGGAACTCGACTTCCATAACAACTCTGGACTTGGAACATTCCGGGCGAAAGTCGTTGACCAACCGCCGTCGAACTCGGTACCGTGCGACCTGCACCGACGGGCAGTCTAACGACCACCCTCGGGCACACACAACACCACATGCCGAACCCTGCATTCAAGGTTCCGCATTGAAGGACTTGTGGCTCCTCGTGAGCCGCGATCCACCGTCCGGAGCGAGTCGGAGCGCGCCGGACGGTGTGTTTTTAGGCACTCTGCTTTCGGAACGCACCGGGCATGGCGCGATCGCTCCCCGCGATGCGCTCAGGGCGCCTGCATGCGCGCGCGCAACGCCTCGGCCCGCTCGTGAAGCGCCGCCTCGGAGTCGTCGCGCTGGCGCAGCGTGAACATCCAGTGCGTGTGGTTGCGCGCGTCGATCGGCAGGATCTCGCACACGAAGTCGAAGGGTGGCTTGTCCCAGAGCGGACCGTCGACGGTCGCGCCGGTCACCACGGGCTCGAAGCCCTCCTTCTCGATGCGTAGGTCGTACACGCCGTCGTGGGTGATGGCGACATCGACGGGCGTCCGTCCGAGCTGCGCGTCGTTCAGCCAGACCAGCGCCCCCGGCGGATCGGTGTCGATCCAGACGCGGCGTTCGACGCAGCCGGTGAGGCTGGTCGCGGCGAGCAGCGCGATCGCGGCGGTGATGGTCGGGGTCATGCGCATGGTGGTCTGGGAAGGCGTGGGCGGAACGGCGTGGCTTCGGGTGGTGGCTTCGGGTGGTGGATGCGTTTCGTCGATGCGTTTCGTGGATGCGCCGGCGGACCGCCGCACACCCCCGCCGCTCAGTCGAACTCGTCGCCCTTGAAGGTCGACGCGAGGTAGGCCTCGCGCACGCTCTGGTCGTTGATGATCTCGCGCGGCGTGCCCTCGCGCAGGTTCCGGCCCTCGTGCACGATGTAGGCGCGGTCGCAGATGCGCAGGGTCTGCTGCACGTTGTGGTCGGTCACCAGCATGGCGATGCCGTTGTCGGCGAGGCGGCGCACCTCGACCTGCAGCTCCTCGACGGTGTGGGGATCGACCGCGGCAAACGGTTCGTCGAGCAGCATGAGCTTGGGCCGCGTCACCAGCGCGCGGGCGATCTCGAGGCGACGCCGCTCGCCGCCCGAGCAGGTGCGGGCCTCGTCCTTCGCCTTGTGCAGCAGGCCGAACTGCTCGAGGAGTTCGTGCGCACGGGAGCGGCGCTGCTCGCGGCCGAGCGCCTGGGTCTCGAGGATGGCGAGCAGGTTCTCCTCGCAGGTCAGCCGCTGGAACACGCTCGGCTCCTGCGAGAGGTAGCCCATGCCGGCGAGCGCGTGTCGGAACATCGGCTCGTGGGTGACCTCCTTGCCGTCGAAGTGCACGGTGCCGCCCTCGGGCGTGATCATGCCGATCGCCATGCGGAAACTCGTGGTCTTGCCCGCGCCGTTGCGGCCGAGCAGCCCGACCACCTCGCCCGCGTTGACCTCGAACGACACGCCGTTGACGACGCGGCGTCCGGAGTAGGTCTTCACGAGGTTCTTGGCTTCGAGGAGCGCCATCGCCGCAGTGTAGCGTTCGGGGCGGGTGCGTCGGGCGCGCGCCCGGGTCCAGCGCGGCCTACGCACCACGCGCGGCCGGCGGATCACGCGCGGCTAGCGGATCACTCGGAGGACGAGCGGATAGCGGAAGATCTCGCTGCCGGCCGCCGCGACGGTCCCGCGCACGAGCGAGACAATCCACACCAGCATCCAGGGGACGAGCACGATCCAGCCCACGCAGATGACGAGCACCAGGATGAGCATCGTGAGCTGCGCGTTGATGACCTCGCGGCCGTGGTCGTCGATGAAGGGCGACCGCGCGCGGAACCCGAGCCACAGCACCAGCGGCAGGAACGGCGCGATCGGACCGAGCACCGCGATCGCGAGCGGCCAGAGGTGCATCGCCGACGCCACCACCCGCTCGGCGTCGCGGGCGTGGACATCGCGCACGCGGCCGTTCGGCAGGAGCCGCCATCGGTCGAGCATGGCGTGCGTCGACTGCTGCGGGGTGGGTGTGGGACTCGAGGCGGTCACGGGTGGGCTGCAGGCTGCGGGCCGGTCGTCACCGGCGAAAGGTGGAGGCGCGGGCCGCCGACGTTGGGAATCGCCCCGCCCCGCTTTCCACGCGGCTCAGTCGGCGCCGCCCTCGCCCTGCGACTCCTCGGGCGCGGGATCGGCGACGGCCTCGCGGAGGAGGATGCCGATGCGGTCGATCTTGGTCGGGCTCGCCGCGAGGATCTCGAAGGTGGCCTCGGGCGTCTCGTCCTTCTCGCCCTTGAGCGGAACGCGCCCGAAGCGGTCGAGGAGGAAGCCGGCGATGGTGTCGAAGTCGCCGTCCTCGGGCAGCGAGAGACCGAGTCGGCTGTTGATCTCGGCGATGGGCACGCGGCCGTCGGCCTCGAAGCGCGCGGGGCCGAGGCGGCGCATCTCCGGCGGCAGCTCGTCCTGCGCCTCGTGCTCGTCGTGGATCTCGCCGACGATCTCCTCGAGCACATCCTCGATGGTGCAGATGCCCGCGGTGCCGCCGTACTCGTCGACGACGACCGCCATGTGCACCTCGGCGCGCTGGAAGTCGCGCAGGAGCTCGCCGATCGGCTTGGTCTCGGGCACGCGCAGCGGCTCGCGCAGGATCGATCGCAGCCGGAAGCCCGGCGCGGCGGCGCCGAAGTGGCGCACGAGGTCGCGCACGTAGAGGATGCCCACGATCTGGTCGACGCTGTCCTCGTACACCGGGATGCGCGAGTGGCTGTTCGCGGTGATGAGCCCGCGGATCGCGTCGAGGTCGTCGCTGAGCTCGATCGCCTCGAGGTCGGTGCGCGGCGTCATCACGCTGGCGACGGTCGTCTGCCCGAACACGACGGCGCGCTGGATGAGCGTCGCCGCGACCGGGTCGATGTCGCCCTCGCGCTTGTGGTCCTCGATCGAGTGGATGAGC
The DNA here is from genome assembly GCA_049318425.1 of Phycisphaerales bacterium. GTDB lineage: Bacteria > Planctomycetota > Phycisphaerae > Phycisphaerales > SM1A02 > QWPT01. Next base: position 25,832 of record JBMOGJ010000008.1, on the reverse strand, counting down.
TGCTCCTCGGTCTCGTCCTCGCGCAGGTTCGCGCCGGTGAGGCGGCGGACGACCTCGTCGATGACGCCGACCGCGGCGAGCAGCGGCCCGACCACCACCAGCGTCACACGGATGAACGCGAGGCTCGAGGCGATGATGCCGTAGGTCGCGTGGCGCGCGATCGCGCTCGAGAGGACGCTCGTGAACAGCCAGACCAGGGCGACCGAGATCACGACCGTGATCGCGAGGCCCGGGAAGGTGATCCGCGCCGAGTCGCCGAAGCCCTCGACGCCGACGAGCACCAGCGCGAAGAGCGTCACGCGGCCCACGGTGCGGAAGAACGCGACCGCGTGCGACGCCTCGTTGAGCCGGTCGAGCAGCCAGCGGCCGGCGCCGAGCAGTCCGCGGGCCTCGAGCTCGTTCTCGAGGCCCGAGCGGCTCGCCTGGACGAGGGCGAGGTTCAGCGCGGAGAAGTAGCTCGTCGCGGCGACGGTCAGGCTGATGGCGAGGATCAGGTAGGGCGTCACGGCTGGGATGTCGGCGTTTCGGGCCGGGTCGGCGCAGCGTACACCGCGCCGACGCCGCCGGCGGCGAGGATGCGGTCCTCCTCGGCGTGGATGGCGCGGAAGCCCTCCTCGGTGTCGTCGCGGTGCCCGCAGGCGTGCAGCGTGCCGTGGACGGCGTAGAGCAGGATCTCGCGCTCGGTCGGGTGCCCGCGCAGGCCCGCCTCGCGGGCGGCGACGTCCGTGCACACGATCAGGTCGACCTCGACGGCGGCGGCCGGATCGCCCTCGTCGTGGGCCGGGAAACTGAGGACATCGGTCGTCCCCTCGACCCCCGAGTAGCGGCGATGGGCGGCGTCCATGGCGGCGTCGCCGACCAGGCGGACATCGACGCGGGCGACGGGGCGCGGAAAATGCGGGAGGAGCGCGGCCAGCGCGCGCGCGAGCGACGGACGGTCGAGCGAGGGCGGGCAGCCCTCGCCGGCATGGAAGGTGACGCCGGGCGCCGGCGCGCTCAACGGGCAACCGTCAGCGGGATGGTGCCGACCGGCACCGAGTACGGCTTCACGCGCGCCTCGAACTCGCCGCGGAACTTGTTCACGATCGTGCGGATCGCCCAGTTGTTGCCGTCGGCGAGGCCGCAGATGGTCGTGCCCGGCGAGAGACCCATCGAACCGGCGATCTCGAGGAGGAGATCGAGGTCCTTGGTGGTCGCGTCGCCGCGCTCGATGCGGGTGATGAGCTTGTAGATCCAGCCCGCGCCCTCGCGGCACGGCGTGCACTGGCCGCACGACTCGTTCTTGAAGAAGCGCGCGATGTTGCGGGCGACGGCCACCATGTCGGTGTCCTCGTCGAAGATCGTCGGGCAGGCGGTGCCGAGGCCCATGACGTCGCAGCGGCGGCCGATGTCGAAGTCCATCGGCGCGTCGTACTGGTCGGTGCCGAGCACGCCCATCGAGACGCCGCCGGCGATCGCGCCCTTGAACTTCTTGCCGCCGCGCATGCCGAGGCAGTGCTTCTCGACGAGCTCCTTGAGCGGGATGCCGAGGTCGCACTCGAACACGCCGGGGCGGTTCACGTGGCCCGACACGCCCATCAGCTTCATGCCGTAGCTGGGCGCGCCGCCGATGGTGCTCTCGCAGCCGAGGCCCTTCCACCACGCGAGGCCGCGATCGACGATCGGGCTCACGGCGGCGAGGGTCTCGACGTTGTTGATGATGGTCGGGCGGCCGAAGAGGCCCTTGACCGCCGGGAACGGCGGCTTGAGGCGCGGCCAGCCGCGGCGCCCCTCGATCGCCTCGAGCAGACCCGTCTCCTCGCCGCAGATGTAGGCGCCGGCGCCGCGGTGGAGGTAGCAGTCCACCGCGAACTTCGACTTGCCGTTCATCAGGCCCTGCTTGCCGAAGATGCCCTTGGCGTAGGCCTCCTGGATAGCCTTCTCGACGATCTTGGCCTGGTGGTGGTACTCGCCGCGGATGAAGAAGTACGCGGTGTCGAGCTGGCAGGCGTGGCACGCGATCGCGATGCCCTCCATGATCACATGGGGGTCGTAGTCGCAGAGCAGGCGGTCCTTGAAGGTGCCGGGCTCGGCCTCGTCGCAGTTGATGCAGAGGTAGCGGCGGCCGCCATCGGGCGGAGGCAGGAACGACCACTTCAGGCCGCAGGAGAAGCCCGCGCCGCCGCGGCCGCGCAGGTTCGCGTCCTTGATGAGGTTCACGATGTCGGCGGGCTGCATGTCGAGCGCCTTCTCGAGCGACTTGTAGCCGCCCGTGGCGATGAACTCGTCGACGCCGACCGTCTTGCGGGTCTTCGGGTCGCCCCACGGGTGGGTGGGGATGCGCTTCGTGAGGATGGGCTCGGTCATGGGCATGGTGGTTCGCCTGTCGTCGCTGCTTCAGCGCCTGGCTCTACTGCGTGGCCTTGCTAGGGGGCCTTGCTGGGTGGCCTTACTGGGTGGCTCCGTCGGTCGGTGCCGGGTCGAAGACCACTTCATCGATCGTGGTGCGGCGGAAGACGTAGTCGCCGCGCCGGACCTCTTGGATTCTCCTGCCGACCTCGCGGGACTTCCCGTCGGTCGGCTGCTCCGCCGGGGGCACCGGCGGCGTGTCCTGCTCGAGCCCCTCGCGAATCCCTCGGAAGAAACCCTCGAGGTTCTCGAGCATCGATGGCTCGCGGGGTTCGGGCATCAGTGGTGCCCACCACCCCTGCCGGCCTCGTCGATCAGCTTGTCGACCTGCTCGATGGTGAGGTTCTCGTGCAGCTTCTCGTTGAAGAGCGCGACCGGCGCGGTGTCGCACGAGCCGAGGCACTCGAGGGCGAGCAGCGTGAACTTGCCGTCGTCGGTGGTCTCGTGCGGCTCGATGCCGAGGCGCACGCGCACGTGGTCCATGAGCTTCTGGTGGCCGCACACCTCGCAGGCGATCGACTGGCAGATGCCGATCACGCACTTGCCGACCGGCTCGGTGTGGAACTCCTCGTAGAAGGTGACGGTGTCCATCACGTCGGCCGGCTTGATGCCGAGGAACGACGCGATCTCGACCATCGCCTGGTACGGGATGTGGCGGTACTCGTGCTGGATCTCATGGAGGATCGGCAGCAGCGCGCCCTGCTTGGTCGCGTAGCGCGGGAGGATGTCCTTGGTCCACCGGTCCTTCATCGCCTGCGTGCAGTACGGCTCGGCGCGGGTGGGGATCTTGGTCGTTGCCGATGGCTTGGTCGTCCAACTCATGATGGTCCTTACTTGGCTTCGCGTTCCGCACGCGTCTCTGCCTCTCACGCTTTCCTAACACCAGAGGAAGCTGCCGCAGCAGCGACCGCTCCGATACGCAGCTGCCGCAGCAGCGACCGCTCCGATACCTCCGCTACCGATCAAGTTCTGCAGCGATGATGTTGAGCGATCCGAGGACGGCGACGATGTCGGCGAGCTGATGGCCCTCGATCATCTTCGGGAACATCTGGTAGTTGATGAAGCACGGCGGGCGCGTGCGGGTGCGGAACGGGTACTTCGAGCCGTCGGCCACGATGTAGTAGCCGAGCTCGCCGTTCGGGCTCTCGATCGCGCCGTAGCCCTCGCCGACCGGCGTGTCGAAGCCGCGGTTGTGCATGTAGAGCTCGAACAGCTGGATGACGCCCTCGATCGAGCCGTAGACATCGGCCTTGTTGGGCACGACGAGCTTGCCGTCGGCGACCGCGTTGATCGAGCCGCCCGGGAGCTTGTCGATCAGCTGGTCGATGATGCGGGCCGACTGCTTGATCTCCTCGAGGCGCACCAGGTAGCGCGACAGGCTGCAGCCCGCGCTCGCGACGGCGATCGAGAACTTGACCTTGTCGGCGCCCTGCCCGTCCCAGTTGTCGGCGTAGCAGAGGTACGGCTCGTCCTTGCGGAGGTCGCGGCGCACGCCGGCGGCGCGCGCGTTGGGGCCGGTCATGGACCAGGCGAGCGCGTCGTCCTTGGTGACCGCGCCGACGCCGTCGAGGCGGTCGACGAAGATGCGGTTGCGGTTGCAGAGCGTCTCGAGGTCCGTGATCGCCTTGGGCAGGCGGACATCGATGAAGTTGCGCACCATGCGCTTGAACACCTCGTCGTCGGGGATGTCGCGCCAGGCGCCGCCGACGCGGGTCCAGTCGGGGTGGAACCGCTGGCCCGAGATGTACTCGACGATGTCGTAGATGAATTCGCGCTCGTTGAAGCCGTAGAGGAAGCCGGTGAACGCACCGAGGTCGAGCGCGGCGGCGCCGACGCACAGCAGGTGGTTCTGGATGCGGCCGAGCTCGCACATGATGGTGCGCACGACCTTGGCGCGCGGGGTGAGCTCGATGCCGAAGAGCTTCTCGACCGCGTGGTGCCACGCGATGTCGTTCACGATCGGCGAGATGTAGTCCATCCGGCTGATCGTGCAGACGTACTGGTTGTAGTCGTGGTGCTCGCCGAGCTTCTCGAAGCCCGAGTGCAGGTAGCCGATGTGCGGCGTGCAGCGGGCGATGCGCTCGCCGTCGAGCTCCAGCACGAGGCGGAGCGTCGTGTGGGTCGCGGGGTGCTGGGGACCGAAGTTCAGGACCCAGCGGTCGGGGGCCTGGAAGTGGTCCTTGAGGTAGTCGGTGTCCTCGACGTCGAGGCCGAAGCCCTCGCCGGGGGTGAGCGTGTACGGCATAGGGCGGGGAGTATAAGACCTCCGCCCCCCGCGTTGGGCGCTCAGAACGCGCCCGGGCGCAGGAATGGGTTGGAGGCGCGCTCCCGCGCGATGGTGGTCGACGGGCCGTGGCCCGGGTGGATCGCCGTTCCGTCGGGCAGGTGCATCAGGACCTCGTGCAGGGTGCGGTGCATGTCGTCCCGGCTCGAGGTCGGGAAGTCGATGCGGCCCATCGAGCCCGCGAACAGGGTGTCGCCGACGATGGCCAGGTTGGCCTCGGGGCACCAGAGGGTGATGCTGCCGGGCGAGTGTCCCGGCGTGTGCAGGATCCGGAGGTAGTGGCCGCCGAGCTCCAGCATCTCGCCGCCGCCGACGCACGCGTCCGGCGGAGGCGCGCTCACCGGCGGCGCGATGAACGCCGACAGGTTGAGGTTCGGGTTCTCGTTGAACTCCTTCTCGAGGCGGTGGCAGAGGGTGTTCACGGGCCCGAGGCGGAGGCGCATCGCGGCGAGGCCGGCGATATGGTCGCAGTGGCAGTGCGTGAGGATGCAGAGCGACGGCTTGAGCCCCCGCTGCTCGATGAAGTCGAGCATGGGGCCGGGGCTGTACGAGCAGTCGACGATCCAGCAGGTGCGGGTGGCGTCGGCTTCGTCCCAGAGGACGAAGCAGTTGGTCTGGAAGTCACCGAGCACGAACCGTTCGATTGCGAGCGCCATGGCGACAGCGTAGCGACCACGCGCGGTCGGCTTTCGCTACGCTCCCGCCATGCGGCGGTTGTCGGACCATCTCCTGACCTCGGTGTGCCAGGCGCAGGCGCGCGGCGGGCTCGCGCGCGCCGCGACCGGCGGCCTGCTCGCGGTCGCCGCGCTGCTCGCGACGGGCTGCGACACGATCTCGTCGGACCTGAGCGGGTTCTCGCAGAGCTTCTCGCAGCCGACGCCGGCCGAGGCCGCGCGCTGGGCCGCCGATCCGAACGACCGCGAGAACGCGCGGCGCGGCACCATCCTGCTGGCGAACGCGCCCTGGGGTGGCACCGAGGCGTATGTGCGCATGTACCGCCTGTACGCCGAGGACGCGCTCGACCCGCTGGTGCGCGCCGCGGCGCTGCAGGCGCTCGGCCGCCACGGCGACGCCGAGGACGCGCAGCTGGTCGCGAAGAGCCTGCCCAGTCCGTTCCGCCAGGTGCGCCTCGCGGCGGCGAAGGCGCTGCAGCGGCTCCACGATCCGTCGGTGGCCGACCTGCTCTGGCCGCGGCTCGTCGATGAGAACGAGGACTCCGACGTGCGCACCGAGATCGCGATCGCGCTCGGCCAGTACCCCGCGCCGGCGGTGTTCAACGCGCTGGTCGCGGCGCTCTCGCAGCGCGAGCTCGCGGTCAACATCGCCGCCGTCGACGCGCTGCGCACGATGACCGGCAAGGACTTCGGCGTCGACGAGGACGCGTGGCTGACCCACATGGCGACGGCCAAGCAGCCGTTCGTCGAGTCGCCGCTCTACCTCTACCCGGTGTTTGCGCGCGAGCTCGACATCTGGGATCACCTGCTGTTCTGGAATCCGACGGTCTTCGAGTCGCCCGATGTGCCGATCGGCATGAAGGTGCTCGGCGTGCGCCGCACGAGCGAGCTCGCGGACGATCCGACCGCAGCGCCGATGGACGGCGCGAGCGGCGGCTCGGCGACCACCCCCCCGCCGCCCGCGGAAGCCGGTCGATGAGCGCGCCCGGAACGGGGAGCATCCGCTGCGCGGTGACGATCGACGGGCGCGTCGAGCTGGTGTCGCGCCCGCGGCCCACGCTCGGCACCGCCGGCGGAAGCGTGCTGGTGCGGCCGACGATGGCACTGCTCACGCCGCTCGAGCGCGAGGTCGCGCGCGGACTCGGCTCGCCCGCGGCGGGCGTGCGCGTGCTCGGCACCTCCTGCGTGGGCGTGGTCGAGGACGCCTCGCAGTCGGGCGGCCTGGTGGCGAAGGGCGCGCGCGTGGCGGTGCAGCCCGTGTTCGCCTGCGGTCGCTGCGAGCGCTGCCTCGGCGGGCTCGCCATGCACTGCGGGATGCGCACGATCCTCGGGATCGACGACGCCGCCGGCGGCCTGAGCGAACTGATCGCCGTGCCGGCCGCCGCCTGCGTGCCGCTGCCGCGCGAGCTCGATGACGAGCGGGCCGTGTTCGCGGTCGCGCTCGCGCGTGCGCTCGAGGCGGTGCGCCGCGGCGGCGTCGACAAGCGGACCTTCGCGAGCGTGCTCGGCGACGACCTGCTCGCGGTGCTCGCGGTGCTGGTCGCGGTCGAGGAGAACCAGTTCGCGCGCCTGGTCGCCACCAGCGAGGCCACGCTGCGGATCGGCGAGCAGTTCGGCATCCGCCACCGCGCGCTCGCCGAGACCGGCCGCCGCGGCGACCAGGAGCTCGTGATCGACACCACCGGTTCGGCGGAGACCATCGCCGCCGCGTCGCGCATGGCGCGCGCGCGCGGGCACGTCGTGGTCGCGGGCATCTCGGCGCGCGCGCCGATCGCGGTCGACCTCTCGCAGATCGCGCTCGACGAGATCGAGATCCACGGCTCCGGCTTCGGCCCGCTCGGTGGCGCGATCGAGCGCCTCGCGCGGCGTGCGGTCGATCCCTCCCCGCTGGTCTCGCGCCGCGTGGGCCTCGCCGACGCGGCGAAGGGACTGGCCATGCTCGCCGAGCCCGGCGTGTTCGGCGTGCTGGCGCAGGTGACGCGGTGAGCGAAGCCCCCCGCCCCGTGGACGAGGAGCGGATCCTCCGCGAGAGCGCGTCGTCGCCGGACGACCCGATGTCGCCGCTGAGCGCGACCATCGAGCAGGAGGCGATCACCGACGACGAGGGCGCGATCAAGGCCGGCCGGCTCGCGGGCAAGTCGATGGGACAGGCGATCTGGATCCTCGCGTGGCCCGTGCTGCTCCAGCAGACGATGGCGGCCGGCGTGGGCTTCGTCGACAAGCTGCTCGCGGGACACCTGCCGACCGAGATCGCGCGCGCCGCGATGGACGGCGTCGGCATCGGCAGCTTCGTCGGCTGGTTCATCGGCATCGCCATGACCGGTCTCGGCGTGGGCGGGCAGGCGATCATCGCGCGCGGCATGGGCTCGGGCGACATCCGCGAGAGCCACCGCGCGCTCGGGCAGTCGATGCTGCTGTCGCTCGCGTGGGGCGCGCTGGTCGCGGTGCTCATGTTCATGCTCGCGGAGCCGCTGGCGCGGTTCTCGAACCTCTCGCCCGAGGCGACGCGCGACTGCGTGACCTACGTGCAGACGCTCGCCTACGGCATCCCCTTCTGCGGGGTGATGATGGTGGGCGGGATGTGCCTCCACGGCGCGGGCGAGGCGCACAAGCCGTTCCAGATCGCGGTGTGGGTGAACGTGGTCAACTGCATCGCGTCGTGGCTGATCTCGGGCGTGACGATCCGCGCGTTCGGCGCGTCGCTCCCCAATCCGTCGCCGCTCGATCCCCACCAGTGGGGCGTGTTCGGCATCGCCGCGGGCAGCTCGGTCTCGTACCTCGTCGGCGCGTGGCTCACCTGGCGCGTGCTGCGCCAGGGCGTCAAGGACCTGCGGCTCGAGACCTCGGCGCTGGCGGTCGACCGACCGATGGCGTGGCGCATCATCCGCGTGGGCGTGCCGAACTTCTTCGAAGGCCTCGCGATGTGGACGGTGAACCTGCTCGTGCTCGGGTTCATCGGCAAGGCCGCCGAGATGGGGCTCGGCACCTCGACCAAGGAAGGCCTGGTTGGCGCGCACATCATCACGGTGCAGTGGGAGTCGTTCTCGTTCCTGCCCGGCTTCGCGATGGGCACCGCGGCGGGCGCGCTCGCCGGCCAGTACATCGGCGCGGGGAGCGCCCGCATGGCGCGGCAGGCGATCTGGCGCTGCACGCTCATCGGCGTGGGCATCATGGGCACGATGGGTCTCGTCTTCATCGCGTTCGGCGAGCAGCTCACGCGGATCATCTCCGACGATCCCGTGCACATCGAGCTGGTGCCGAAGCTGCTGGTGGCGGCCGGCTGCATCCAGGCGTTCTTCGCCTTCGCGATGGTGGTGCGCAACGGCCTGCGCGGCGTCGGCGACACCAAGTGGATCCTCGGCATCACCGTGTTCGGGTGCTACGCGATCCGCCTGCCGCTCGCGTGGTTCCTCGGCATCCACCTCGGATACGGGCTGGTCGGCATCTGGTGGGGACTCATGCTCGAGCTCGCGGTGCGCGGCACGATGTTCCTCGCGCGCTTCAAGTGGGGCGCGTGGGACAAGATCCGGGTGTGAGCGAGGGTGGTGCGCGGGGCGCCCTGCCCCGCATCGCGCCACGACACCGCGTGGCGTCACGTGAGCGCGATGACCCCGACGAACATCGCCAGGCCCGCGAGGAAGCCGACGAAGCTCAGCGCCGCCGCCGCCACGCTCGTGCGCGCGCCCTTGACCGCGTACGCCTGCCCGAACGCCTGCGCGCACTGCACCATCCACCAGATGCCCGCAACGAAGCCCCCGCAGCACGGGAGACACCCGGCCAGCAGCCCGCCCGAGCTGTAGCAGACGACCTCGAACGCACGCGCGAAGGCGCGACCGAAGCCCTGGGGCTCGGCGTGCGCGCCGAACACGCGCATGCCCAGCGCCACCGCCGCCGCGGGCAGCGTCGCCAGCGCCACCACCGCGGCGACCACCACGAGGTAGGCGGCGAAGCCGGTGACCAGGCCGAGGAGATCGAGCCGACCCGCCGCGCCGACGCCTTGCAGGCCTCCCACCAGGATGAACGGCACCGCCGCCGTCAGCGTCGCGAGCGCCGCGTTGATCAGGAGGAACATCGCCGCCCGCGTCGGCTGCGGCGCGCGCTGCAGCATGGGCGCGATGCGTCCCGCGTCCGACAGTCCGAGCGTCGCGGTGCGGAACCAGCGGCGCAGGATCCCGTCGCTCCCGCTTGCGATCCACGGCAGCTCGACGCGCTGCATGGCGTCGGCCTCGTGGGTCGGGTCGTGCGGGCGGACGACGCAGTCCTCCATCGTCAGCGTGCGGCCGCAGCCGACGCAGTCGAACCGTGCGGGCTCGAGGTGGCCGGACGCATCGGTGCCGTAGTAGCCGGTGTCGCAGCCCGGGCAGCAGAAGCGCACCTTGCCGCGCTCGAAGCGGAAGCCGTCGACGCGGTACGCCTCGCCGCACTCGCTGCACACGCGCGGCTCGCCCGCGGGCGGCGCGGGCTGGTTCCAGAGGGTGTGTTCGCAGTTCCTGCAGCGCATGGGCGACCCGATCGACCCTTTCCGCGGCGCAGCCGGCTGGTTTCAGGCCGCGCGGGCGTGCCGCGGGCGCGGAGCGGTCAGTTCTCCGGCGCCTCTTCGGCCACGCGCGCGCGGAACTCGGCCACCAGACGCCGCGTGATCGGTCCGACCTTGCCCTCGCCGATGGTTTCGCCGTCGATCGAGCTCACGCCGATGATCTCCGCGGCGGTGCCGGTGAGGAAGACCTCGTCGGCGGTGAACAGGTCCTCGAGCCGACAGGTGCGCTCCTCGACGGCCATGCCGCAGGCGGGCGCGACCTCGTCCATCACGAACAGGCGCGTGACGCCGTTCAGGATGCCGGCCGACACCGGCGGCGTCACGATGCGGGCGCCGCGGATGAAGAAGATGTTGTCGCCCGTGCACTCCGAGACCTGCCCCTCGGTGTTGAGCATGATCGCCTCGTGCACGCCGGCCTCGATCGCCTCGACCTTGGCCAGGATGTTGTTCAGGTAGTTGAGGCTCTTGATCGACGGATCGAGGCACTCGATGGGGATGCGCGGCCGCTTCGCCACGACCACGGGCATGCCCTGCTCGTACATCTCGGCCGGATAGAGCGAGATCTTGTCGACGATCACGATGGTGCACGGCTTCGGGCAGATGAACGGGTTCAGGCCGAGCGGACCGGCGCCGCGCGTGACGACCAGGCGGATGTACCCGTCGCGCAGCCCGCTGGCGGCGACGGTCTCGCGCACCGCCTGCTCGATCTCGCGCAGGGTGTAGTGCATCGTGAGGTGGATCGCCTTCGCGCTCGACACGAGGCGGTCGAGGTGGCTCCTCAGCTTGAAGACCCGCCCGTTGTAGAAGCGGATGCCCTCGAACACGCCGTCGCCGTAGAGGACACCGTGGTCGTAGACCGAGATGTTCGCGTGCTGCTTGTCAACGAGCTGACCGTCGATCCAGACCTTCATGGAGCCTCCTGAAGGCGCGGAGTGTAGCGAACCGCGCGGCGGGGCCACGGGACGGACGAAGGTCCCCGGAGGGCCGATCGACTCCCGCGTCGCGCGTTCCGCAGACTCCGTCTGCGGGCACCCACCCCTCCCGCGGCACCCGACACCCTTCCACCAGAGGAAGCGGCAGCAGCCGCGACCGCTCAAATTCAATGCTGCTTGCGAAGCGTCCCGCTCAGGATCCCGAGCTGCTCGCGGTACTTGACGACCGTGCGGCGGGCGATGGTCACGCCCTTCTTCTCGAGGGCCTCGGCGATCTCGCGGTCGGACAGCGGCTTGGACTTGTCCTCGCCGTCGACGACCTCCCGGACCATCGCCTTGACGGCGTTCCACGACATCTCCTCGCCGTCGGCGTTCTCGGTGCCGAGCGAGAAGAACGTCCGCAGCGCGACGAGGCCGCGCGGGGTCTGCATCCACTTCTCGCTGACCGCGCGCGAGACCGTGGCCACATGGATGCCGAGCATGTCGGCGACCTCGACCATCGGGAGCGGCTTCAGGTGCTGCGGCCCCTGCTCGAACCACTCGCGCTGCCGCGCGAGGACGACGCGGACCACCCGCATGAGCGTGGTGTTGCGCTGCTCGATCGCCTCGATGATGGAGCGCGCGGCGCGCACGCTCTCGGCCACGAAGTTGCGGGCCTTGGTGTCGAGCTCGATGTCCTTCATCATCGCCTCGTAGTCGGGCGAGACGCGCACGCGGGGCATGAGCTCGTCGGCGAGGCGTGCGGTGTAGTCGCCCGACTCGGGGTCGTACTCGACGATCACATCGGGAATGATCGCGGTCGACTCCGGCGGCACGAGCTCGCGGCCCGGGTTCGGGTCGAGGCGCTTCAGGCAGGCGCGCGCGCGGTCGAGGCGGTCGGCGGTCCAGCCGTTCGCCTCGCGGATGCGGGGGATGCGGTTCTGCAGGAGGTCGTCGTAGTGCCGCTCGATGAGCGTGATCGCGTCGCCCCACGACTCGGCGCGGTCGAGGTCGGTCTCCTCGTCGAGGTAGGCGCGGGCCTCGATCAGCAGCGCCTCGCGCACGCTGGTGGCGCCGACGCCGCGCGGCTCGAGCTCCTGCTGGATGCGGGCGAGCGCGAGCTTGAGCGTGTCGATCGCCCAGTCGCAGCCGGCGAGGTGCGCGCTCTGCTCGCGGATCGTCTCGAGCGGCGTCTGCATCAGGCCGTCGTCGTCGATGTACTCGATGATGCGTGCGCCGGCGGCGCGGAGCGCCGGGTCGTGGACCTCGGCGAACCCCCACTGCTCGAGCAGCTGGTCGACCAGGCTGGCGCCGCGCGACGGCGCGTTGGCCATCGCGTCCATCTTGGCGTCGCGCTCGCCGGTGCTGCGCGCGGCGCGGCGCGAGTCGCCGTCGGAGTTCCACTGCTCGCCGTACTGGCGCTCCATGCGGCGCAGTCGCTCGAACTCGTCGGCGCCACCGCCCTGCGGGGCCTCCTCGCGGTGCTGCTCGCGGCGCGGGTCGCCGTCGTCCGACGAGCCAGGCATGACCATCTCGAGGGCGACGTTCTTCTCGACCTCCTGCTCGAGGCGCTCCTGGAGCTCCATCGAGTTGAGCTGCAGGATCTCCGCCGACTGGATGAGCTTCGGCGACAGACCCATGGTCTGGCCGAGCTTCATGCCCTGTGATGTCTCGAAGCGCATCCCTGCCATTGGCGGACATTCCTCTCGGCGCGGATCCTCCGCGCGTTCGGGGTGGTGTCGATGCTATCGACCGCCCGAGGGGGAGAAGGCAGCCGATGCACGCCAATTTTCGAGTTTGAGGGCGATTTTCGGTGGCTCTGGCACGGCGATTGAGGCGCCGAATCGAAGCAGACGCGATGGGGGCTCCATCGCGCGTGCTACAGGCTCGTCCGCCCTTTGAGCGCGTCGCCGATCACGGCGGGATTCGCGAACTCGAGCTGCGAGCCGCTCGGGAGGCCGCGGGCGAGGCGCGTCGATCGAACGCCCCGCTCCCCCGCTTCGCGCGCGATCCAGAGCGCGGTCGTGTCGCCCTCGAGGTCGGGGTTGAGGCCGAGGATGAGCTCGGTCACGGGCGTGCCGCGCGCGTTCTTCGCGGGATGGTCCATGCGCGCGAGCAGCGCGTCGAGCGTGATCGCGTCGGGGCCGACGCCGCTGAGTGGATCGAGCCGACCGAGCAGCACGTGGTACACGCCGCGGAAGAGGCCCGTCTTCTCCATCACGAGCAGGTCCTTCGGCTGCTCGACCACCAGCACGGTCGACGCGTCGCGCCGCGGATCGGCGCAGATGGGGCACGGATCCGCGTCGGCGAGGCTCCAGCAGACGCCGCAGTGCTTGACCTTCCTCTTGACGTCCTCGACCGCGCGGGCGAGCTCGAGCGCCTCGGCGGGCGACTGGCGGAGCACGTGGAACGCGAGGCGCTCGGCGCTGCGGCGGCCGATCCCCGGCATCGCGGCGAAGGCGTCGATGAGGCGTCGGACGGATTCCGGGTAGGCGGCGTTCGACATGCGCGTTTAGGCGAGCTTCTCGAGGATGTGCGGCGGGAGGTCGATGCCGGAGTCCTTCGCGGCGCGGCCGATCTCCTCGGCCATGCGGGCGCGGGCGCGGGCGAGCGCGTCGTTGACGGCTTCGGCGACCATGCGGTTGGCGTAGGCCTGGTCCGACGCGGAGCCGTTGGCGATGCCGCGGAACACCGCGGGGTCGAGCGTGACCGAGTCGATGCGGATGTCGCAGAACGCGACGGCCTTCACCGCGCCGCCGCCGGCGCTGCCCTCGACCTTGGTGTCGGCGAGGCGCGCGCGGACCTCCTCCATCTTGGCCTGCAGCTTGGGCAGGTCCTTGAGCATGCCGGCCATCTGGGATGCTTGCTTGAGCTTGTCGAACACGCGATTCTCCTGGGCGAACGGGGCTGGGCGATTTCTGGACTGGCGATCTCGGGACTGGGCCGGACGCACCACCGATCGGCGCCCGCCGGGGGTGCATCACTCGAACGATTCGAACTCGAGTCCGTCGTCGGCGGAGTCGAACGGCATCGGTTCATCGGACGGGGCGGCGCCGTCGGTCGACTTCGGCGACGCGCCATCGGTCGTTCCGGCGTCGGACCGTGCGTCGTCGACCTGCGCGTCCTCCATCTTGTCGGGCTGGTGCGCGAAGCGCGGCGTCACCGCGATGACGGTCGCGTCGAGCAGCTCCGCCGCGCGGCGGACGAGCGGGTTGTTGCGGACCTCGGGATCGTCGACCTGCACGGGCCGGGGCGCGTCGGCGTCCCGCCGGAGCCGGCTGGTGTCGAGCACGAGGCGCAGCGGCCGGCCGGCGGCGCGAGAGAGCAGCGTGCGGATCGGATCGGGGTTGGTCGCGAGGTACTGGCCGGAGCCGTCGTCGACGAGCGCGACCCGGACGGTCTCGCCGCTGTACTCCAGGACCTCGATCTGGTCGAACAGCGCGCGCTCGCGCGGGCTGCGCTCGGCGACCTTCTCGAGGCGGGACTTGAGCTCGGCGAGCGTCGCGGCCGGCGCCGCGGGCGCGGATGGTGCGGCGGCGGCGGAAGCGATCGGTGCGGCCGGCGCGACCGGCGCCGCGGGTGCGGCACGCGCGGGCGCGGCTGCGCCCTGCGAGGCGCTCACAGGCGCGAGGCCCTGCGCCGTGTGCTGCGTGAGCTTGGGCTCGACCGCCAGCGGCCCCGTCGCGCGCGGCGCGGCGGGGTTACCTGCTTTTTTTGAGTCGGCCCCGCCGCCACCGGCGGTCGCGCCGGCGAGGAGCGCCGCACCGCCCGCGAAGCGCGACGACAGCGCGAGCCGGGCCATGCATGCGTCGTAGAGCGCGCGCGGCGCGCTGGAGCCGCGTGCGTTGCGGCCGGTCGCGTCGCAGAGCGCGATGGCGTGCGCGCAGAAGGCGGCGTCGGTCTGCGCGGCGATGCGCGCCACGCGGTCGCGCATCGAGGCGGCGACCTCGAGCAGGTCGCTCTCCATGCCGGCGGCGCTCGCGACCAGGATCCAGCGGAAGCGCTCGGCGAGCAACTCGAGCGCCTGCTCGACGCCGCTGCCGCGCTCGAGGAGCCGCGCGCCGTGGGCGAGCGCATCGGCGACGCGCTCGCAGACGCAGGCGTCGACGATGTCGAGCAGGATCTCGTCGTCGGGCAGGCCGAAGACCTGCTCGAGCACCGCGGCGTCGACCTTGCCGGTGGCCGCCGCGAGCAGGCGGTCGAGGAGCGACAGGCCATCGCGCATCGAGCCGTTCGCGAGACGGGCGACCGAGAGCAGCACGTCCTCGGTCACCTCGATGCCCTCGCCCTTCGCGACCGCGCCGAGGTGGCCCGCGATCTGCTTGGTGGGGATGTTGCGGAAGTCGAAGCGCTGGCAGCGCGACTGGATCGTCTGCGGGACCTTGTGCGGCTCGGTCGTGCAGAGGATGAACTTCACGTGCGACGGCGGCTCCTCCATGGTCTTGAGCAGCGCGTTGAACGCCGGCGTCGTGAGCATGTGGACTTCGTCGATGATGTAGATGCGGTACTTGCCGCGCGTCGGGGCGAGGCCCGCGCCCGCGATCAGGTCGCGCGCGTCGTCGATGCCGCGGTTCGAGGCGCCGTCGATCTCGATGACGTCGAGGTCCTCGCCGCGCAGGATGGCGTCGCCGATGGCGTCGGACTCGCTGAGCGCGCGGTCGCGGTTGAGGGCGCGGGCGAAGATGCGCGCCATCGAGGTCTTGCCCACGCCGCGCGTGCCGCAGAAGAGGTACGCGTGCGCGGTGCGGCCGGTGGCGATGGCGTTCTGCAGGGTGCGCGCGATCGGCTCCTGCCCCACCACCTCGCCGAAGTCGCGCGATCGGTAGCGGCGCGCGAGGACGGTGTACGGCTTGGCCGCCACCTCGACCTCTCCAGCGCCGGGGGATGTCGCACCCTTCTTCGCCATCGAACTCGCACCTCGCGCAGACACTCGGAGCCGCGGAAGACGGCCAGGCGACCGTCGGCTCGGACCGAAACGCTTATGGCTGCTGCGGTCAAGCCCTGACCAGGTTCACGGCCGACCCGCCCGCCGGGCCCGGCCGTCTTCTACGGCTCCGAGTCGGGGATAGTAGCGGACTCCGCCCCTCCGCGCGCCCTTAGAATCGCGGCCATGAGCGAAGTGCCCAACGAGCAGCCCATCGTCGCCAACGGCCGCACCGAGGCGGAGCGAGGCGCCCCCGCCGGCGGCACGCGGCTGATCCTGCTGTTCGCCCGGCTGCTGTTCATGGCGCTGGTGCTCGCCACGCCCGCGCTCGTCGTCGGAAGCCGCCTCAACACCGCCGAGCCGGGGGCGTTCCTCCTGGTGGTCGGGCTGACGCTCGCGTCGGGCGCGCTCGGCCTGATCGTGGTCGTGATCGACACGATGACGCCCAACAAGCGCCTGGCGTCGATCTTCGGCATCTACCTCGGCATCTGCCTCGGACTCGTCGGCGCGTACGCGCTCGGCTCTCTGCTCGATTCGATCGTCGCGGCGTGGGGCCTGCAGGAGACGAACGCCGCGCTCTACCTGGGCCTGGCGAAGGTCGCGATCGGCCTGATCCTCTGCTACATCGCGGTGTCGGTCGTCATGACCACGAAGGACGACTTCCGCCTCGTGATCCCCTACGTCGAGTTCAGCAAGCAGAACCGCGGCGTGCGGCCGATGCTGCTCGACACGAGCGCGATCATCGACGGGCGCATCCTCGAGCTGTCGGAGTCGGGTGCGCTCGACGCGCCGTTCGTGATCGTGCAGCCCGTGATCGACGAGCTGCAGCGGCTCTCCGACAGCAACGACAAGGGCAAGCGCGCGCGCGGCCGGCGCGGGCTCGACATGGTCGCCCGCATGCAGGCGAGCCCGCGCGTCGACATCGGCATCGAGGACGCGGCGGTCGACCGCCAGAACGTCGACCGCGGGCTGGTCGAGGTCGCGCGGCTGCGCGGCTACCGCGTGGTGACCACCGACGCGGGCCTCGCGAAGGTCGGCGAGATCGCGGGCGTGGCGATGATCAACATCAACCGCATCGCCGGCTCGCTGCGCGCGCAGGCGATCGCGGGCGACCGGCTCGAGGTCGAGCTGGTGCGCGCGGGCGAGAACCCGACGCAGGGCGTCGGCTACCTGTCGGACGGGACGATGGTGGTCGTCGAGGGCGGCGCCACGCGGATCGGCGAGTCGGTGTCGACGGTGGTGACGAACACGCTCACCACGGCCGCGGGCAGGCTGATCTTCGCGCGCGCCGAGGACGCGCCCGCCGATCCCGGCTCGGTCGCGAGCATGGCGGCGCGGGCGACGCAGCAGCCGAAGCACCGCGACGGAGCGTCGCGCGGCGACGATGAGCGTTCGGGCTCGGGGCGGAATCCGCGGCGGAGCTGACACGAGGCCCGGGCGGAACTCCGCGTCCGGTGTTCCGCAGGCTTCGCCTGCGGGCACCCGCGTCCTGCGACCGCCCAGTTAGCGGCCGAGCACGAGGAGCTGGTTGATCAGCTCGTCGGTCGTCGTGATCACGCGGCTCGCGGCCGAGTAGCCCGTGCTCGCGAGGATCATGTTGATGAACTCCTGCGAGAGGTCGACGTTCGAGAGCTCGAGCGCGCCGCCGACCAGGCGTCCGGTGCCGAAGTCGCGCGGCTTGGCGACGAGCGGCGTGCCCGAGTTCGGGCCGGTGCGGAAGAGGTTGTCGCCGGCGTCGACGAGGCCCTCGGGATTCGAGAACTTCGCGAGCGCGACCTGGCCGATGGTGCGGGTCAGGCCGTTGGTGAACGAGCCCGAGATGCGGCCGTCCTCGCCGATCGAGAAGTTCGAGAGCGTGCCGATCGGCGAGCCGTCCTGGAACACCGCGGCGAGGTTCGACGCGCTGTCGGTGAGGCTCGAGACGGCGTCCGCGCCCGAGTTGAAGTCCATGTTCACGGTGAGCGGGCTCACGGCGCCGTTGGTGCGCGTGATCGAGAAGCTCTGGTTGGTCGCGTTGGTGAAGCGGCCGGTCGCGTCGAAGGTGACCTCGCCGAGGCCGATGAGGCGCGAGACGGCGTCGTTGTCGTTCGACTCGGCGACGAACTGCCAGGTCGTGCCGCCCGAGGCGCTCGTCTGCTGCAGCGTGAAGGTCAGGTCGATGGTGAGCGGCGTGCCGAGCGAGTCGTAGACGACGAAGCTGGTGCGGACGCTCTCGCCGTTCGCGGAGCCCGACTTCTGCAGGACGAGCGGCTGGCCGCTGCCGGAGCCGGGCGTGCCCACCACGAAGTCCGCGGTCTCGAGCGCGAGGTCCTGCACGGTGCCCTCGTTGCCGGTGATCACGAGCTGGCCGCCCGCGTTGATGGTGACGTTGCCGCCGAGGTTCGACGAGGCGCCCACCGACGAGCTGTCGAGGCCGAGCACGTCCTCGAGGAACGCGGTGAAGTCGGCCATGGTCGCGCCGTTCGCGTCGGCGCCGGCGACGGCGGTCGCGCTGAAGGCGAAGGTCTTCGAGCCGAGGTCCTTGCCGCCCTTCTCGACCCCGGAGATGGTGATCGTCTTGGGGTTCACGCTCGAGTCGAACGCGAGCACCGAGCCGCCCGCGCCGTCGGACATGTAGATGTCGGTGGTGGTGAGGTCGGTCGCCGAGGTGATGGGGATCGTCATCGCGGCGTCGGTGTACCACGCGCGGCCGGTGTGGACCGAGCCGGTGGTGCCGACCGAGCCGGACGCGTTGAGGTTGCCGTTGAAGATGACGTTGCGGCTCGCCTCGGCGAGGGTCAGCGTGCCGACCGGCACCGACAGCGCGACCAGGTCGCCCTCGATCACGTTGAACTGCTCGTCGACGCCGAAGCCCATCACGCGCGCGCCCGACTGGGTGACCAGCTCGTTCTGCGGGTTGCGCACGAAGTTGCCCGCGCGGGTGAAGTGGCGCGTGCCGGCGACATCGACGATGAAGAAGCCGTCGCCCTCGATCGCGACGTCGGTGGCGACGCCGGTCGCGCCGATCGCGCCGTTGTTGAAGTTGCGCTGGGTGCCGGCGACGGTGACGCCGAGGCCGATCTGGCCGGGGTTCGTGCCGCCGGTGTTCGTGCCCGGCGCGGTGCCGAGCGTGAAGTTGCGGCTGAAGGTCGGCGTGAACTGCATGCGGTTCGACTTGAACGCCGTCGTGTTCACGTTCGAGATGTTGTTACCGATGACATCGAGGCGGCGCGAGTTCGAGATGAGACCCGAGAGGCCGGTGAAGAGTGCGGTTGTGCTTGCCATGACTGTGCTCCTCGATGGTTCAGGCGCTCGCGCGCTGGGCGCGCGGGCCGTTGATCTTCAGTGACTCGAACTGCTCGGCGATCTCGCGGGGCGGAAGCGCCCGCGGCCCGAGGGCGCGCGTGGCGAAGGTGGCCGACTCGCCGCGGATCGCGATCGCGGAGTCGACTTCCTCGAAGACGAAGTCGTCGCGGGTCTCGAGTCTTTCGAGGCGGCGCGACGGGATGTCGGCGATGAACGAGCGGCCCTCGGCGACCACGACGGCGCGGCGCGCGCCGCGGGCGTGCGCGAGGTCGAGCGCGCGCGCGACCTGGGCGACGGTGGCGGGCTCGAGCGTGGCGCCGTCGGCGAGCTCGACCGCGCGGTCGCTGCCGATCGCGCCCTCGCGGGCGAGCTCGAAGAGTTCGGTGAAGTCGCCGTCGGCGACCGAGGCGCGCTGCGAGGTTCCCGCGGCGAGCCCGGCGGCCACGCCGGCGGGGCGCACGGCGGGCTCGAGTCGGCGGAGAAGTTGGCGCGGGTCGATGGTCACGGCGTGGTCGGGTCGGTGGCGTCGTGCGTTGGGGACGTCGGGGTTGACGGGTGCGGGTCAGGGATTGCCGCCGGAGCCGGAGCCTGAACCGGATCCAGAGCCCGAGCCGGAGTCGGAACCGCTGCCCGAGCTCGAACCCGAGCCGGAGCCGGAGCCGGAACCCGAGCCCGAGCCACCCGGCGGCGGCGTGACCTGCGAGTCGATGTACTCGACGTTGTCCATCGGGATGATCCAGCCGTTGTCGAGTACGAGCGCGACCTGGTCGCCGGTGCGCGCGACGCTCTTGACCGTGCCGCCGACGCGCTCCGCGTTCTCGGTGAGTCCCGCGACGCGCTTGCCGATGAGGCCGCCCGCGCTCGACATCTGGTTCTGGAACACGATGCTCTCGAGGCGGTTCGACATCTCGATGTCGCTCTCGATCGAGCGGATCGAGTTGAGCTGCTCGAGCAGCGCGCCGGAGTCGTTCGGCTTGAACGGATCCTGGTTCTGCAGCTCGGTGAAGATGATCTTGATGAACTCCTCGCTCGACAGCTCGTTGAAGCGGCTGGCCGTGCCGGAGCCCGTGCCCGAGGCGTTTCCGGATCCTGTCAGTGCGTTGATCGCGCTCATGACTCGACTCCTCCGATGCCGCCGGCGTCAGTCGCCACGGGCATCGCTCACGACACACACCCGGTCAGACGGCGCGGCGCATCGGTTCCGTCCTTTGCGCCGTCTCGCCGTGAAGGACACGCGCGAATCCACGCGTCGTGACCTGCCGTGCCGCCTCCGTGCGGTCCCGGCCTGCGCGGTGGTCGCCATCGCGACGCCCGCGGCTCTCGCCACCAGCGGCATCCTGCCGCGTTCCGCTGCGATCGCCCCGATCCCCCCTGTCGCTCCTCGCGTCGGCGCCCTCCTGGCGCGCGTCGCTGCCCGTCGGCGCGGCGACCGGGGTCGTGGATTCCGTTCCACGACCGCCGTGCACCGAGATGCGCTCGACGGAGAGGCCTTGGGATTCGAGTCGTTCACGCAGCATGCCGAGGTTCGCCTCGAGCAAGACCCGTGCCTCGGGGGTCGCGGCCGTGAAGTCGGCAACAACTGCCCCCTGGCTGATGTGCAGTTCGATGCGCAGCTGGCCGAGCGCGGGAGGCTCGAGACGCATCGTGATCGCGCCGCCGCGCTGATTCGCGAGCAGCGCGACGCCCTTCGACGCGAGCTGGGCGGATGGGTGGAGCTCGCCGTCGGCGTGCGCGGCGGCCAGGTCGGAGGCGAGGTTGGGAGCGGCAGTTCCTGCGTCGAACGCGCCGAAGGCGCCCGCGTCGGCGCGCGGCGCGACCGGCTGCAGGGCGTTGGCGCTCACCGTCCCGGTGGCGGAGGCGACCTCCGCGGGGCGGGCGGAGCCGGGCGCGAGCTGGCCGGCGTCGATCGCCTTCGCGACGCGGTCGCGGGCGATGCCGCCCTCGACCTCGGCGAGCCGGGCGGCGACGGGGTCTGCGGCCGCGCCGGCCTGCGCGCGCTCGAAGGCGGCCTTGGCGTTCTCGAGAAGGCGCGCGAGCGGATCGAGCGCGGCGGCGCGCGAGGCGTCAGACGACGACTGCGGCTTCGCGGCGCCCGTGCGGCTGGCGTCGGTGGTGTCGGAGGAGGTGCCGGAGCCGCGCGAGGCGTCCTCGGTCGAGGCGGCGCGTGCGGCGGCGGAGTTCGTGGCGGCGGACGCGGCGGCGGACGTGGCAGCGGACGAGCCAGCCTTCGAGGCGGTGTGATCGTGCGCACCCGCGGCGGTCGCGTGTCGCGCGGCCGGATCGGCGCCGAGGGACTGGCTCGCGTCGGCCGCGATCGAGGATGTCGCGGAGTCGGCGGCGCCGGTCGCGGTCGATGCGCGCGCCGCGTCGAGGGTGCCGAGCGTCGCGGCGGCGGTGGCGCCCGCGTTTGCGGCGTTGGTGGCGGTCGCGGAGGCGATCGCGGTCGGCGTCGAGGCACCCGTGCGGTCGGTGGCGGCGGCGTTGGAGGAGGCGTCGCCCGAGGTGCCCGTGTTGCCCGCGCTGGCAGAGGTGCCGGTCGCACCAGAATCGTCGGACGCGGACGCGGCGGTCCCCTCACGGCCGTCACCCGCGCTGGTGCTGCCTGTCCCGTCGGCGTTCCCATCACGCGACGACGAGCCGCCCGTGCGGAGGTCCTCCGCCGCGGCGTCGGCCGCATCGGCGAGTGCATCGGAGGTCGTGGATTCGAACGCGCTCGGCGAGTCGGTCGCGGTTTCGCTCGGCGCGTCGGCGAGGCTCGGGGTGTCGGAACCGCGGAGCGGGTCGCGATCGTCCGACGGTTGGGCGCGCGCGGCGAGGGACGAGTCCCCCGCCGTCGTCAGGTCGTCGCGCTCGCGCTCGGCGGCCTCGCGGCGCGAGGACCGCGAGGAGGACGACGGCCGCTCACTTCTCGCCGTCGGCGCGGCTTCCCGATGCAGGTCGCCCAGCATCTCCCGGAAGCTCGAGCGCCCGATTCGCGGCTGCAGGCCGATCGCCAGCGGCTGCCTGGCCGCGGGCTGGGTCCGCGCCTCCGACGGGCTTGCGGGCCTCGGTGCGGGCAGATTCAGCGGGGATGTCGGCAGGTTTGGCGCCATTGGTGCGTTCCGCGCGGGCCTCGCTCTCGAGGCCCAGCATGCGGAGACGCTCAAGCAATTCCGTTGCCACCTTGACCTCGTCGTCGCCCTTGAAGCTCTTGAGGAGGTTCGACGCCTTGGCGCCGGTCATCGCGTCGAGGTAGGCGACGGCGGTCTCGGTCTTGCCGTTGCGGACGAGCTCGAGGATCCACGAGCGCGCCTGCTTGGGCGGCATCGACTCGACGAGGCGGACGGCCTTGCGGAACTGCTCGTCGGTCTCGCGGCGCTTGTCCTCGGCGATCGAGGCCTCCCACGCGGCCTTGCGCTCGTCGAAGGCCTTGAGCTCGGCCTGCAGCCGCGCGTCCTCGTTGCGGAGGTTCTGGGTGAGGCGGCGGGTCTGGTCGTCGAACTCCTTCAGGCGGACATCGAGGCGCTGGTCGATGCGCGCGTCGGAGTGGGAGCGGTCGGCGGCGACGAGGGGCAGCTCGCGCAGGCGGCGCATGTTGTCCTCCTCGCTGGCCTGGGCGGCGGCCTTCGCGTCTGCCTCGGCGCGGGCCTTGGCCTCGGCGGCGACGGGCGTGGCGAAGATGTCGCGCAGGCGGCCGAGACGCTCGCCATCGACGCGGCCGCTCGCGAAGAGCCAGCCGGTGAAGCCGACCACCGCGAGGATGTGCGCGACGGCGAGCACGGTGAGGAGCTTGAGGAGGGTCTTCATGCGTCTGGTCCGGTGGATTCGGTGCCGCTGGTCGCACCGGCCGCGGCGGCGGCTGCGGAGCGCGCGTTGTTCGCGGCGATCTCGTCGAGGGCGCCCTGCTCGCGGCGGCGCTCGAGCTCGTGGTGGGCCGCGAGGCGCTGGTCGCGCAGGATCTCGAGCGTGCGGCGCGCGCGCGCGGCCTCGACGGCCTCGAGACGCGCCTTGGCGATGCCCTTCTCGAGCGAGGCGATCTCGATCACGGTGCGCTGCGCCTTGCGGAAGAGGCCGACGCCCGCGGCGGCGTGGTGGCGCAGCGAGGCGGGATCGATCTCGCCGACGAGCTCCGAGCGCCAGGCCGCGCGGCCGGCGCTGATCTCGCCCTGGCGGGTGCGCAGCGACTCCTCGAGCTCGCGGCGGCGGCGCTCGGCGGTGGCGAGGGCGCGGCGCTTGACCTCCTCCTCGTCGAGGCGGCGGTCGAGCACGCGCTGGAGTGCGAATCGGAATCGTGCCATGGCGTTGGTGTCGAGGCGCCTTCAGCGCGGGCCCGGCGGGCGCGCGATCAGGCGGACCTCCCCTGCTTGGCGTTGGCTGGACCTGTGTTGACTGGACCTGCGGCGCCAGACGCCGCCGCGGGACCGCCGCCGCGCTTGCCCGCGCCCTCGGCCGCGAGCGAGAGCTCGATCAGCGAGCGCAGCGTGCGCGGGAACTCGGCGCGTTCGTCGGAGCGCTGCTTGAGGAAGGCGTCGATCGCCGGACGGAGCGCGATCGCCGCGTCGACGTCGGGGTTCGAGCCCTTGGCGTAGGCGCCGATCTGGATCAGTTCCTCGGCCTCGCGGTACGCGCCGAGCAGCCGGCCGAGGTGGCGGCGCGCGGCGAGGTGGTTCGGATCCGACACCTGGTCGGCCACGCGCGAGATCGACGAGAGCACATCGATCGCCGGGTAGTGGACGCGCTCGGCGAGCTTGCGCGAGAGCACGATGTGCCCGTCGAGGATGCCCTTCGCGGCGTCGGCGATCGGCTCGGTCATGTCGTCGCCCTCGACGAGCACGGTGTAGAAGCCGGTGATCGATCCGCCGCCGGCCATCGTGCCCGCGCGCTCGAGCAGCCGCGGCAGCATGGCGAAGACGCTCGGCGTGAAGCCCTTGGTCGCGGGCGCCTCGCCCGCCGAGAGGCCGATCTGGCGCTGCGCCTGCGCGAAGCGCGTGATCGAGTCGAGCATCAGGAGCACATCGAGCCCCTGGTCGCGGAAGAACTCCGCGGCGCTGCACGCGACCGTCGCCGCGCGCACGCGCATGAGCGGGCTCTCGTCGCCGGTGGCGACCACCACCACCGAGCGGCGCAGGCCCTCGGGCCCGAGCACATGCTCGATGAACTCGGGGACCTCGCGGCCACGCTCGCCGATCAGCCCGATCACGTTGACCTGCGCGCTGGTGCCGCGCGCGATCGAGCCGAGCAGCGTCGACTTGCCCACGCCGGGGCCTGCGAAGATGCCCATGCGCTGGCCCTTGCCGATGGTGAGCATCGAGTCGATCGTGCGCACGCCGGTGGGCAGCACCTGCTTCACGACGCCGCGCGTGAGCGGGCTCGTGCGCGGCGGCCACATCGGCTGCGGCGAGCCCGCGGGGATCGGGCCCTTCCCGTCGAGCGGGTTGCCGAGCGCGTCGACCACGCGCCCGAGCCAGGCCTCGCTCACGCCGATGGTCGCGAACGGTTGCTCGGCCACCACGCGCACGCCGCTCGAGACGCCCTCGGCCTCGGTGAGCAGCATGACCAGCGCGCGCGAACCCTCGAAGCCCACGACCTCGCCGCGCGGCGGGTCTGCACGGTGCGGGACATGCACGCGCACCAGCGAGCCGACCGGCAGCGGAAGCTGGTCGACCGCCAGCACGAGCCCGCGCACGGAGCGCACGGTGCCCGCGATCTCGCGCGGCTCGATGGCGCGGATGGCCGACGGGATCGCGGCGAGCTTCATGCGTCGCCTCCGGCGGGGTCGTCGGTGGTGTCGGTGTTGTCGGTGGTGCTGGGGTCGGTGTCCGCGAGGTCGTCGGTGGTGATGTCGTCGGTGGTGAGGCCGCTGGTGGTGAGGCCGTTGGCGGTGAGCCCGTCGGTGGAGGCATCGGTCGCGTGGCTGGTCGCCACATCGGCCGCCGCATCACGCGGAGCCGCCTCCGCCTCACGCTGCGCCGCCGCATCCGCCCGCACCGCATCGGCGCCGAGGATGCCCTCGCGCATGCGGCGGAACTGCGTCTCGAAGCGCGCGTCGACGCCGCCCTCGTTGGAGCGGATCACGCAGCCGCCGCGGGCGATGCCGGCGCGCGCGGTGATCGAGACCACCGCGCCGTCGGGCAGCGCCGACGAGAGGTCGGGCATCGCCTCGGCGACGATCGGCGCATCCTCGGGAGCGACCTCGATGGTCACGCGGGTCGCCCGCGCGAACAACGCGACCGCGGCCTGCGCCTCGCGCGCGACCACCGTCGGGTCGGCCGCGACATGCTCGCGCACGATGCTCTCGGCGATCGAGATCGCGATGCCGGCGAGCTCGCGCTCGGCGAAGCGCATCGCCTCGTCGCGCGTCGACATCCAGCGGGCGAACTCGGTGGCGAAGGCCTCCTCGATCGCGCGCAGCGCCTTCGCGTGCTCGGTCCTGGCGGCGGCGTGGCCCTCGGCCGCGCCGGCGGTGCGGCCCTCGGCGAGACCCTTCGCGTGGCCCTCGGCCTCGCCCTTGGCGAGTCCATCGCGCCGCGCGTCGGCACGCATGCGGTCGGCCTCGCGGCGCGCGGCGTCGACGATCCGCGCCGCCTCGGCACGCGCCTCGGCCAGCGCGCGCTCGGCGCCGGCACGCAGGTCGCCGAGGTCGAACACGCCGCCGATGGCGACGGTGGCACGCGGGGATGTCTGCTTGATGACCGCCATGAGAAACGAACCCGCGCCGCCCGGCGCCGATCAGACCACCACGTCCTGCGCGCCTCCGCGGCCCGAGATGATGATGTCGCCCGACTCCTCGAGCCGGCGCACGATGTCGACGATGCGCTGCTGCGCCGCCTCGACGTCGCTGATGCGCACC
>JBMOGJ010000007.1:0-60540 GCA_049318425.1 Phycisphaerales bacterium | reverse complement strand
GCTCGCGGTCGACAGCGCGATCGTCGGCATTCGCCGCCTCGCAGCGGCCGGTGCGCTGACTGATGTTGGCATCAAGATCTTTGCCGCTGAAATGACCTACAACGGAACCAACTTCGGCCGAGGAGCCAACTACGAGATCTATTCCTCCGCTTCCCTCGGCGCTGGCGCTGCTAGCGTCACTCAGCTCGTTAACACGGGCGCGGTATCGGGTGTCACCCTGAACCTGGAAACCGTCTCCAACGCGGGCTTGGGTGGGTTCTGGATCGGCATCGAGTTCACCGGTGCCAATGCGGCGAATGTAGCCAACGGCTGGCGTGTTGTGAATGGGCCGACGACTGGCGCGTCTATCAACGGCTTCGGCATGTTTAACTATCAAGCCAGCGGTGCGTTCCAAGCGTTCTACACCCTCGGCGCTTCGCCGACACCCAGCCGCTTTCTGGTCGACGTGAACGGAACCCTCGTTCCCGCCCCGGGCGCGCTCGCGCTCCTCGGCGTCGCGGGCCTGGCCGGTGCGCGTCGTCGTCGCGCCTGAGTCCGAACGGGACCGAGACTCATTTCGCTCCAACTGGACCCCGGCCGCAAGGCCGGGGTCCTTCTTTTTGCCCGCGCTTCCGTGTCCAGGGCGCGTCTGTAGCCTTCCGCCATGGCCATGGATGGGCCCCTCGGCATTCAACCCCCTGCGAAGCGTCTGTCGTTTGCCGCGCTCTACGGCAACCGCACCATGCTGGTGCTCTTGGCGCTGGGCTTCGCGGGTGGCCTGCCCAACGTCATGGTCACCAAGGTGGCGCAGGCGTGCTGCTCTGCTTCCGCCGCACGCAGCTGGTCGGCGCACTCTGGACCGCGGGCGTGATGGCGAACGTGTTCGTGCTGAACATGTGCTACGACATCCCGGTCAAGATCTACTCGTTCCACCTGCTGGTGACGGCGCTCGTCATCGCGGCGCCCGATGTGCCGCGGCTCGTGCGCATGTTCCTCCTCAACCGGCCGGTGCCGCGCGCCGACCTGCGCGGACCGTGGACGAATCGCGCGCTGCGGCGCATCGCGTTCGGCGTCAAGCTCGCATGGGTGCTGCTCACCGTGCCGATGGTCGCGTGGCAGATGTCGGAGATGCGCTTCGTCTACGGCCCGCGCGCGCCGAAGGGCGATCTCGACGGCACCTGGGAGGTCGCCGAGTTCCGCCGCGACGGCGTCGAGCTCGCGCCGGTCGCGACCGACGGGCTCCGCTGGCGATACCTGACGCTGATCGACCGTCCCGAGTGGAAGCAGGCGATCGTGACCCACATGAAGGGCGTGAACGGCCGCTGGGCGATGGAGTCGAAGGACGGCGTGCTCGAGCTGCGCGAGATGACGGTCGCCGCGGGCGACGACGCCGGCACGCTCGCCGTCGTCCGCGAGGGCGAGAAGGGGCTGCGGGTCACCGGCGAACTCGAAGGTGCCCGCATCGAGGCGGTGTGCACGCGGCGCGATCCCACCGACTCGCTGCTCATGAACCGCGGCTTCCACTGGGTGAACGAGTACCCGTTCAATCGATGAAGCGGTCGCGCAGCGCCGGCGTCGGCACCATGCACGACTCGCGCCGGCCGAACCAGCGGTAGCGGCGGCGCGCGACGAAGCGGTACGCGAGGTCGCGGAGCCCTTGCGGAAGCACCCGGAACGCGCCGAGCAGCGGCCATGGGAACGGCAGCCGTGCCGCGATCGCGAGCACCGCGTCGGAGCGCTCCAGCGCGCGGCCGTCGGCGACCACGATGATCGAGTCCGGTTCGCGCGCGTCGGGCGCGGCGATGCCCGCCTCCGCGCACACGCGGCGCGCGGCCGCTCCCTGCAGCGACGCGAAGCGGAACCGCGCGGCCCGGTCGCGCTTCACGAGGAACTGCACCGTGCCGTTGCACAGGTTGCACACGCCGTCGAAGAGGATGATCGCTGGCTTCGGGTCCATGGCGCTCACCGGCTGGATCGCTCGTCGCGCGCGTCGAACGGTCGCCGGGCGCCCGTCCGGCTCAGCCACCGTCCCCGCAGCGTAGGCTCACTGCTCGGGCGGACGCGTGCGCCACGGGTTCTGCTCGGCGCCCATCTTCGCGCCGATGTCGGCGAGGTTGCGCATCGTCTCCTCGGCGAAGACGCCCTCGACCGGCGCGCGCCAGTCGTCGGGGATCGCGACCCAGTGGACCTCGATCGAGCCGTCGCCGCGGCGCGTGACCGCGTCGGCGTGCGAGAACAGGTGCCGCAGCGCGGTCACGGTCGAGGCGCGGATCGCGACCTCGACGCTGCGCCCGAGCACGGCGAGCCAGCCGCGCTGCACCGTCTTCGGCGGCGACTGCACCTGGTTGTTGAAGATCACCCAGTAGCGCATCCGCAGGCCTTCCTGGTTCGGGAACGCCTGCTTGAAGCGGTAGAAGAGCGTCTCCTCGTACGTCGCCGGCGCGCCGTAGAGGATGTTCGAGGTGACGCCTCCGTCGGCGTACAGCGTGCCGTCGATCTCGCGCGGCGGGAACACGCCGGGAATGCCGGCGCTGGCGAGCATGATGTTGTGGAAGCGGTCGATGCTGCCCTCGTTGACCGAGCGCTTCGCGGCCGCGGTCATCTCGAAGGGCTGCGCGCGCCCCTGGTCGAGGTCGGTGGTGTTCACGAGCAGCAGGCGTCCGCGCTCGCCCTGCGCCGCGATGCGGGCGACGAACGCGTTGTCGATCTCGGAGCGCAGCTCGCGCTCGAGGCCGGGCACCTCGGCGAGGCTCGCGTTCTCGGGCAGCAGGCCGAGGATGCCGCGCGCCTTCACCCAGTCGGCCTTGGGATTGCGGTAGAGGTCCTCGCACTTCCGCAGGTCCTCGGGCGCGCCGAGGAACGCGAACGGCGCGATCAGCGCGCCCGTGCTCACGCCCGACACCACGTCGAACTCGGGCATCGCGCCCGCGCCGGTGCGCTCCTTCCAGCTGCGGAGGAACGCCGCGCCGAACGCGCCGTAGTCGCCGCCACCCGAGAGCACGAGGACGTCGATCACGCGCTCGTCGCCGGTCTCCTGCGCGACGCGCATGAGGAGCGTCCGCGTGGCGTCGGCCATCTCCGAGCGGAACTGCGTCTTGCGCGCGGTGCCTTCGGCGACGAGCTGGGGCTCGGTCATGACCTCGCGTCGCGGCGCGCAGGACGCGGCGACGAGCATGAGAGGCAGGGCGAGAGCAGGGACGAGAGGGCGGGCGACGGCGGCGAGCAGCGATCGGGGCATCGCCGCAGGATAGTGGAATCCGCCGCGCGCGCCCGTCATGCTCCGCGCGTGGCCGTGATGCGCCGCGCGTGGCCGTCATGCTCCGCGCGTGCCCGTCATGCTCCGCGCGTGGCCGTCATACGCCGCGCTGGAAGTCGTAGACCGGCCCGAGCGCGAGGATGCGGGTGAGTTCGTCGAGCGCGTCGCGCGATTCACGCAGGAGCGCGGGGTCGGCGAGGTCCTCGGCGCGCAGCGACGGGCGGTAGTGGCGCTCGACCCATGCGCGCAGCTCGGCGAGCTTCGCCGCGTCGACGAGCACCGCGCGGTTCATCGCCGCGAGGTCGGCGTCGGTCATCGGCACGCGCAGCCGCAGGCAGGCGGGTCCGCCGCCGTTGCGCATGCTCTCGCGGACATCCATGAACACCGCGCGCGCCAGCGGGTTGCCCGCGTCGGCGATCACGCGGTCGACCACCGCCTTCACGCGCGGATTCTCGCGGCACTCGACCGGGCACACGAGCGTCATCGATCCGTCGGCCATCGTGAGCAGCTGGCTGTTGAAGAGGTAGCTGCGCACGGCGTCCTCGAGCGACATCTCGTCGCGCGAGACCTCGGCGACCACGAGCCCGTCGCCGACCGCGCTGCGGAGCGCGTCGAGCGTGCCCGCGCGGTCCTCGAAGGCGAGTTCGTGGCAGAGCAGCAGGTTGCCGTTGCCGACCGCGATCACGTCGTTGTGGAACACGCCCGCGTCGATCGCGTCGGCGTTCTGCTGCGCGAACACGCAGTGCGCCGGCGTCAGCCCGCCGAGCGCCGCCACGCGCTCGCTCGCGGCGCGCGTCTGCCGGGCGGGGAACTTCGCGGGCTTCCGCGCGCCGTCGCGCGCCGCGCCGTACACGAAGAAGTGCAGGCCGCGCACCTCGCCGCCGGCCGCGGCGCCCGCCGTGAGGCGCGTGTGGTTGGCGGCGCCCTCGTCGCCGAAGTCGTCGCGGGAGTCGTCGCCGGAACCGTCGTGCGCGTCGGCGGGCAGCGCCGCGTGCACCTCGAAGCGCGCGCGGTCTGCGAAGATCGCCCGCAGCACGCGCTCCGTCACCACGGGCTCGATCGCGCGGTGGAACATCGCGCGCAGGTTCGCGGTCACGAGGTGGGTGCGTCCGTCGCGCGTGTCGGCGCCCGGCATCACGGTGGCCGCGTTGGCCGTCCACATCGCGCTCGCGCTCGACACGCGCGCGAGCAGCACGGGGTCGTCCTTCGCGCACTTCGCGAGGATCTCCGCGTCGGACCCCGTGAATCCCCGCGCGCGCAGCGTCGGGAGATGCGGCCGCTCGTGCGGCGGCAGCACGCCCTGTACCAGCCCGAGCGCCGCGACCGCCTCCATCTTCGCGAGGCCCTGCAGCGCCGCCGCGCGCGGCGAACTCGCCGCACCCTGGTTGCGCGCGCTCGCGACATTGCCGTAGGAGAGGCCCGCGTAGCTGTGCGTCGGACCGACGAGGCCGTCGAAGTTCACCTCAGGCATGGCGGCTCACCAGCGCTCCGCGTCGGATTGCGGCGAGAGCGGCCACGGCTGCGTCTCGCGCCCGTTGATGCGCGTGCCGCCGTGGATCGTGCTCGGGATCAGGTGGTTGATGAACTCGAGCGGGAAGCAGGGCGGCGGCTCGGTGAGTGCGTCGAGGCGCTTCGTCTCCTCGGCCGAAAGCCGCAGCGCGCACGCCGCGAGGTTGTCGTCGAGCTGCTGCATCGTGCGCGCGCCCAGGATCGTGCTGGTCACGCCCGCGCGGTCCATCACCCAGCGCAGCGCGACCTGCGCGGGCGTCACGCCGCGGGCCGCCGCGATCTCGCGCAGCGCATCGAGCAGCACGAAGGTGTGCTCGGTGAGGTACTTCGAGTCGCTGCGCACGCGCGTGGTGCCATCGTCCTTCGGTCGGTTCTCGCGCGTGAACTTGCCGCTCAGCACGCCGCCGCGCAGGGGGCTCCACGGCGTGACGCCGAGGCCGAGCTTCCGCGCCATCGGCATCAGGTCGTACTCGACCGTGCGCTGCAGCAGCGAGTACTCGATCTGCAGCGCGATCAGCGGCGTCCAGCCGCGGAACATCGCCTCGCACTGGGCCTGCACGCACACCCACGCGGGGTGGTCGCTGAAGCCGATGTAGCGCACCTTGCCCTGCTTGACGAGGATGTCGAGCGACTGCATCGTCTCCTCGATCGGCGTGTGCACATCCTGGAAGTGGCACCAGAGGAGGTCGATGTAGTCGGTCCTGAGCCGCCGCAGCGAATGCTCGACCGCGTTCACCATCGACTTGCGGCTCGAGCCGCCGCCGTTCGGGTCGCCTGGCCACATGTTGCCGCCGAACTTGGTCGCGATCACCACGCGGTCGCGCGTGCCGCGGCCGGCGCCCGTCGCGAAGTAGTCGCCGAGGATGACCTCGTTGTGGCCCTTGGTGTAGATGTTCGCCGCGTCGAAGAAGTTGCCGCCGCGCTCGAGGTAGCGCGAGATCATCGCGTTCGAGATCTCCTCGGTCGCGCCGAAGCCCCATTCGAGGCCGAAGGTCATCGTGCCGAGGCAGAGCGGCGAGACGCGCAGGCCGGAGCGGCCGAGCGTGATGTAGTGGTCGAGGGCGAGGCAGTTCACGGACATGCGCGGCAGGGTAGCGGGTAGGCTGCGGCCATGAAGGCGATCGCGACCGCTGCCGACCCGAGCACCTGGACCGACGCGCACCTCCATGTCTGGGACGCGGGCGTCCTCCGCGCGCCGTGGTTCGAGCAGGCGCCGCAGTTCGCGGGCAAGTTCGACCTCGCGCGCTACTTCGCGGAGGGCGGCGTGCGCGGGGGCGTCGTGTTCGTCGAGGCCGACATGGCGCCTGACGACCGCGCGCGCGAGGCGGAGTTGTTCGCCGAGTGGGGCCGCGCGAGCGGCCTTCCGTGGGCGACGGTCGCTGGGATCGAGCCGGGAGCCGTCCGGTTTCCATCGGAACTCGGCTCGGTCGCCCGGGCCGCCGGCGTCCGCGGTGCGCGCCGCGTGCTGCACGGCGCGGACATCCCCTTCGCCACCGAGCGTTTCGCCGCGGATCTCCGCACGCTCGGGACCCATGGGCTGTCGTTCGACTTCTGCATCCGCTGGACCGACCTCGCGATCCTCGACGGCGTGCTCGCGTCGGCGCCGGGCACGGCCTGCGTGCTCGACCACCTCGGCAATCCGCCGATCAAGTCAGGTTGGTCGAGCCCGGAGCGCAGCGAGTGGCAGCGCCTCGTCGCGCGCGTCGCGCGGCACGAGCACCTCTGCGTGAAGTGGTCGGCGATGTTCGAGAACGCGGGTCGCGCGCTGAGCGCCGACGAGATCCGTCCCTGGTTCGAATGGTGCCTCGCGTGCTTCGGCCCGACGCGCGTGATGTGGAGCTCGAACTGGCCGGTGTGCTTTGCGGGCGCGAAGCTGTCGCAGTGGATCGAGGTCTCCGCGGAAATCGCGGGCGAACTCTCGCTCGACGAGCAGGCGGCGGTCCTCGGCCACAACGCCCAGCGCACCTACCGGTGCCAGGTTGGTGCCTGGCACCAACCGCCCACGTGACGCGTTCGCGTGGTCGGTGCCAGGCACCGTTGCGCCGGCGATGCGACCGCCTTCACGTGCAGAGCTTGGCGACCACCGCGGAGGTGTGCCGCGCACCTTCCTGGTTGGCATGGTTGGTGCCTGGCACCATCCTGGCACCGCGCGGTGCGTCACATCGTCCATCCGCCGTCGATCACGTGGATCGCGCCGGTGGTGTAGCTCGCCTCGTCGCTTGCGAGATACACCGCGAGATTGGCGATCTCCTCCGCCGTTCCGAGCCGGCCCATCGGCTGCCGCGCGATGAACGCCTTGCGCGCCGCGTCGGGATCCGCGTTCTGGTTGATGCGTCCCTGCAGGCTCGGCGTCTCAACCGTGCCCGGGCAGATCGCGTTCACACGCACACCGTGGGCGACCGTGTCCGCAGCGACGGCCTTCGTCAGACCGATGAGCGCGGCCTTCGTCGCGCTGTACGCCGCGCGGTTCGGCACGCCGCGGATCGAGCTCGCGACGCTCGCAATCGAGATCACGCTGCCGCGCTTGCGCGCGATCATTCCGGGCAGGAACGCATGCAGCATGCGGTACACGCTCTTCACATTGAGGTCGAACGAGAAGTCCCACGACTTCTCGTCGCACTCGAGCAGCGTGCCCTGGTGCACGAATCCCGCGGCGTTGAGCAGGATGTCGATGTCGCCCGCCTCGGCCGCCGCCGCGCGGATCGCCGCGAAGTCGCGCGCATCGAGCGTGCGCGTCGTGATCGACGCGTGCTCCTTCGCGAGGCTCGCGAGTCCCGCCGCGTCGATGTCGGTCGCGATCACCTGCGCGCCCTCGCGCGCGAACGCCAGCGCGCTCGCGCGACCGATGCCCGCCGCCGCCGCCGTCACGAATGCCCGCTTGCCATGCAGTCTTCCGCTCATCGCGCAACTCCGTTCGCAGTGTCGTTCTTCGTGCGACGCTTGACCCACTCCGGCCCGTTCGGGAACGCGAACGCCGCCAGCGACGCGCGCTTCACCTCGCCCGAATACCCCGGCCTCGTCGGCGCGAGATACCGCCCGCCCTTCACGATGCACGGGTCGGTGAAGTGCTCGTGCAGATGGTCGACGAACTCGCACACGCGGCCGTCCATCGTCGGGTTGAAGCGGATGTAGTCGACCATGATCAGGTGCGCGACGAACTCGCACAGCCCGACGCCGCCCGCGTGCGGGCAGACGGGCACGCCGAATCGCCGCGCGAGCGCCATGATCGCGAGGTTGTCGTTCACGCCGCCCACGCGGCACGAATCCAGCTGGCAGATCTGCATGCCGCCCGACGCGAGGAACTGCTTGAACATCACGCGGTTCTGGCACTGCTCGCCCGTCGCGACGTGGATCGGCTGGATCGCGCGCGCGATCTCGGCATGGCCGAGCACATCGTCGGGCGACACCGGCTCCTCGAACCACCAGATGCCGAACGGCGCGAGCGGCTTGATCCACTCGATCGCCTGCTTCACGTCGAAGCGCTGGTTCGCGTCGACCATGAGCGTGTTCGCGGCGCCGATCTCCTCGCGGATGATGCGCGCGCGGCGCACATCGTCGTCGATCGACTGCCCGATCTTCATCTTGAAGTGCGTGAAGCCGTCGGCGAGCGCCTCGCGGCAGCGCGCGCGGATCGTCTCGTCCGAGTAGCCGATCCAGCCGCAGCTCGTCGTGTACGCGGGAAAGCCCTCGCGCTCGACGCGCGCGATCCGCTCGGCGCGCGTCGCGTCGTTCACCTTCAGCATCGCGAGGCACGCGGCCTCGTCGACCGCGTCGCGGATGCCGTGGAAGTCCATCGCCGCGACCAGCTCCTCGGCCGGCATGTCGGCGAGCATGCGCCACAGCGGCTTGCCCTCGGCGCGCGCCTCGAGGTCCCACACCGCGTTCACGATCGCCGCGAGCGCGAGGCTCATCACGCCCTTCTCCGGCCCGAGCCAGCGGAACTGCGAGTCCTGCGCCAGCGTGCGCCAGAACGCGCGCCGGTCGCGCCGGATGTCGGCGAGCGACTTGCCGACCACCATCGGCGACAGCGACTCGATCGCCTGGCACACGATCTCGTTGCCGCGGCCGATGGTGAAGGTGAGGCCGTGCCCCTCATGCGCGCCGTCGGTCCTCAGGACCACGTACGCGGCCGAGTAGTCCGGGTCGACGTGCACGGCGTCGGATCCATGCGCCTCCTCGCTGGTGGGAAAGCGCAGGTCGACGATCTCGATGCCGGTGATGCGTGGAAGGCTCATGCGGATAGCGTCTCTCGGAACTCGCGGGAATCACGGCGTCCTGGGCGCGCCCTGCGCCGTGTCCGGCGGCAGGCCGGGCACGCGCTCGCCACCCGCCGCGCTCTTGTAGCAGGTCTCGACGAGCGCCATCGTGCGCCACGCGTCGTCGAACTCGGAGTGGATCCGCGTCACGTCGCCCGCGGCGAGCCGCTGCAGCGCGCGCATCGGCCCCTCGAATCCATGCGGGAACCAGTGGCCCCGCAGCGGCACGCGCTCCCACGCGCCGCCGTCGCGCGAGAGCTCGAGCGTGTCGGCGCGCCCGCGCGGATAGTCGAGGTTCACGCCGAGGCGGGCGACCATCGTGCCGCGCGTGCCCTCGAGTCGCAGGTGCGACGCGTCGTGCCCTTCCGGCGCCGCGTGGTGGTGGTAGGTCGTCACCACCGCGCGCCGCATCTCGCCGAATCCCAGCACGCTCGTCGACCGCGTCTCGGTCAGCGCCGCCGCGGACGGATGCCGCGCCGTGCCGCACCACACGCGCTCGGGCTCGCCGAGGAACGACCGCGCGAGATCGAGGTAGTGGATCGAGTGCATGAGCACCTCCATCCGCGGCATGCCCTCGAGGAACGGCCACGTCTCCCACGGCATGCGGCAGACCACCCGCAGCTCGAGGTCGAGCAGCTCGCCGATCGCGCCGTAGGCAAGCAGCGCGCGCGCAGCCTCGACCGCCGGCGCGTACCGCAGCTGGAAGTTCACCGCCCCGCGCAGCCGCCGCGCGCGCGTGAGCTCGAGCAGCGCCGTCGCCTCCGCGAGATCGCGCCCGAACGGCTTCTGCAGCAGCACGGTCGACTGTTCGGGCAGCGCCGCGAGCGTCGCGGGGACGGCCCCGGGCGGCAGCGCGACATCGAACACGCCGCCATCGGCCGACGCGGCATCCACCAGCGCCGTGAGCGATCCGAACGCCCGCGCGCCCGCGCGCGCCGCGATCTCGGCCGCACGCGCGCCATCGAGGTCGAAGACGCCCGCCACGCGGTACCCGACGTTCATGTACGCCGGCAGATGCGCATCCCGCACGATCGAACCCGCGCCGATCAGGTAGATCGGCCGCAGCGCGGACGGGACGGGTGGCGGCGTGCTCGGACTCATGCCAGGCTCAGGCCGGCGAGAATAAAGCAAGCCGTGCCCGTTGCGTGGGTGGGGGCGCAAAAGCAACCTCCGCGCCCGAGAGGTCGGGCGCGGAGGCGATGGATCCGATGGGGAGGGCGCGCCTGTCGATGCGCGGCTTTGATGGGAGGCTTTGATGCGAGGCCTTGATGCGAGGCCTTGATGCGAGGCCTTGATGCGAGGCCTTGATGCGAAGCCTTCGATCGAAGTCTCCGATCCGCGGCTCAGCGGCGACGGCGGCCGAGGAGACCCGCGAGTCCGAGCAGTCCGAGCGCGCCCGGAGCCGGCAGGCCGTACACGCCGTCCACGCCGAGTCCGGCGCCCGTGAACGGCGCGATGGCGGTCACGTCCCACGCGAAGGTGTACACCGACGACAGGCCGCTCGCGGTCGCGGGCGCATTGATGGGCTGCCAGCGCAGCACGATGGCGTCCTGCAGATCGGCCGACAGCCACTCATTGAAGAACGAGCTCGACTGCGCATCCGACGCCTGCGACGGCAGCAGGGCGGTGACGCCCGTGACCGCGGTCTCGGCATTGATCAGCGAGATGAGACCATCGCGGCTCAGGCCCGTCGCGCCATAGTTGACGTCGAGGATGCTGTAGAGGCCGTTGAAGTAGTTCGGGTTGTTGACGAAGTCGAGGAACTGGAACTCGAAGTAGCCCTTGGTCGCCAGCGTGCCGCTGGCGCCCGCGGTCGTGAAGCACCCGTTGACGTAGCACTCGCCCGCCCGCTGCGAGACGAACGGCTCGAGGCCGACGCGGGTGAAGCCCGAGGCCTCCAACTGCGCGCCGGTGGCATTCACTTGGACGATCGTGTTGGTCACTTGGGCCGACGCAACACACGACACAACGCCCGCGAGGGCGGCACTGAGCAGACGAACCATGTTGGGACTCACAGGGACAGGGGTAGGGAATCTGCCTGAGGGGGACAGACAGCGACCGCAACATGAAGTCGGGGTCCAAGAATGCAAGCGATCTTCCGCAGAATCTGAGAGTTTCTCCAGAGTTCACCGAGCCGCAACGAAACCCGCACGCCGACATCGGTCTGCATCATCATGTCTTCAAATGAGTTACGTGCGCCAATTCGTCTGGCTCGTCTTTGGGCGCCGACTGCGCCGATAGAGCCCGACCCATGCGTTCCCTCCTGACCGTCGTGCTCACATCCTCGCTCCTCGGCCTGCCGAACGCCTCCTGTGCCGCGAAGCCCCGCGCGGGCGGCGGCACTGGCCCGAGCGCCTCACCCGAGTCGCCCGCCGCGACCACCCCGAAGGACGCGACCGCCACCGCGTCGGCCGCCCCCGAAACTCCGACGACCCCGTCCGCCGTCACCACGCCATCGGCCAAGCCGTCCGTCGGCACCGCCGCGCCCGCCCAGCGGCTCGCGCAGCGCCCCATCGGCACCGCCAGCCGGGTCGCCGACGCGAACCTCAGCGCCGAGTTCAACAACCTCTCCGCCGACGGCGAGACCTACTTCGGCGGCTGGCCGACCGAGGCCGGGCTGCGCGCCATGTCCGCGAAGGGCGTCAAGCTTGTCGTGGCGCTCAAGACCCCCGAGCAGGTGCAGGAGGCCCGCGGCTACGACCCGCGCAAGGTTGCCGCCGACCTCGGCATCAACCTCGTCGTCATCCCCGTGAGCCCGGGCAGCTTCAGCGCCGCCGATGTCGAGGCCTTCGCCGCCGCGTACGACGCGTCCAACGGCCCCGTGCTGATCCACTGCGGGTCGTCCTCCACCGTCGGCGGCATGTGGGCGGGCTACCTCGCCCTCAAGCGCGGCTACACCCCCGAGAAGGCGCTCGACGCCGGCCGCGCCGCCGGTCTGCGGGAAGGCCCGATGAGCGACGCCGCCGAGCGCGTGGTGCAGACGAAGCCCGCGCCCACGCCGAAGCCGTGATCGCTTCCGATCATCCCCGGCGGCATCCAACGAGCCGGCGACTCAGTACAGCGACAGCAGCACCGGCAGCACGCCCGCCTCATGGCCGGCGTCGACCGCCTGCGCCCCGAGGAACGCGAGCGGAATGAGCCCCGCCTCGAGCATCGAGCGCATGAACACCGGCACGCTGAGCGTCACCACCGTCGCCGGCACGTAGAGCCGCGGCTTGGGCAGGAAGCGCGGCACGCGCGCGATGTACTCGCTGTAGGTCGGCCCGAAGATCTGCGCGAGGTTGCGCTCCTCGAGCAGGATCGTCCGCCAGTGCGTGAGGAAGAAGACCACGCCGAACACGATCGCCAGCGTGATCGACTCGAACGACAGTCCCGCCCCGATGAACGCGATCATGCTGAAGAAGTACAGCGGATTGCGCATGACCGAGAACGGACCCTCCATCACGAGGTCCTTGTTCTTTCGGCCCGCGATGTGCACCGCGCACCAGATGCGGCCGAGCGCGCCGGCGATCAGCATCGTGTAGCCGATGCCCGCGAGCACCGCGTCGACGGCGCTGTGCTCGGGCCAGGCGTGCTTCGTGCAGATGGCCAGCGCGACGATCAACACGACGACGATGCGGGAAGCAACCAAGCGCACGTTCATGGTGGACAGCGTATCGGCAGTTCCTGCGGTCGCACGTTAGTTTGCGGACTTCGTCGGGATTTTCACGCGGACTTCCGCGAGGAAGATTGCCCGCGGATCGCCGCGCTCGGCAAGCGTCCGCGCCGCCGTCCCGAGGGTGCGCGGCGCGACGCCCTCGAACGCGGTCTTGCCGTCGACCACCACCTTGACCGGCCGGTCGAGGTCGAGCATGTCGTCGTCGAGCAGGACCGTGAGCTCCTCGACCCCCGACGCCTCCTCGATGGTGATGGTCTGCCCGTCGCGCACCGCGACCACGCGCTGCCCGCCCTTCGGCTGCGGGTTCGCCAGCCAGTAGAAGCGGGGGCTGGTGACGTCGTCCTGCAGCCAGATCACCTTGGCGGGGTGGAGGTTGCGGGTGTGCTTCGCCATCCACGGCACGCCGACGGCGTCCTTGCGGTCCATCCAGTGGCCGTTCTCCTCGTAGATGGTGACCTCGTGGACGTAGCCGCCCGGATCCTTCTCGGCGAGCCCCGCGAGCGTCGTCTTCCACTGCCGCGCGATCTCGTTGCGGTTGAAGGCCGCGTCCTTGCCGCCCATGAAGAGCGCGAAGGGGATGTTCCGCAGGCCGTCGGGGCGGGTCTCGTTGGGGTGCCCGGCCATCATCGCCGCCGCCGCGAACGAGTCGGCCATGCGCGGCGCCAGCTGGTACACGCCGTCGCCGCCCGCGCTGTAGCCCATGATGTACACGCGGTCGGGGTTCACGCCCTCGAACACGATCATGTCGGTGATGAGCTCGCGGAAGAGCGTGTCGATGTGCCCCTGGTGCCACAGGTTCCAGGTGTCGGTCGGCGCGCGCGGCGCCACGTACACGCCCTCCTCGGGCTTGTAGAGGCGCTTCTGGTTGTCCCACTGCTTGTCGTTGACCTCCTTGGGCGCGCCGCCGCCGCCGTGCATCGAGATGAACAGGCTGCGTCCCGACTTCGGCGCGTCGCCGTAGACCGCGTACCAGAACGGCATCTTCGCGCCGTCGGCCTCGAGGACCTTCGAGTCGAACTCCGCCTTCGCGGTGCGCCGCACCTGGTCCTCGAAGTCCTTGCGGAGCCGGATCAGCGCGCGCGCGGCCTCATCCTTGCTCAACGGCACCGACGCGAACGGCTGCGCGGCCACCTCGGCCACGGTGCCCGACTTGAGGAAGCGCTGCATCTCGCGGATCGCGGCGGCGCCGGACTTGGCGCCCTTCGCGTTGGCGGTGCCGGACTCGTTCGCGTCCTCGTCCCCAGCTTCATCACCGGCGTCGTCCCCGTCCTCATCATCCGCGGCGTCTCCGGTTGCGGACGCGCCCGCGAGGCCGCTCCGCACCGCGATCACGTCGGGCGGCATGAGCTCGTCGAACCCGAGCGGGTCGTCGCCCTGCGCGCCGCGCACGGCACCCGGGCTCGCGCCCGCGCCCGACGGCGGCAGCGTGATGATCGCCTGCAGCGACGAACCGTCGCCCTGCACGAAGGCGATCTCCTGCGCGCGAGTGCCGTTCACGACGAACGACTTCCACGAGTCCTTCGGCAGCACGATCTCCAGGTGGTCGTTCAGGTCGAAGCGCTCGTCCTTGGTGATGCCCTTCGCGACCGGCGCGTCGGCGGCGTCGCGCACCTCGATCTCGGCGGTGACCCGCAGCCCCGTGCGCGGATCGCGCACCGACACGCGCACCACCGCGTGGCCCTCGGGCAGCGCGCGTCCCACCGCGGTGTAGCGGTCGGTGACATCGACCGCGCGCGCATGCGGCCGCGACGGATCGAACACCATCGGGAACGCCACGCCCGTCTCGCGCCAGGTGACGGCGTAGATCGCGTGCTCGGGCTTGGTGCGGTTCTGGCCCGCGGCGCGGCCGCCGAACCATCCCTCGTCGAGCCGGTCGCCGGCGGGCTCGGCCGCACCGGTGTAGCGCCACTTCGCGCCGTCCCAGACCTCGACCCACGAGTGGTTGCCCGACCCGTCGGTCCACATCGGCACGCCGACGAACCGCGCGGGCACACCCACCGCGCGGCAGGCGTCGATCAGCAGGATCGACAGGCCGGAGCACGAGGCGAGGCCCGACTCCATCGACTCGCTCGGCGCCTGGTCGGCGCGCCGCCGCTTCGTCGAGTACTTCACCTTGAACTCGGGGAACACGCGCTGGTTGAGCAGCACCGCCGCCTCGGCGGGCGACTTCGCGTCCTTCACCATGGGCAGGCACTTCGCGCGCAGCACCGGCAGCCAGAGCTCGCGCTTCTCGCTCACGCTCGCGTAGGGCAGGATGCCGTCGCGGAAGGTCTCCTCGTCGACCATCGCGCTCCACGGCGCCGACTTCCACGCCTTGTACGCGCCATCGACATGCGCGAGGAGGAACGCCGCGTCGAGCGTGGCGAGGTCCTCGGCGGGCATGCGCTCGACGAGCCACTCGAGCGACGACGCCTGCTCCGACGGCACCGTGGCGAGCGCCTTCTCGAGCTCGGCTCGGTTCGCGCCCGCGGCCTCCAGCGCCTTCGAGAGCCCGGCGGCGCGCTCGGCGCCTGCGAACGGCTCGGGCGCCGCGGCGAGCGCAGGCTGGACGACCATCAGGGACAGGCATGAAACGACGAGGGACGCGAGACGCATCGCCGCAGTGTACGGCCCGCGCGCATCATTCCCAAGGGCTTCGTCCATCCCGCGCCGCATCGGCCCACGCAGCCCTCACTTCGCGCCCGCCTCACCCCGCCGGCTTGAAGTCCCTGAACATGAAGAACACCGCGGCCACCATGCACAGCCCGGCGTAGAGGAAGTTCATCGTCAGCCGCTCGCCCATGTAGAACACCGCGAAGCCCGCGAACACGCACATGGTCACGACCTCCTGCATGATCTTGAGCTGCGCCAGCGTGAAGCCCGCCTGCTGGAACCCGATCCGGTTCGCCGGCACCTGCAGGCAGTACTCGAGGAACGCGACCAGCCAGCTCGCGAACACCGCGACCCACAGCGGCTTCGACTTGAAGTCCTTCAGGTGGCCGTACCACGCGTAGGTCATGAAGACGTTCGAGAGGACGAGCAGGACCGGCGTGAGCAGCAGCGCGAGACGAGGGGTCATGCGCGCAGGTTACGGTCGACCCGCGCCCGCGCCAGCACTCGCGCCAGTCCCGCGCCCGCGCGGCGCCGCCGCCGGCATGCGCAGCGCCACCACGACGCCGAGCGCCGACACCGCCGCGCCCGCCAGGATCGCAGCCCCGATCGAGCCCGCGAGTCCCGCGCCGGAGGCGGCCGCCACGCCGCTCACGCAGGCCGCGAACGCGACGCCGAGCGCGCCGCCGACCTGCCGCGCCGTCTGCACCAGCCCAGACACCTGCCCGCGCATCTCGTCGGGCACGCTCGACAGCGTGTCGGTGTTGGCCGGCGACATGATGAAGGCGACCCCGCCGCCGAGCAGCACCATGCCGGTCGCGATCACCGGGTAGCTCGCCGCGATGGCGCCGTACCCCCACACCGCGAGCCCCGCGGTCGCGAACACCGTGCCGATGCGGGCGAGCGGGCGCACGCCCACGCGGTCGTAGCGGCGCCCCGCGACCGACGCGAGGAAGATGACCGGCACCAGCATCGGCATCAGGCTCGCGCCCGCGCGGTCGGTGTCGAAGCCGAGCACGTCCTTCGCGTAGATCGACCCCTGCACGATCAGCGATGCCATCGCGAACTGCATGATCGCCACCAGCAGCACGTTCGCGCGCAGCCGCCGATCGGCGAACAGCGCCAGGTGCACCAGCGGCCGCGCCACCGAGAGCTGCCGCACGCAGAACAGCGAGACCAGCATCACGCCCGCACCGAGCGCCGCGAGGAAGAGCGGCTCGAACAGCCGCAGCGCGCCGTCGCCGGTGAGCGTCGCGCCCTCCTGCAGCGCGTAGATCGCCAGCGGGAGCCCGGTCGCGATGAGCGCCGCCGAGAGGAGGTCGAACGAACGGTCGCCGCTGCGCCGGTTCGCGGTGCGCGCCGCGAGGGCGATCGCGATCGCCGCGAGCGCGATCGGCAGGTTGACGTAGAAGACCCACGGCCAGCCCGCGTGCTTGGCGATGAGTCCGCCGAGCAGCGGCCCGAGCGCGAAGAACGACATCGGGATGCCGATGTAGACGCCCATCGCCTTGCCGCGCTCGCCGGGCGCGAAGTTCTCGATCACCAGCGCGGCCGACGCCGGCTGCATGAGGCAGGCCGCGATGCCCTGCAGGACGCGACCCGCGTACAGCACCCGCGCATCGCCCGCCATGCCGCACAGCGCGCTCGCCGCGGCGAACACGGTCACGCCCGCGAGGAACGCGTTGCGCTTGCCGAG
The DNA here is from genome assembly GCA_049318425.1 of Phycisphaerales bacterium. GTDB lineage: Bacteria > Planctomycetota > Phycisphaerae > Phycisphaerales > SM1A02 > QWPT01. The sequence goes on along the minus strand of JBMOGJ010000007.1, from coordinate 43,597 downwards.
GATGTCGCCCACGCGTCCGCCGATTGCCATGAGCGCGGCCAGCGTCACCATGTAGCTCGTGGCGATCCAGCTCACGCCGTTCGCATCGAGCCCGAGCGTCGCGCCGATGGCCGGCCCGGCGATCGCCGTGACCGTGATGTCGACGAAGATCATCGACAGGCTGCCCGTGAGCGCGAGCAGCATCAGCCAGCGGCGCGGATTCGGGGTGAAGGTGGGAGCGGCCTCTGCGTGCACGGGCGGAAAGGTACCCGAGGACGCGCGGTTCAGCGGTGCCGCTCGGGGATCGCCACGCCCCACGTTCCCGCGAACTCGGCGGCATCGGTCCACCGCAGCCCCTCGTCGGTGCGCCGCATCGCCTCGGCGATGAACTCGTCGGTCAGGATGTCGCGCGCGATCGGGATGTACTTCGGGTTCGGACGGAGGCCGACCCGCCAGAGGTCGAGGCGATCCGCGGCGAAGCAAGCCGCGATCGTCGGGTCGTCATGGTGCGGCGTCCCCGTGTGGAGCTCGCACGCGAGGCGGAGGCGGGCGAACCGCTCGTCCGACAGGGCGCGCACCGCCGCGGCGGTGGTCGGGCAGTCGAGGCCGTCCGCCGCCGGCATCCCGTCGCGCAGGCGGGCCAGCCACTGCGCCGCGCGCGGCCCGTGCATGGGGTCGGCGTGGTCGTCGTGGCGATGCGAGTCGTGGAACAGCGCGAACAGCCGGACGACCGTCTCGTCGGCGCCGGTCGCGGAGGCCAGCAGCAGCCCGTTGTGTCGGACGCGCCACCAGTGCGCGACACCGTGGATCCCCCAGTGCCGCATGCGGCAGCGCGTGAGATGCGCGAGCGAGGCCGACAGCAGCACCTGCTCGGGAAGGACTGCGTTCGAATCTCCGCCGATCATGGCGCAAGCGTAGCGCCCGTGCATGCGCGCGGATACAACACGCGCCGCATGTCGAGGTCGCTGCAGTCGATCCGCAGGGGGGCGCTCGCGTGGTGTGCGCGCGCGCGTGGCGCGCTGCCGCCCCGCGTGAACGACGCCGTCTTCGCGCTGCCCTGCGAGGCGACCGACGACACGCCCGCGCTCGCGCGCCGCATGGGCTGGACCTGCGTCGACCTCGGCGCCAACCTCGCGCGGCACCCGCACGCCTTGTTCGCGGCGCCCGCCGCCGGCGCGGTGGGTGGTCCGAACGAGGCGGGGCTTCGCGTCGGCGACCTCCAGGCGGCCGATCTCGACTCCGAAGACCATGCGGCCGTGCGCCACCTCGCGGCCGCGCTGCCGACCGCGTCCTCGGCGCCACACGCGTTCGCCGCGGTGATTCCCCGCGGACGGGTGCTCGGCCTCGCCTGCAGCGCCGTCGCGCCCGGCGGCCAGGCGCTCGCCGACGTGAGCCCGCACGCGGGTGAGCCGCTCACGCGGCATCGCGCGCTGACCTCGTTCGTGATCGCGCCGCGCCCGCGCCGCGTCGCCGGCCGCTCGGCGCTGCTCGGCGCGATCGGCCACGACAACTTCTACCACTGGATGTTCGACGTGCTTCCGCGCATCGGACTCGCGCGGGACGCGTCGCTCGCGCCCATCGACCACTGGATCGTCGCCGAGACCCGCCTGAAGGTCGCGCGCGAACTGCTCGTGCGCTGCGGCATCGATCCCGCGCGGCTGGTCGCGGTGGGGAAGGGCGGCCATGTCGAGTGCGAGCAACTGGTCGTCACCAGCGCACCTGGCGCGATCTGCCAGCCCACCCCGCGCGCGGCGGCGTTCCTCCGCGCGTCGCTCGGCACCGACGCCGCACCGCACGGACAGGCGCCGGCCGCGGGGCGCCGCATCTATGTCGCGCGCCGCGGGCGCCGCAAGGTCGCCAACGAGGCGGACCTCGCTCCGGTGCTCGAGCATTCGGGCTTCGAAGTCGTCGCGATGGAGGGTCTCGGGCTCGACGCGCAGATCGCGGCGTTCCGCGGCGCGTCGCTCATCGTGGCGCCGCACGGGGCCGCGCTCGCGCACCTCGTGCACGCGGCGCCCGGCGCGACGCTCATCGAGCTCATTCCCCGCGGCTACCTCAACCAGTCGTTCTACGCGCTCGCGGGCGCCTGCGGGATGCGCTACCACGCGCTGGTCGGCGAGCCTGCGCCGTCGTCGCCGGGTGGTCCGACCGAGCGCGACTTCACCATCGACGCACAACGACTCGGCCGAACGATCCGTGCGGCCGAGCCGTGTGCCTGAGCGTGGCTCCAAGACGTTCGTGATGCGCCGTCGTGGGATCGCGGCCCGCTCGAGTGGGGGAACCTCAGCCCCCTGAAGATCCCCGTGCGGGCCCGCCCCTACGCGGGGTCCGCGTCACTCGAGCGGTGCGCCGCGCGGCGCGGCAGGCTCAGTGCGCCTGTCCCGCCGGCGCGAACCCGCACTCCTTGAGGAAGCGGCGGATGGCGGAGATCTCATGATCGCTCTGCAGCGTGTGTCCGCCGCCGCGAGGGATCGGGAAGGTCATCTCGCGACTCGTGAACTTGACCTTGAGATGGTCGTGCTTGGTCTGCTCGGTCGTGCCGCCGAGCGACTCGAAGAGGTGCACCACATCGCGCCAGTGGATGTTGTGCGAGGTCGGATGGGCGAAGATCTGATCGAGCGTGCGGTTGTGGTGAGACATGCGGTTGCTCCTGGCTGTGGGACTGGCGGTTGGACTGCCGGACCCGTCCAACTGGATCCGGCGAACCGGATCCGACGGGCCGAGTCGGATGAGCCGATGTTCCCTGCTGCGGCCCCCCGACAGCAGGGGAAATCGCCTCGATGACGACTCTAGCAGATATTCGGATACAAGTATCCGTAATAGGATTCTTTTGCTCAAAAACCGTAGTTTCTGGAGTCCTCGCCCCAGCGGTTGTCCGTTTGATCGGCCGTTTCGGAACGGGTTTGCGCGGGCCTCTCCTGCGGGCTCGTCTGGCATCCTCGCGCGCGCCCGAAAAAGACAGCGCGGCGGGGAATGCCCGCCGCGCTGATTCGGATCTGCACCGTGTTCGATCGCCGGGCTCGACGCCCGCGACGACTCAGTTGTTGGCCGGGGCGCCCGGCGCGCGGTTGCCGCGGTTGCCGCGACCGCGCGGGGCCTCGCCACCCGAAGCATCGCCACCCGAAGCACCGCCACCACGGGTCGCGGGGGCCTCTGCGCCCTCGCCGCCCTCGTCGGCCTGGAACAGCTCGTGGCCCTTCTCCTCCATGTCGTGGAGCTTGGTCACCAGCGCCTTCGCCTCGGCGGCCTTGCCGTCGAGGATCGCGTACTCGAGCTCGATCGCGAGCTTCGCGCTGTCGAGCATCATGCGGCGGTAGGCCGCCTCGAAGGCAGCCTTGTCCTCGCCGAACTTCGCCTTCGCCGCGGCCGACATGCGCAGCGTGGCCGCGCCGCCCTTGGCGCCGATCACGCCCATCTGCAGGCGCTGCGCGGCCTCGAGGTCGGCGGCGCGCGTCGACGCGTCCATCGCCGAGGCCTTGAGCGCCTTGTACGCGCCGTTCATCTGCTTCATCGCGCCCTCGACGTTGACCGGGCCGCCGGCCTGGCCGCCGCGCTGTCCGCCCTGACCACCACCCTGGCCGCCGCGCATGCCGCCGGCCTTGGCGAAGGCCTCGAGCTCCGCCTTGTCGACGAAGCCGTCCTTGTTGGTGTCGGCGCGGTCGAAGATGCGCTCGGCGAGCGGGCCGGAGAGCTCGTCCTTCGCGAGCTTGCCGTCACCGTTGGCGTCCTGCTGCATGATGCGCTCGACCATCTGGGCGGGGTCGCCGCCGCGGCCGCCGGGGCGCTGGCCGTCCTGACCGCCGGGACCACCGCCCGGGGGGAAGGTGCCGTCCTGCTGGGCGGCGGCGATCGAGGCGAGCGAGAGAGCGAGGGCGCTGGCGAGAATGCGTGCGTTGGTCATGTTCCGCGGCCCCGTGGGGGCCGACTCCGTGTGTGTCCGCGCGTCGCCGACGAGGCACCGGCGCGGGCGCGGGAGAACGTACCCGAAGTCCTGCGATTGCGGCGAAACACGACGAACGCGCGGCGGCCCACGAAAGAGGCACACGAAAGAGGCCCGCCGAGTCGCCCCGGCGGGCCTTGATCATGCAGGATTGTCGGGGCCGCGCTTCTCGGGAGCGTCAGCCCTGAAGTCCGGTCGTCACGGGCAGGGACCCCAGCTGCTCAGCAGCATCGCGAGGTCGGCCGCGCCGGTGGTGCCGTCGCCGTTGAGGTCGGTGACTCCGCCGAGTCCCCAGCCCGCGAGCAGCGCGCCGAGGTCGCCGCCGTTGACCACGCCGTCCGGCGTGGCCGGCGAGATGTCGCCGACGCACGGCTGCGGCACGCTCGACGAGTCGGCGGGATCGCTGCCCGCGTCGCGCTCGTCGGCGTCGAGGAAGCCGTCGAGGTCGCGGTCGACGCCGAGGCGCGTCTGCGAGCCCTGCGGGACGAGCGTGTAGGTGAGCTCGCTGCCGCTGCCTGCGAGCGCGAGGAGCGCCGCCGGCGTGAGCGTCGGCTCCGACGCGCGGTCGCTGCGGAAGCTGCCGCCCTGGAGCATCCAGCCGCGCGGCTCGCCGTTGAGGCGTCCCTTGACCACGAGGGCCGGTCCGCCCGCGCCGCCCGCGATCGCGACCAGCTGGTTGATGCGCGCGGTGTCGTTGGCGACGCCGTTCGCCGTGACCTGCTGGCCGATGCCCGCGTGGCTGCCCGAGTTGAAGCTCATGCAGAACGCCTCGATGTCGCGGCGCTGCTGCTGGCCGGTCGCGTTGTTGGCGAACGTGAAGCCGGCGGTGATCGCGTCCTGGAAGGTCGCCTTCTCGCCGTTGTGCTCGAAGCCGAAGCCGCGCAGCGCGCTCGTCGAGGCGAAGTTCGCGCCGTTCTTCCGCCACTGCTCGCGCAGGTGGGCGTTCTTGCGGTTCTGGTTCTCGCCGCCCGGCGCGGGGATGTCGACGCGGTTGTTGCTGCCGATCGCGCCCACATGGCAGGAGACGCAGGTGAGGCCCGGTGTGCCCGGAGGGCCGGCGAAGAACTGGCCGGTGGTGAAGAGCGTCTGGCCCGTCACCGCGTTGCCGGTGGTGATGGCGCCGGTCTGCGTGCCGCCCGCGATCGCGACCGAGGTGCGGAGCGTGTTGTCGATGTTGCGGTTCGGGTTCGGCGGGAACACGAGCGACGCGACGTAGCTCGTCATCTGCCCCATCTCCGCGGGCGAGATCTCCGCCGCGCGGCCCTGCAGGTGGGTGAACGCGACGTTGAACTCGGTGAGGTCGTTCTTCTCGCCGCGCCAGTGGAGCGGCTCGTTGCCGATGATGCCCTGCAGCGTCTGCGTGGTCATCGGTCCCTTCATCGGGTGCCAGGAGATGCACGCGCCGGGCGCGGCGACCTGGCAGACCTCGTCGAACGCCTGCACCGCGCCGGTCGGGTCGCCGAGGTCCCAGCCCATGCGGTCGCTGCGGCCGTCGATGTGGCAGGTCGCGCAGGCGACGTGCCCGAGGCCCGAGGTGAGGTGGGTGTTGAAGATGAACTTGCGGCCGGCCTTCACGGTCGCGGGCGTCGCGTCGTGGAAGGTCGCGCGTCCGGCCTCGCTGAACGACGCGGTGCTGATCGCGCTCACCGAGCCCTCGAAGCGGTTGAGCGCGTAGACGAACGCGCCGCTCGGTGCGGCGACCACGCCGCTCGGTCCCTCGCCGACCTCGATGCGCGCGATGCGGGCGCCGGCGGGATTCACGGCCACCACGCAGTCGGAGCCGAGCGCCGCGACGAAGGCCGCGCTGCCGTCGGGGAGCCACGCCACGCCGCGCGGGTCGCCGATCGACTGGAGCCGCTCGAGCTCGGGGATCGACGGACTGGTGTAGGTCAGGTGCGGATTCAGGTCGAAGATCGCAGCGCCCGGGGCGCCGCCGGCGGGCACGAGCGCCGCCTGCATGCGCGCGAAGGTGCCGTCGAGCTTCGGCTCGAAGCGGATCTCGTTGCGGGCCTCGATGCCGACCGCGAGGATCGAGCCGTTCGGTGCGACGCCGATCGACGCGACGGTCGTCATCAGTCCGGTGACGTAGCTGGTGGCGAGCGTGCTGGCGTCGACCACGGCGATGTCGTTGTCGACGACATCCCAGGTGATGAGGCTGGTCCAGTTGCGGTTGTTGTCGTCGAGCCACTGGCCCGCGGCGTTCTTGCGCGCGATGTGCGCGACGCGCGGCGGCAGCGGCTGTCCCACCGTGCGCGGCGGGTCGAAGGCGGTGCCGTTGTTCGGCGGCGGGTTCGCGCCGGCGTACGGACCACCGGCGAGGTTGACCGTCGCGCGCGGGATGACGGTGGTCTTGTTGCCCGACTCGAAGACCGCGAGGTAGACCTTGCTGCCGTCGGGGCTGGTCGCGAGCGCGCGCGGCGAGGCGCCGGCGATCGGCGTCGAGGTGAGCGTCGGGTTGACCGCGGAGGCATCGAACGACACCAGCCGGTTGGCGATCGCGAGCGACACGAAGGCGCGCGAGCCCGTGCCCTTCGACTTCGAGGCCGGGGGACCCGCGAACACGACGTCGGCGGGCTCGTCGCCGACCTGGATCGTCCGCACGACGCGCAGCGTGGCGAGGTCGACGACGCTCACCGAGTCGGAGATCTGGTTGACGACCCACGCCTCGCCGTTCGAGCGCACGCGCACCGACACCGGGTCGACGCCGACCTGCACCGAGCCGCGGCGGACCGGCAGGCCGCCGACGAGATCGAAGACCTCGAGCTGGCCGTCGGCGGTGTTGACCGCGAGCAGCGTGCTGCCGTCGGGCGTGATGTCGATCGGGTGCACCTGCGGCGACTCGAAGTTCACGAACGGGCCGGTGTTCTGCGCGACGGCGGTCTGGAGCACGGCGGCCGAGACCACGCACATCGATGCGAGCCACGCCGGGGCGGAGGAGGAATGGATGTCTGAGCGCTTCATGGATGGACCTCTGGTGGTGCACCGGCGGGGGTAGCCGGTGGAGGCGATTTGGCAAAGGGTGGCGCAGGGGGGACGCCCGAGTCGGCCGAATCGGGACTTTCGCAGGTTTTCGGTGGTCCTCGGGCCGCCTGTGCGGACGCGCGCCGTGCGCGCGGCGCGGGCTCAGCCGCCCGACCAGGCCGACAGCACCGCGGCGAGGTCGGTGGCGCCGACCACGCCGTTGCCGTCGATGTCTGCAGAGGCGTCGGCCGAGCCCCAGGTGTTGAGCACCGCGGCGAGGTCGATGGCGTCGACCACGCCGTCGCGGTTCACATCGGCGGGGTTCGGGGCGTCGCAGGCATCGAGCCGGCCGTCGCCGTTCGCGTCGAGCGCGGGGTCGCGCGCGATCTCGAGCAGGTCGGGGCGGTCGTCGGCGTCGCAGTCGACGAAGTTCGACCAGGTGAGGAACGCCGCGCGCGTGCCGACGCCGGCATCGGGCTCGGGAAAGACATCGATCCAACGCCCGTCGGGTCCGTCGATCCCCGACATGAGCAGTGCGCTTGGAAACACCGAGCTCTGCGCGGGCCGGAGCGGCTTCCACCCGAACGACGCCACCGGCGCGCCGGTGCTGCGCCAGAGCCACGGTCCGCCCGGCTCGCGGAAGCCACCGAGCCAGGGCCCCGCGCAGTCGAACGCGCCGGGGTAGTCCGACTGCAGCTCGAGGAAGGCGAGTTCAGCGGCCGAGTCGGCGCGCGAGAGTTCTGCGCCGAGCGTGGCGGCGAGCGCGTCGGCGTCGTGCCACGACCATGCGGCGGAGACGACCACCAGCGTGCGCAGCCGACCGTCTCCTCCGGCGGAGGTGGTCCAGCGCGCCGCGGTGAAGTCGACCACCGTCGCGGCCGGCGCGGTGGCGCTCACGGCGGCCGCGAGCGCGCATGCGACGGCGGCGAGGCGATGCGCGGCGATCGCCGTCGTCGATGAAGCGGCCTCCGCCGCGGGATGCGTCGCGGCCTCCGCCGCGGGATGCGCTGCGGGATGCACGCAGGAACTGGTCACGCCCGATCCGGTCACCCGCGCAGCATGGCATCAATCCGCCGATTCGCAAGGATTTGCCTTGCAACGATGCGATCGATCCACAAACTTGCGCCGAGGACGCCACCCATGGAATCGCGACGCGACTTCCTCCGGACCGCGGGAGGCGCCGCGATGCTCGCGGCGCTGGCGGATGCACCCTGGACCGGCGGCGCGTTCGCCGACTGCACCGGTCCGACCGTCGGCGACGCCGCGGTGGTCGGCTTCCGCAAGGGCATCGTGGGCGAGGTCATCCTGCCCGGGGCCGCGGGATACGCCGACGCGCGGATGCTCTACAACCGCCGCTTCTCGCCGCGGCCGCTCATGATCGTGCGCGCCGCCAACGAGGAGGATGTCGCGCGGACGATCGCCTTCGCGCGCACCAACGGCATGCGCCTCGCGACGCGCTCGGGTGGGCACTCGTACATCGGCGCGTCGGGCGGCGGCGGGGTGATGCTCGATCTCTCGCTCATGGCGGGCGTCGCGGCGGTCGCCGGAGAGCGCTTCCGGATCGGCGCGGGCACGCGGCTCGCGCGGGTGTACGGCGATCTCGCCTGCGCGGGCGGCTGGACGGTGCCGTCCGGATCGTGCGACTCGGTCGGCTTCGGCGGCATCGCGCTCGGCGGCGGCTTCGGCTACCTGCAGCGCGCGCACGGCCTGACCTGCGACCGCGTCCGCGCGGTGCGGGTGGTGCGCGCCGATGGCGTGGCGGTGCGCGCGAGCGCGGAGGACCACGCCGACCTCTTCTGGGCGCTGCGCGGCGGCGGCGGCGGCAACTTCGGCGTCGCCACCGAGTTCGAGGTCGACGCGGTGCCGCTCACCACGCTGCGGGTGTACGGCTGGCGCTGGCCGATTGCCGATGCCGACGCCGTGCTCGCCCACTACCACGCGCTGCTCGCCGCCGACGCGATGCCGCGCAGCACCGTGGCCGCGGTCGTCTTCAACATCGACGCCGGCGCTGCGGCGCCGCAGTGCCTCGGCGTGCTGTTCGCCTCGGGCAGCGAGGCCGAGGCCGCGGCCGCGAAGGCGCAGCTCGTCGGTCCGGGCGGTATTGCGCGCATCGCGGGAAGCGACTTCGAGTACGAGGCGGCGACGCCCGCGTGCAACCCGCTCGAGCCGCGCGGATTCGAGTACTTCAAGGCCAAGTCGTCGATCGTCTCCGCCGCGCCGGCGCCGGGCACGGGCACCGCGATCGCGCAGTGGATCTCGCAGCGCATCGCCGATCCCGCGTTCTCGCTCGCCGAGTACGCGACGGTGAACTTCCTGCCGCTGCGCGGCGCGGTCGCCGACATCGCGCCCGATGCGACGGCGTTTCCGCACCGGCTCGCGCTGAGCGAGGTGCAGTACCTCGGCTACTGGAACCTGCCTTCGCCCGCGAAGGAGGCCGCCAACCTCGCGTGGCTGCGGCGCATGTACGACGACATCGCGCCGCGGCTCTCGCTCGGCGGCGCCGGGTGCTACGTGAACTACGCCGACGACGACCTCGCCGACAGCGCGTGGCCGCAGCTCTACTACGGCGCGAACTACCCGCGCCTGCAGCGGGTGAAGGCGTCGGTGGATCCCGCTGGATTCTTCCGCGGTCCGCAGTCGATCCGCGCGTCGTAGGGCGCGCGCGTGCGCGACTCCGTGCGTGCCCACGGTCCGCCCGGCGTGTTCCGCGGTATCGTCGCGCCATGCCCGACATCACCCAATCGCAGGACGACGAACTCAGCGGCGAACTCGAGAAGGGCTCGCCGCGCGTCGAGCGCATCGGCCTCGTCGCGGGACCGGTGCTCGCGGCGGGCGCGTGGATGCTCGGGCCCGCGCTCGGGCTGGAGCCGCAGGCGTCGGCGGTGCTCGCGCTGCTCGCCCTGATGGCGACCTGGTGGGTGACGCTCGCGGTCGAGCCCGCGCTCACCGGGCTCGTGCCCTTCATCGCGCTCGCGGCGCTCGGCATCGGCACGCCCGCGCAGATCGCGGCGCCCTACGCGAACGACGTGATGTTCCTGTTCGGCGGCGGCGCGCTGCTCGCGTTCGCGCTCGAGCAGACCGGCGTGTCGTCGCGCTTCGCCACCGCGCTGGTGCGGCTCGCGGGTTCGTCGCCGCTCCGCGTGCTCGCGGCGGTGATGGTGGCGAGCGCGCTCCTGAGTGCGTTCGTCTCGAACCTCGCGACTGCGGCGACCATGCTGCCGCTCGCGGTCGCGCTCGGCGCACGCGCGCGCGACGCGTCGACCGGCGAGCCCGCGCGCGCGGCCGCGGCGCGCTTCTCGACCTCGCTCCTGCTCGGCGTCGCGTTCGCCTCGAGCATCGGCGGGGCGCTCACCATCGTGGGTAGCCCGCCGAACCCGATCGCGGTCGAGTGGCTCAACAAGAACGGCGTCGAGATGGACTTCCTGCGCTGGATGCGGTTCAGCGTGCCCACGACGGCGGTCTTCCTGCCGATCGCGGTGGTGGTGCTCGGGGTGTGGATGTTCCCCGCGCGCGGCGTGACGGTGCCGCCGAGCGAGGAGCGCGGCGAGCCGATCGGCCGCGACGGCTGGGTCACGCTCGCGGTGTTCCTCGCCGCGGTGGCCGCGTGGATCGGGCTTCCGCTGTGGAGCGGCACGCCTGCCGCGGTGAAGGACGGCACCATCGCGGTGGCGGCGGCGGCGATCCTGTTCTTCGTGCCGAGCGCGCGCCGGCGCGGCCGCACGCTGCTCGACGGCGCCGCCTTCGCGAAGGTGCCGTGGCGCGTGCTGGTGCTGTTCGGCGGCGGGCTGTGCCTGGCCGACGCGATGCAGCGCACCGGCCTCTCGGCGTCGCTCGGCGAGCTGATCGAGGCCGCCGGCGCGCTGCCCTCGCTCGGGGTGCTCATCGTGCTGGTGGGCGCGCTCGTGTTCGCGAGCGAGGTGGCGTCGAATACCACGCTCGCGGCGATGGCGGTGCCGATCGTCGGCGCGCTCGCTCCGGGGCTCGGCGTGGCACCGGAGACGCTGGTCATTCCCGCGGTCTTCGCGGCGAGCTGGGCGTTCGCGCTGCCGGTCGGCACCCCGCCCAACGCGCTCGTGTTCGCCTCGGGCCGCGTGCGCACGCGCGACATGATGCGCGCCGGCGTCGTGCTCGACCTGATCGCGATCGCGGTCATCGTGGCGATGTCGCGGCTGCTGCTCTGAGTTCCGGGATCGCTGGATGTGTGGGGAGATCGTCGGGTGGCGGTGAGTGGCGGCGCTCCCGCGTGGGGAGCGCCGCCCCCCCCCCCACCGCCATGCCGTACCGCCCGGTGCTCCGCGGCTTGGCGGAGCAGGGGCCTCGCAGTCGCCTCCAGGGGACGAAACCTGGTGTGCGCGGCGCTGCGAGCCATGACTTCCGTCGGCTCACGCGTCGGGCCGGACGACGGGCTCGACGGGATCCTGACGGAAGGTTGATCGCGCCGGGTGCTTCTCGCGAAGCGGGCGCGATCGGAACCACACTGACGGGCCGGGGACGACTTTCAGCCCTTGGATGTCAGGTGGTACCGGACAAGGTTACGACAGCGTGAGACGCATCCGAACCAGCCCGGTTTGGTCGATCGATGGTTGACGAAGCCTTCGCTCGTGCCAGCTGCGGACGAAGCAGCACAGGCTCGAGGGGCAGTGGGACTCCTCCGGTACGGGACGACGTTGCACTCGAAGCTCGGGCGGACCGCACATGGTCGCCGTTGCAAGTTCCATTCATGAGAATGGCTGCATTTGGGGGTAGGTGCAAACCCTACAGGTGTAAATACCGCTACAAACGGAATTTCGGCGACTCGTCGGTGCTTTATCGGTGCGAAACGACCGGCGCGCGGGGCAAGACGAGCCCCGCGCACCGGCCGTTCAATCTCTGAAGCTCAGCGACGGCGACGGCCAGCGAGGCCGGCCAGTCCGAGCAGGGCGATCGCGCCCGGCGCGGGAACCGCATCCACGCCGTGCAGCGTGATGGTGCCCGACCAGGTGCCCGAGGTGCCGGCGGCGCCGTAGCCGTTCCCGATCCAGACGATCAGGTCGCTGCCGTCCATCACGATCGGGGCCGTGAGCGAGACGCTGCCGATCGCGGTGGTGCCGGGCGCGCTCGAGCCGCCGTTCGGCCAGAAGTAGCGCTGTCCGGCGGAGAGGTTCGAGAAGCCGCCCATCTGCACCGCGCCACCCGTGCTGAGGGCGCCCGAGTCGAGGTAGATGCAGAGGTCGTCGGCGTAGGTGAAGGAGGTCGACGCGAGCAGCGTGACGTTGATCGACGCGCCCGTGAGGGTGCCGGTGAGACCGCCCACGCCGGCCGCTTCGATGAAGTTGAAGCCCGTGAAGGTCTGGTTGGTGAGGGTGTAGGTCACGTCAGCCGAAGCGACGGAGGCGACGCCCGCGAGGGCGATGGCGCCGAGCATTGCATTGGTCCGGAACATCTCAAGACTCCCATGCGGGGCACCGGACGGCGGTCAGCGCAGCAACGGCCACGCAGGAGGGAAGGACTCGCCGATTCGGTGCCCGTCCGAGAGAAGAGCCGAGGAGGGTGTCGGCTCTGCGCAAGATGCTCTGTAAATCCATGCTTGACATGGATTTGCGAAGCGGCTCGCCGCGGTCATCCGCGGCGGCGCTTGCGTGCGACCAGCCCGGCCAGACCCAGCAGCGCGATCGCGCCCGGCGTCGGGATGCCCGTGAGGCCGTGCAGCGTGATCGTGCCCGACCAGGTGCCGGTCGTGGTCGACCCGCCGTAGCTGTTGCCGATCCAGAGGCGCAGGTCCTTGGCGGTCACATTGACCGGGACCGCGAAGGTCACCGTGCGGAAGCCGCGGCGCGCCTGCGTCGGGAGCGACACGCGCTCCTCCGCGTCGAGGTCGCCGAAGCCGCCGATCTGGAGCGCGCCGCCTGGATTGAAGGTCGGCCCCGAGTCGAGGTAGATGCAGAGGTCATCCGCATAGGTGTAGTTCGTCCAGGCGCACATCACGATGTCGATCGTGGCACCGGTGAGGACGCCGTCGAGGTCGCCCTGGCCGGCGAACTGCGCGAGGTCGTTGCCCTCGATCCGGAAATCGGTGAGGCTGAAGACGACATCGGCCGAAGCCGCCGAAGCGACAAACGCTGCCGCCGAGGCGGCCATGAGGACTCTGGTCATTTCCCTGTTCTCCCGCTCGCAGTCGGCTTTCCCGTAGGCGCGGCTCCCACACCGCGGCCCACACCGACTGTCCCAACGGTGCCGAGGATGCCGCGGAAGTATGGCGGCGCAACTCGTTCTGCGCGCGATACTTGCGAAACGCGCAACACGCGTTCCGATCGTGCGGTTTCTGCGGACGGGGCCGGGAATGCACGCAAAAAGACAGCGGCCCCGAGGTCATCGGGGCCGCTGCAGGAAACTCAGTTCGACCGATCGGTCCGCGTTCAGCGGCGACGGCGACCAGCGAGGCCGGCGAGGCCGAGCAGCGCGATCGCGCCCGGAGCCGGGACAGCGTCGATGCCGATCAGGGTGATCGAGCCGGTCCAGGTACCCGAGGTGCCCGCGGCGCCGTAGCCGTTGCCGAGCCAGATGGTGCCGTCGACCGCGGCGTTGTTGGTGAAGGCCAGGGCGGTCGTGAGGTTCACGGTGCCGGTCACGGTGGTGCCGGGGGCGCTCGAACCACCGTTCGCCCACGTGTAGCGCTGGGCGGCGTTGAGGTTCGAGAAGCCGCCGACCTGCAGCTTGCCGCCGGTCCCGAGCGGGAGCGGGTCGACGTAGACGCAGAGGTCGTCAGCGTAGGTGAAGTTCGTCGAGGCGTTCAGGGTCGCGTTGACCGAGACGCCGGTCAGGCTGCCCGTGAAGCCGCCGAAGGCGGTGGTCAGGTCAGAGAAATTGAAGCCAGTCCAGGTCTGGTTGGTGAAGGTGACGGTGACATCAGCCGAGGCGGCCGAGACGAGCGCGGCAGCAGCCACGCCAGCAGCGAGAACAGTCTTCATAGAACTTTCTCCGAGATGAAAAGGGGGACAGGGGAACAGGGAACAGGCCAGTGCCTCGGCGGATGCCTCGGCGGGTGCGTTGGCTGGACGGCCGCGGCGCTGGCAAGGACAGATCAGGATCAAGCGGCGGAGCCGCGGTCTCAGTCCCTGCGTGGTGGACGCCACACAGGCCCTATTCCAAGACCTCCGAGGGAGAAGATGCCCCCGATCTGGGTCCCGTCAAGTTCTCTCTCGGATTTCAGCGGGAATTTGGGCGCGCGCCCATGTGGCGGCGGGTGGCTGGCCACCCACAAATCCCGTGAAAATCGACACTTGAAACGCGAACGCGGCCGCCATGGATGGCGGCCGCGTTCGGGATTGATTTCGGAGCAGTCGTCCGGGAAGGCTCAGCGGCGACGGCCGCGGCCCACCAGGCCCGCGAGTCCGAGCAGCGCGAGCGCGCCCGGGGCGGGGACGGCGTCCACGCCGTGCAGGGTGATCGAACCGGTCCAGGTTCCGCTGGTGCCCGCGGCGCCGTAGCCGTTGCCCAGCCACACCGCGAGGTTGGGGGTGGTCATGTCCACCGCGGTCGCAAGCGTGACGGTGCCCGACACGACGGTGCCGAGGCTCGGCGAACCGCCGTTCGGCCAGAAGTAGCGCTGGCCTGCGCCGAGCTCGCTGAAGCCGCCGATCTGCACCATGCCCTGGGTCGAGAGCGGGAGCACGTCGACGTAGACGCAGAGGTCGTCGGCGTAGGTGAACATCGTCGAGCTGTTGAGCACGGCGTTGACGCTCACGCCGGTGAGGCTGCCGATCAGCGTGCCCGCGCCGGCGGCCTGGAAGAACTGGAAGCCCGTCGCGGTGAAATCAGCGAAGGAAATGGTCACATCGGCCGACGCAGCGGAAGCGAGTGCGGCAACAGCGACGCCAGAGAACAGCATGCACCTCATGGGGGGACTCCGAGAGTGGTGGGACTTTGGCCGGCAACAGATCACACGTAGACGTGCGGTGATCTCGCCGACAGGACAGGAAAGGGACGACAGATTTCCCCTCGCGCCGTTTGGACGACCGCGCGAGGCCCAGTTCTCTCTGACTCCGCGACGAATGTGCACCATGCAAGTCGCGTGTCAAGCGAAGTTTGCGTTGGAGAAACGAGGAACAATCGGCGGGAATCGCGTTGCGCCGTGCTAGTCTGCGCGCCGCATGAAGCCGTTGCGTCCGCATGATCCCGCCGATCTCGCGCAGATCGACCGTCTTATCGCGCAGCAGCGGTCTTCCGAGGCGCTGCGCCTGGCCGAGGCGTTCGTCGCGAAGCAGCCGAAAAATGCCGCGGGTTATGGCGCAGCGGCTCGCGCCGCGATCCCGCTTGGTCGGTTGTCGCGCGCGGCGGAGCTCGTCGACCGCGGTCTGCGGCTGGCGCCGAACGATCCGTCGCTGAATCTCCTGCGCGGCATCGTCGATCATCGGCTCGGCCACAGTGCGGCTGCGATCGAGCGCCTCTCCGCGCTGCTCGCGCGCGCGACCGCCAACGAGGTCGAGGTGGGCATCGCGCTCGCCGAGGCGCTGCACCGTTCCGGTCGCCGCGCCGAGTTCGAGCGTCTCGTCGCGGCCGGTGGCCGCTGGACGACCGACGAGCGCGCGTCGGTGTTCCGCGCGCGTGCGATGCTCGCGAGCGACCGCGCGCGGGCGATCGACGAGCTGGTGCGGACGACCCACGACTCGCGCAACCCCGTGCTCCGCCGCGTGACCGGCTTCGAGGCGGTGCGCCTGCTCGATCAGGACGGGCGTTATCGCGAGGCGTTCGACCTGGCGACGCTGGTCCATCGCGAGACCACGCCGCCGTTCGATGTCGGGGCGATCGAGTCCGAGGTCGAGGAGCAGCTGCGCCTGCTCGAGAAGGGCCGCGCCTGGTTCACGCCGCAGGGGCCGCGTGCCGACCGGACGGCGTTCGTGGTCGGGCTTCCGCGCAGCGGCACCACGCTGCTCGAGCAGATGCTGGACCGCCACCCGCTCGTGGGCGGCATCGGCGAGTTCGAGGGCGCGCTCGCGATGTACGACGCGCTGGTCGGCCTCGGGCTGTGGCCGGCGGGGCTGCGGTCGCTGTCGAAGGCCGACGCCGAGCGACTCGGGTCCGAGTACCTGGCGGGGGCGAGGGAGCGGATGCCGGCGGGCGCGGGGGCAATCAATGTGGCCACCGGCGAGCGCGTGAGCTTCGACAAGACCCTGCATGTCTGGCGGCTGCTGCCCGCGATCGCGGCCGTGCTTCCGGGAGCCGCGCTGGTGCACATCGCGCGTGATCCGCGCGACACCGCGATCAGCATGCACCTCTCGAACTTCCATCCGCGCTCGTGGGGCTTCACGGCGAGCCTGCCGGCGATCCGCCGCGTGATCGCGCTCGAGCGCCGCGTGGTGCCGAGGGCCTTCGACGTGCTCGGCCTCCGCGCGACGAGCGTGCGCTACGAGGATCTGGTCGATTACCCCGAGCGCGAGATCCGCCGCGTGCTCGAGACGCTGGGCGTGCCCTTCGATCCGGTCGTGCTCGCGCCCGAGCAGAACGCGCGCACGGTGCTCACGCTCAGTCACGAGCAGGTGCGGCGGCCGATCAACCGCGCGAGCATCGGGCGCTGGCGGAACTACGCGTTCGCGTTCGGTCCCGAGTGGGACGCGCTGGCGGACGCACCCGGCTGAGCGCGCGTCGGCGCGACCGTCGCGAGCAGTTCGGCGTGCAGCTCGGCATGGCAGGCGATCGCGCTGCCGCCGCGGATGTCGGGCGCGCCCGTCCAGTCGGTGAACACGCCGCCCGCCTCGGCGAGGATCACGGGGAACGGGCCGGAGTCCCAGGGGTTCATCACGGGGTCGATCCAGGCGTCGGCGCGGCCGGTCGCGACCAGCATGCCGCCGTAGCAGTCGCTCCAGCCGCGCATGCGGCGCGCGCGCTGCGCGACGCGGACGAGCGCGTCGGTCGCATGTGCGCGCTCGAAGTACTCGAGTCCGGTGGTGCAGACGAGTGCGTCGGCGAGCCGCGTGCACCGGCGCACGCGGGCGGGCACGCGATGCTGCGCGCCGTCGGCGTCGGTGCGCTCCCACCAGGCGCCGAGGCCCTCGGCGGCCCAGACGCGCTCGCCGAGCGCCGGCATGGCGCAGATGCCCGCGACCACACGACCGCCGTGCTCGAGCCCGATCAGCGTGCCGAAGAGCGGGACGCCGGCGGCGAAGCTCACGGTGCCGTCGATGGGGTCGATCACCCAGCGCCAGCCGCTCATGCCGGCGGACGCGCCGTGCTGCGCGCCAGACTCCTCGCCGAACTCCTCCCCGAGCAGCGCGTCGTCGGGGAACTCCGCGAGGATCGCCGCGCGGAGCATCGCCTCGATCTCGGTGTCGGCCTCGGTGACGGGCGAGTGGTCGGGCTTCGACTCCACCGCGAGCGACGCCGACTGGAAGTGCTTCATCGCGACCGTGCCGGCGCGCTCGGCGAGGTCGAGCAGGAGGGCGAGTCGGGGATGGTCGGCCGGCGCGGTCATCGGCGCATCGTAGTGGGTGGACTTTCGGTCGGAAATTTGCGAACATTTCCCCTCGCGCGGCTGGAAGTGAGAACCTTCACCCGCGTATGGATCGTTTCCGTCGAGCCTGAGAAAGCCCATGCGACTGCGTGCCGCCATCCTCTTCACCGCCGCCGTGAGCGCCACGCTCGGGGCGCTGTCGACGGTGGCCACCGGCGAGCTCGTCGACGCCTATGAGGGTCGGGACGGCGGCAGCGCGCCGCGCAGCGTCCTCGGTGCCGGCGCAGCGCCCGCGCCGAGCCTGGGCGGCGAGTCGCCGTGGACCTTCGAGTTCGAGCAGTCGGCGTGGAGTCCGCTCCCGTCGGTCGGCGCCGCGCGCGCCGCGGTGACCGAGCTGCGCGCCCGGCCGTGGCAGAGCGCGTCGGGCCGCGGCATCGAGCAGTTCGGCGAGGGCCTGAACGCGTACGACCTCGACGCCGCCGCGTGGTGGAACCGTTCGGTGGGCGCCGTCATCAGCGCCCGCGTGATCGACGAGGTCGCCGAGGCGGGGCCGCAGGCGCTGCTCGCCGATGTGTGCGGCGCGCTGCGGGTCGTCGAGACCCCGAAGGCGTCGTTCGACCTGCTTGCCGGCGCGCGCATCGCGGCGGGCAGCGAGTCGGGCGTGTCGGAGGCCGATTTCCTCGATGTCAGCGCCTATGAGAGCGAGTCGGCGGCGATCTTCGGCTTCCGCGCGAAGTCCGAGGTGGCGCGCGGGTTCTCGCTCGCGCTGCGTGGGGATGTCTCGCCGCGCACCGCCGATGCGGGGCTCGCCTGGACGCTCGGCGGCGGCGTGCGCTTCGACATGGGCGACGACTGGACGCTCTCGGTCGACGCGGGCTGGCGCACGCTCGACGCGGCGCTCATCGACACCCTGAATGGCGGCGGCGCGCCCAACGACTTCGCCACCGGCGATGCGGTGGGCGCGGTGTGGTTCGGGCTGTCGAAGTCGTACTGAGTCGCACGACACGTCGTCTGCGGGCGCGCTGCGCGGCGTGCGCTTCGTGCAGCTGATGCACTCGGGCTGGGACCAGCACAACAACCTCTTCCACCATCTCGAGAAGCAGTGCCGCGACACCGACCAGCCGAGCGCGGCGCTGGTGCGCGACCTCCGCCAGCGCGGGCTGCTCGACGAGACGCTGGTGATCTGGGGCGGCGAGTTCGGGCGCACGCCCTTCGGGCAGGGCCCGAGCGACGCGCCGACCGGACGCGACCACTTCGGGCGCGCCTACTCGATGTGGCTCGCCGGCGGCGGCGTGCGCGGCGGGCAGGTGCACGGCGCGACCGACGACTTCGGCTGGAACATCGCGCGCGACGGCGTCCATGTGCACGACATGCAGGCGACGATCCTGCGGCTGTGCGGCATCGACCACGAGCGCATGACCTACCGGCACCAGGGGCGGCAGTTCCGCCTCACCGATGTGCACGGGACGCCGGTCGCCGCGCTCCTCTGACGGGCGCGCTCAGCGCAGCGGGGGCCCCGCGGTCGGCACGCCGTCGGTCGACAGGATCTCGACCTCGTGGATTCCGGGGCCGTCCTTCTCGGTGAACGTCCAGACCACCTTTTTCTCGCGGGTGACCTCGACGAGCTTAGTGCCGCCGTCGCCGATCGCGTAGCTGCAGATGACGGTGTTGCCGTTCGCGAGCCGCTGTGCGCCGCAGGGATCGTTGAGCAGCGGCCGGTCGAAGTCGGCGTTCGAGACCTTCCACACGATCGCGCCCTTGGCATCGAACTCGATCACCATGTTGCCGTGCGTGCAGGTGACGAGCGTGTTGCCGTCGGGCAGGCGGATCGCGGTGAAGGGCCACGAGTCCTTCGGCTCGTCGGGCGTCTTGAACTCGGCCACGATGTCGCCCGCGGGCGTGTACTCGCGCACGACCCTGTCGAGCAGCTGCGGCACGAGGAAGTTGCCGTTCGCGAGGCGCCGCGTCATGCGCGACTCCATGTGGTGGTTCGAGGTCTGCGACTTGATGGGAGTCTCGGTCACGATCGCGCCCTTCGCGTCGATCACGAGGATGCGCGGCTTGTCGCCCGCCTCGGCCAGCATCGTGCGCCCGTCGGCCAGGCGCTGCGCGGTGTTGATCTCGCTCTGCGTGCCTGCGAACTCGAACACGATCCTGCCGCCCTTGCCGCTCGGGTCCGGCGCGACCTCGACGACCGCGCCGTGCGGGCGGGCATCGCTCTTCGAGAGCGCGAGCAGCACATGGCCGTTCGCGAGCATGTGTCCGTCGCGCGAGCTCTCGGGGAAGGTCCACGAGGTGGTGCCGTTCTCCTCGACGATGCGGGTCTGCCCGCCGCAGGCGAGGAAGCGGTGGGTGACGGCGCTGGCCGCGGTCGCATCGCCGGCCGCCAAACCCGCCGCGATCACGGTGAGTGCCGCGAAGAACGGGCAGCGCGAGATGCCTGCGTCGGGGCCGGTGGCGAGGTGCTTCATCGGATGGTTCCTTCCGGGAGGTCCATGCACCAGCCGGTGCAGAGGTCGTTGCCGAACGCGCTCCAGTCGTCGAGCGTCCACACGACCTTCCTGTCGCGCGTGACCTCGATCATCTGCGGGTGCTCGGGACCCGCGTGCGTGTTGCCGAAGATGATGTTGCCGTTGGGCAGCACCTGCAGGCTGGTGACCCAGCAGAGGTGGATCGGCCGCCCGTCGGGGCGCTTGAGCTCGTCGCGCTCGATCGACCACACGATCTTCCTGTCGGGCGTCACCTCGAACACGCGGTTGTTGTTGCCGCCGCCGATGAGCGTGTTGCCGTTCGGCAGCCGCAGCGCGTTGAACACGGCGGTCCCGTGGCCGTCGTGGCCGCCGGTCGCGGGCTGTCCGTTGAGGTCGAGCGCGTACTCCCACACCACCTTGCCCGCGGCGTCGTACTCGCGGACGAGCCCGAGTCCCTCGTGGCAGACGAGGTAGGTGCCCGCGGCGGTCTTGCGCACGCGGCGCGTGTCGCGGTGCCAGTCGGGGCGCTCGACCTTGAGGGGCACGGTGCGCGTGATCGCGCCCTTCGCGTCGACCTCGAGGATGCGGAGGTTGCCGGTCTCGGCGATCATCGTGCCGCCGTCGGGCAGCCGCTGGAATCCGTGGATCTCGACGCGCTCGACGCCGGGCGCGGCGGGGCGGCTCGTCCACTCCCACACGACCTTCCGGTCGCGCGTGACCTCGATGATCCGGTCGGGCGCGGGGTGCAGCAGCAGGTTGCCGTTGGCGAGCACCTGCAGGTCGTGCGAGTTGTGGGGGCACGGGTACTCCCACTCGACGCGGCCGTCGTGGCCGACGATCGAGACCTTGCCCTTGTCCTGCCCGATGACGCGGTGCGACACGAAGCCGTACGCGGCGTGGATCGCGGCGAGCTCGCCGCTGGCCTCCATGCGCGCGAGGTCGGCCGAGACGAGGTCCGCGACCGCGCGGTCGCCGGAGCGGAAGGCGAGCACGCTGTCGCCGGGGGCGAGCCGCACGGCGCGCAGCGCGGGGTCGCGCCGGGCGCGCGCGTCGAGCGCGGCGAAGTCGCCGAGCAGTGCGTCGATCTCGCCCTTCTCGAGCCGTCCGACGCGCATGCCGATGGGGCCGTCAGCGCCGACGATCTGCGCATCGTTCGCGCGCTCGAGCGCCCAGGCCTCCTCGGGGGTCGCGTCGACGACGCCCACGCGCTTCGACGCGAGGTCGGCGGTGAGCCGGATCGGCGCGTCGCGCTTGACCAGCGCGCCCACGCCGCTGCCGGTGAAGTACGGCCGCGTGAGGGCGAACTCGGCGGCGCGCTCGTCGGTCGGGCGGAAGCCGTTCGCGATCAGGTCGACCTCGCCCTTGCGGAGCGCCTCGGCCTCGCCGCCCTCGGGGACGGTCTTCTCCTCGACCGTCCACTTGAGGCGCTTGGCGAGCGCCTGCACGACATCGTGGTCGAGGCCGCGGTTCGGATCGCGCCGCGTCGAGGGCTTCCAGTACGGGGGGTTGACGCTCGGCCGGCCGACGCGCAGCACGCGCTGGCCGGCGTTCAGCTCATCGGCGACCAGCGGCGACAGGTCGAAGCGGGGGGTCATCTCGGCGGCGAAGGTGCGCACCGCGCCCGCGACCAGCGCGGCGACCTTCGCCATGAGCTGCTCGTCGCAGCGGTCGGCGTGGTCGGTGACCTTGTGGTAGTCCTCATGGTCCTCGCAGCTGAAGAGCACGGCCGGCACGCCCGCGCCGAGGAACGCGCCCTGGTCGCTGCGCATGAGCCAGTCGGGATGGGTGTCGACCTTCATCTCGAGCGGCACCTGCGGCGCGAGCCGCACCAGCAGGTCGGTGAGGACCTTGCCCTTGGGGCCGCCGTCGAGCCGGATCGCGCCGTCGGGCTGGCGCGAGATCATGTCCATGTTGAACATGCCGCGGATGCGCGCGACCGGCAGCGTCTCCTCCTCGACGAACGCGCGGCTGCCGACGAGGCCGGCCTCCTCGCCGGTGAACCCGACGAACACGACGCCGACATCGAGCGCGTCGCCGCGCAGCGCCTCGGCGACCGCGATGATCCCGCAGACGCCGCTCGCGTTGTCGTCGGCGCCGTTGTAGATGCGGTCGTCGCCGGTGCGCGCGTTGGGCAGGTGGTCGTAGTGCGCGGTGACGAGGATGTACTCGCCGCTCGGCTTCGGACCGGCGGGCGGGATCCAGGCGACGACATTCGGGCTCGCCGCCGGCATGCGCTCGACCGGGACGAGCATCGACGCGCGCCCCTCGAGCGGCTTCGCGCCGGCCTCGGCGAGCTTCGCGGCGACCCACTCGGCGGCGCGCTTGCCGTCCTCGGAGCGGAACGAGCGGCCGTTCATCGCGTCGGACGCGAGCTCGGCCACGTTGGCCTTCATGCGCGCGGGGTCGATCTTCGGGATGACGCTCTTGCCGTCGCCCGCGTCGGCGGCGTGCGGGGGCTGCGCGACGGTGAGGGCGGGGGCGAGGGCGAGGGCGAGCGCGCAGGCGCACGCGAGCATCACGGCACGCGCGTGCCGCAGCGCGTGCGGTCGCGAGGCGACGGGGGAGGCGCCGCCACCGTTGGTTCCAAGGTGCGCACTTCCCCCGAGGCGCTCACCGCCCCTGTGGTCTTCACGGCGTGCGGAACGGCGAACAGTATCGATCGTCGCGACGGCGACGCGGCGGAGCATGCGCATCCGCACAGCGTAGGCGATGCCCCGCGCGCGTCAAACGGCGGCGGGGTTCAGCGGCGCGCGCCGACCGGCTTCGTCATCTCGTCGACCAGCGCGCCGGCTCCGTAGATGGTGCGCATCGCCTCGAGCATGCCGCGGGCATCGACCGACACCGCGCGGTTGCGGGTGATGTCGAACACGACGTCGCCGGCGAGGCTGTCGAGGTTGCCGTCGAAGATGAGGCCGACGACCTCGCCGTCGGCGTCGACAATCGGCGAGCCCGAGTTGCCGCCGATGATGTCGTTGGTCGAGACGAAGTTGAACGGCGTCTCGGCCTTGAGGCGGGGGCGCGCGTCGACCCACGACGACGGCAGCTCGAACGCCGGATCGCCGGCGCGGGCCGCGGCGCGGGCGTAGGTGCCGCCGAGGGTGGTGAAGGGCGGGATCGCCTCGCCCGACTCGGTCGTCCAGCCCTGCACCGTGCCGTAGCTCATGCGGAGCGTGAAGGTCGCGTCGGGGTAGACGCTGTCGCCGAGCGCGGCGAAGCGCGCCGCGGCGATGTCGGCGTAGCCGAGCTTCTGCGGGCTGTCGACCTCGTCCTCCCACGCCTTGCGGGCGCGGCGGGCGTCGGCGTCGACGGCGAGCACGAAGCGCACCATCGGGTCGCTGCAGTCGGCGAGCTGGCGGCCGGTCATCTCGGCGACCGCCTTGCGGAAGCCGACATCGCCGAGGCTGGTGCCGCGCACGAGCTCGGTCGCGCGCGCGCGCGGGCTCTTGCCCGCCAGCAGCCGCGCGACGAGCGCGTCGTCGAGCCCGCGCTCCTCGGCGAGCCCCGAGAGCCACGAGGTCATGCGCTCGATCTCGAGCTCGGGGTAGATCGGTGCCGGCGAGTAGAGCGCCGACTCGAGCGACGCGCGGTTCGCGTCGCCGTACTCGGGCAGGCGGTCCGCGCTCGGCTTGCCGCCCTCGGCGTTGAGGCGCACGACGGTGCGCGCGATCTGCACGAGGTCGCCGCCGCGGAAGCGCCGCTCGAGCGCGAAGTAGTCGGGCGCGAGGCGCTCCCACGCCTCGAGCGACCGCTTCACCAGCGCGCGGCCACGCTCGAACTGCGCGGCTTCCGGCCGTCCGGCCAGCTTCGCGAGCAGCGCGGTCTCCTCGGCACGCTTGCCCGCGACCAGCGCGGGATCCTGCAGCGCATCGAGGAGTCCCTGCGTCGCCTTGCGGCCGTTCTGGGTGCCGAAGAAGTCCTCGCGGGCGATGCGCGCGTTCTCGGCGCCGCGGCCCATGAAGGTCATCGCCTTCACCTCGCTGCGCCAGAGGCGCTTCAGGTTCGCCGGCTCCTCGACGTCGCGCATGAACGCGACGTGGTCGGCGGTGTAGAGCCGGTTGGTCGACCCAGGATGGCCCCAGGTGAAGACGAGCTCGCCCGCCTGCGCGCCGTCGGCGTCCCAGGCCAGGAAGTGCTCGGGCTGCCACGGCTTGCCGTCCTCGTAGATGCGGAAGAAGCAGCAGTCGAGGTCGAAGCGCGGGAACTCGAAGTTGTCGGCGTCGCCGCCGAAGAACGCGATCGCGGTCTCGGGCGCGAACACCAGCCGCACATCGCGGAAGGTCTTGTAGCGGTAGAGGTGGTAGCGCCCGCCCTGGTACAGCGTGACGACCTCGCTGGTGAGCGCGGTGGTCTTCTCGCTCTCATCCTCGATGGCGGCGATCGCCTTGCGCTTGGCGGCGCCCTTCGCGGCGGGGTCGCCAGCAGACTCCGCGGCGGCGTTCACCCGCGCGGTCACATCCTCGATCGACCAGAGGATGTTGAGCTCGAGGTCCGGGCAAGGCAGCTCCTCCGACGGCGACTTCGCGTGGAAGCCGGTCTTGAGGAGGTCGCGCTCCGGCGTCGAGAGCTTGGCGAGCATGTCGGAGCCGACGTGGTGGTTCGTCATCACCAGGCCGCCGGCCGAGACGACCGAGCCAGAGCCGCCGGTCGAGAACCGCACCGCCGACTTCTGCAGGTGCGCGAAGAGCTCGGGCGAGCCCGTGAAGCCGTACTTCGCCTTGAGCGCCTCGGCGGGGATCGCGTTGGGGAGCCACATGCCCTCCTCGGCGCGGGCCGCGACGCCTGTGATGAAGATGAGGATTGCGCCGAACAGACCAGCGATTCGCTGCGAATTCTTGAGCATCCCCGCAGGATAGTCGACCCAGTCGGGATTTTGCTTGGCGCCGGAGGGTGATTCGCCGATGGAGGCGTGCGGCACTGGCTGATCCCATCCGCCGAGCATCAGGCCCCGGAACACCCAGCGAATGTGCGGAATCATCGGATACTCAGGACGGTTCGACCCAGCCGCGCTCGGACGCGGTGTGCGGAGCATCGCGCACCGCGGTCCCGACGATTCTGGCGTCTTCGAGGACGCCCAGGCGGGGGTTGGTCTCGGGCACGCGCGACTCTCGATCATCGATCTCTCGCCGCTCGGGCACCAGCCCATGGAGGCGCTCGATGGCGCCGTCCAACTCGTCTTCAACGGGGAGATCTACAACTATCGCGAGCTCCGCCGCGAGCTCGAGTCCAAGGGACACTCGTTTCGCGGGCATTCCGACACCGAGGTGATCCTCCACCTCTACCTCGAGGAAGGCGAGCGCATGCTCGCGCGCCTCAACGGCATCTTCACCGTCGCGTTCTTCGACCGACGCACCGGCACGACGCTGGTCGCGCGCGACGCGCTCGGAGTGAAGCCGCTCTACTACACGCAGTCCGAGCGAGGCGTCGCCTTCTGCAGCGAGATCAAGGGACTGCTCGACCTCGCGCCCGAGGCGCGCGAGCTCGATCCGGTCTCGCTTCACCGGTACCTGAGCTTCCTCTGGTGCCCGGGAGAGGGCACCCCGCTCAAGGCGGTGCGCAAGCTGCTGCCTGGCGAGGCGATGGTGCTCCGCGGCGGCAGGATCGAGCGTCGCTGGACCTGGTACCAGCTGCCCGCGTTCCGCGGCATCAAGGCGGATCTCGACGAGCGGGACTCGATTCAGGGCACCGCGATGCATGTCCGGCAGGCGGTTGGCCGCCAGATGGTGGCGGATGTGCCGGTCGGTGCGTTCCTGTCCGGCGGGCTCGACTCGAGCGCCGTGGTGGCGTTCGCGCGCGAAGCCTCGCCCGACATCCAGTGCTTCACCATTCGCGCGCGCGGCGGCGCGGAGGAGGGCGCGACCGACGACCTGCCGTATGCGCAGCGCGTGGCGAAGCACCTCGGCGTCCGACTTGAGATCGTCGAGATCGAGGCAAGCCGGATGGCCGGTGACATCGAGCGCATGATCGTGCAGCTCGACGAGCCGCTCGCCGATCCCGCGCCGCTGAATGTGCTGTACATCTGCGAGCTTGCGCGCGCGCAGGGAGTGAAGGTGCTGCTCTCCGGCGCGGGTGGCGACGACCTCTTCACGGGATACCGCAGGCACCGCGCGCTCGAGCTGCAGCGGTACTGGGACTGGATGCCGCGTGGAGTGCGCGGCGCGATCGAGCGCGGAACGGCGCGGCTCGATCAGCGCAAGGCGTGGGCCCGACGACTCGCGAAGCTCGCCAACGGCGCCGGGCTCGACGGCGACGAGCGCATCGCCAACTACTTCCGCTGGGCGCGGGAGGCCGACCTCTTCGCGCTGTACACCCCCGACATGCGCCGCGCGATCGGCGCCGAGACCGCGCTGGGGCCGATGCTCGACTTCATGCACCCGCTGCCGGCGTCGCTGCCGCCGCTCGAGCGCATGCTGGCGCTCGAGCAGAGGTTCTTCCTGTCCGACCACAATCTCCCCTACACCGACAAGATGTCGATGGCGGTCGGAGTCGAGGTGCGGGTGCCGCTGCTCGACCTCGAGCTCGTCGAGTTCGCGGCGCGGATCCCCACCGGCATCAAGCAGCGTGGAAAGGAGGGCAAGTGGGTCTTCAAGAAGGCCATGGAGCCCTACCTCCCGCACGATGTGATCTACCGTCCGAAGTCCGGCTTCGGCGCGCCGCTGCGGAAGTGGATGCGCGACGAACTCCGGCCGCTGGTCGGTGACCTGCTGGGGCCCGCGAGCCTCGCGAGGCGCGGTCTGTTCGACCCCGTCGCGGTGCAGCGGCTCATCGACGCGAACCAGGCGGGTCGGACGGACGCGTCGTACACGCTGCTGTCGCTGCTCTCGATCGAGGTGTGGTGCCGCCATTTCATCGATGGACGAGCCCGATAACCCGACCGTTCGGCGTCGAGAAATCAACCAAACCTGCACGCTTCGGGAGGTACACCCCCCGTGCTGCGCCGATAGAAGCAGTCCCCAGAGCGGGTTACGTTGCCACTCTGCCCCGAGGTACCCCGTGAAACAGATCCTGCAGTCCCTTAAGAATGGCTCCACCGAAGTTGCGGAGGTCCCGTGCCCCGCGGTCAAGCGTGGACACCTCCTCGTCCGTTCCTCGCGCACGCTCGTCTCGGTCGGCACCGAGCGCATGCTCGTCGAGTTCGGCAAGGCCGGCTGGATCGAGAAGGCGCGCCAGCAGCCCGACAAGGTGCGCATGGTGCTCGACAAGATCAAGACCGACGGCCTCATGCCCACGCTCGAGGCCGTCTTCAACAAGCTCGACCAGCCACTGCCGCTCGGCTACTGCAACGTCGGCCGCGTGATGGAGGTCGGGAGCGGGCTCGTCGGCTACGCCGCGGGCGACCGCATCGTGTCGAACGGCAAGCACGCCGAGGCGGTGTGCGTGCCGATCAACCTCAGCGCGCGCGTGCCCGACAACGTGACCGATGACGAGGCTGCGTTCACCGTGCTCGGCGCGATCGCGCTGCAGGGCGTGCGCCTCGTGCAGCCGACGCTCGGCGAGACCGTGGTCGTGACCGGCCTCGGACTCATCGGCCTCGTGACCGTGCAGCTGCTGCGCGCCCACGGATGCCGCGTGCTCGGCCTCGACTTCGATCCCGAGAAGCTCGAGATGGCGCGGAAGTTCGGCGCCGAGGTCGTGAACCTCGCGGCCGGGCAGGACCCCGTCGCCGCGGCGCAGGCGTTCTCGCGCGGCCGCGGCGTCGACGCCGTCATCATCACCGCCAGCACCAAGAGCAACGAGCCCATGCACCAGGCGGCGCTCATGTCGCGCAAGCGCGGGCGCATCGTGCTCGTCGGCGTGACCGGTCTCGAGCTCTCGCGCGCCGACTTCTTCGAGAAGGAGCTGACCTTCCAGGTCTCCTGCTCGTACGGCCCCGGCCGCTACGACCCGAACTACGAGGAGCGCGGCAACGACTATCCGGTCGGATTCGTCCGCTGGACCGAGCAGCGCAACTTCGAGGCCGTGCTCGACATGATGTCGGACGGGCGCCTCGATGTGAAGCCGCTCATCTCGCACCGCTTCGCGATCACCGACGCCGAGGCCGCGTACGAGCTCGTCGGCGGCGGAGCGCCGAGCCTCGGCATCCTGCTCGAGTACCCGACCGTCGACCAGAAGCCCGACAGCGAGGTGCGGCGCACCACCGTCGAGCTTCCGCGCGGCGCGAACGCCGCGGCCCCCGCGCGCGGCAACGCGTCGATCGGGTTCATCGGATCGGGCAACTACGCCACCGCCGTGCTCATCCCCGCGTTCAAGGACGCGGGCGCGCGCCTGCGCACCGTCGCCTCGAGCGGCGGCGTGAGCGGCGTGCACGCGGGCCGCAAGTTCGGCTTCGAGGCGACCACCACCGACACCAACGGCGTGTTCGCCGACCGCGATGTCAACGCGATCATCATCTCGACGCGCCACGACTCGCACGCGTCGATGGTCTGCCAGGCGCTGCGCGCGGGCAAGCACGTGTTCGTCGAGAAGCCGATCGCGCTCAAGACCGACGAGCTGCGGCAGATCGAGGCCGCGCGCGCCGAGAGCGCGGCCGCCGGCAAGGCGCCGATCGTGATGGTCGGCTTCAACCGCCGCTTCGCGCCGCAGGTCGCGCGGCTCAAGTCGCTCCTCGCGGGCGCGAAGGGCCCGAAGTCGTTCATCATGACGGTGAACGCGGGCGCGATCCCCGCCGAGCACTGGACGCAGGACCGCGACGTCGGCGGCGGCCGCATCGTCGGCGAGGGCTGCCACTTCATCGATCTCCTGCGGTTCCTCGCGGGCGAGCGCATCACCACGGTGCGCGCCCATGCGATGGACGCCGCGGCGGGCGACACCGTCTCGATCGACCTCGGCTTCGCCGACGGCTCGATCGGCACCGTGCACTACTTCGCCAACGGCTCGAAGGCGTTCCCCAAGGAGCGGCTCGAGGTGTTCGCGCAGGGCCGCGTGATCCAGCTCGACAACTTCCGCAAGATGACCGGCTTCGGCTGGCCCGGGTTCTCGAAGATGAACCTCTGGCGGCAGGACAAGGGCCAGAAGGCCTGCGCCGCGGCGTTCGTGAACGCCGTCGCCGCCGGCGGCGCGTCGCCGATCCCGTTCGAAGAGCTCATCGAGGTCGCCGAGGCCACCATCGCGGCCGCCGACCTCGCGCGCACCAGCCAGTGAACCCACACTCATGAACACGATCCTCGTCGACATCATCGCGGGCGCACGGCCCAACTTCATGAAGATCGCGCCGATCATCCGCGCGATCAAGGCGCGCGAGGCGCAGGGCGGGCCGATCCGCTACCGGCTCGTGCACACGGGCCAGCACTACGACGAGAAGATGTCGGGCGACTTCTTCCGCCAGCTCGGCATCCCCGCGCCGGACGTGAACCTCGAGGTCGGCTCGGGCACGCAGGCCGAGCAGACGGGCACGATCATGACGCGCTACGAGAAGCTGCTCCTCGAGCGGAAGCCGGCGCTCTGCCTCGTGGTCGGCGACGTGACCAGCACCATGGCCTGCTCGATCGCGGCGCAGAAGCTCTGCGTCAAGGTCGCGCACGTCGAGGCGGGCATCCGCTCGGGCGACTGGACGATGCCCGAGGAGATCAACCGGATGGTGACCGACGCGATCACCAACTACTTCTTCACCACCAGCGCGCACGCGAACCGCAACCTGCGCGGCGCCGGCGTGGGCGACGACCGGATCTTCTTCGTCGGCAACACCATGATCGACACGCTGCTGTCGAACATGGACCGCCTGACCAAGCCCGCGTTCTTCGACGAGCTCGGCCTCAAGCCGAAGTCGTACTTCGTGATGACCATGCACCGGCCGGCGAACGTCGACTCGGGCAGCACCTTCACCAAGCTGCTCGACGCGATCATCACCGGCACCCGCGGCGAGCCGGTGGTGTTCCCCGTGCACCCGCGCACCGCGAAGACGATGCGCGAGTTCAGCGCGCTGCCCGCGAGCCTCAAGCTCGTCGACCCGCAGCCGTACCTCGAGTTCAACTACCTCGTGCGCCACGCGAAGGCCGTCATCACCGATTCGGGCGGCATCACCGAGGAAACCACGGTGATGGGCGTGCCCTGCATGACGCTGCGCGACAACACCGAGCGGCCCGAGACGGTCGAGATCGGCACCAACGAGCTCATCGGCACCAACCCCGCGGCGCTCAAGCCCGCGCTCGACCGGCTGTTCGACGGCCGTTGGAAGAAGGGCGCGATCCCCGAGCTGTGGGATGGCCGCACCAGCGAGCGCATCGTGGCCCATCTCGAGAAGCTGCTCGGCTGATCCGCGCCCTGCGCCGCGCCAACGCACGTCCGACGAACCGATCCACGCATGACCCCGCTTGCGAAGGCACTCCGGCTCTGGCACACGGTCCGCTTCCTCAAGCCGGTCCAGGTGTACGGCCGCGTGCGCTTCCGTCTGTCCCGTCCGACGCCCGACCTGCGTCCGGCGCCCGCGGTGCGTGCGGCGGCGGGGCCCTGGGTGCTGCCGGCGCAGCGCGAGCCGAGCCTGGTCTCTTCGTCGCAGATGCGCTTCCTCGGCGAGGAGCGCGACCTCGACCAGCACGGCTGGGACGACCCCGCGCTCGCCAAGCTCTGGCGCTACAACCAGCACTACTTCGACGACCTCGCCGCGGTGGACGCGGGCGCCCGCACCGCGTGGCACCGCGAGCTCATCGCGCGCTGGATCGATGAGTGCCCGCCGGGACGCGGCACGGCCTGGGAGCCGTACCCGACCTCGCTCCGCATCGTGAACTGGATCAAGTGGCTGCGCGCCGGCAACGAGCCGGTGCCCGCCATGCTCAACAGCCTCGCCGCGCAGACGCGGTTCCTGACCAAGCGCCTCGAGTGGCACCTGCTCGGCAACCACCTCTTCGTGAACGCGAAGGCGCTCGTGATCGCCGGCCTCCACTTCGAGGGCGACGAGGCCGACGCGTGGCGGGCGACTGGCTGGCGCATCCTGCGCGCGGAGATCCCCGAGCAGATCCTCGACGACGGCGGCCAGTTCGAACGCTCCCCGATGTACCACGCGCTCGCCGTCGAGGACATGCTCGACCTCGCGAACGCGATGCGCGCCGCCCCCGGCGTGTGCGCGGGCGACGACGAGCGCCGCGTGACCACGCGCCTCGCGGCGATGCGGCGCTTCCTCGCGGGCGTCTGCCATCCGGACGGCGAGGTCTCGTTCTTCAACGACAGCGCGCAGGGCGTCGCGCCCACGCGCGCGGAGCTCGAGGGATACGCGGCGCGGCTTGGGCTGGAGGCGGCGGTGCCGGAGCCTGCCCCGGCCTCGACGGCCTCAGCGGCCTCAACGGCCTCAGCGGCCTCAGCGGCCTCAGCGGCCTCGGCAGCGCCCGCCCGCGGTGTCGCGCACTTCCCGACCAGCGGCTTCATCCGCGTCGAGCACGCCGGGTCGGTCGCCATCCTCGACGTCGGCCCCGTTGGCCCCGACTACCTGCCCGGGCACGCGCACGCCGACACGCTCTCCTTCGAACTGTCGGTCGCCGGCAGGCGCGTGCTGGTGAACTCCGGCACCTCGCAATACGGCGTGGGGCCGGAGCGCCTCCGCCAGCGGGGCACCGCGGCGCACAACACCGTGGTGGTCGACGGACAGGACTCGTCGGAGGTCTGGGGCGGCTTCCGCGTGGCCCGGCGCGCGCGGGTCACCGCCGCGCGGATCACGGATGCCGACCCCACCCACGCCGGTCTCGCGGTCGAGTGCTCCCACGACGGCTACCAGCGGCTGCCGGGCGGCGGCGTCCACCGGCGCACCTGGACGTTCCTGCGTGCGGGCGACCCCCGCGCTCCGGGTGCAGCCGCTCCGGCCGTGGCCCACCCCGGCGGGCCCAACCCCGCCTCGCCGGCCATCGAGGTCCGCGACCACGCCGAACCCGCGGGCAAGGCCGAGTCGCACTGGCACTTCGTCCCCGGCTGTGACCCGGTCGTCAGCCCCGACGGCCGCACCCTCACCGCCACCGCCCACGGCATTACTTTCCAATTGACGGCCGAAGGTGCAGAGTGGCGGGTAAGTCGGTCGACATACTCCCCACGGTTCGGTGCCTCCGTGCCGAACCAGAAGGCCGTGGCCCGCTTCACGGGCGCGGAGTCGATCGTCCGCATCGAGTGGTCGCCGTGCACATCCTCTTCCTGACCGACAATTTCCCGCCCGAAGTGAACGCGCCCGCCAGCCGGACGTTCGAGCACTGCCGCGAGTGGGTCAAGGCCGGTCACCAGGTCACGGTCGTGACCTGCGCGCCGAACTTCCCCAAGGGGAAGGTCTTCGACGGCTACCGCAACAAGCTCTGGCAGACCGAGACCGTGGAGGGCATCCGCGTCGTCCGCGTCTGGAGCTACATCACGGCCAACGAGGGCTTCGTGCGCCGCGTGCTCGACTACCAGAGCTACATGGTGTCGGCGATCATCGCGAGCCTGTTCATCCGCAAGGTCGACCTGATCATCGGCACCAGCCCGCAGTTCTTCACGGCGTGCGCGGCGTACGTGGTCAGCCGGTACAAGTTCCGCCCGTACATCTTCGAGCTGCGCGACCTCTGGCCGGAGTCGATCAAGGCCGTCGGCGCGATGAAGAACGAGCGCGCCATCGCCTTCCTCGAGTGGCTCGAGCTGTTCCTCTACCGCAAGAGCGCGAAGGTGGTCTCGGTCACGCGGTCGTTCAAGGACATCCTGATCCGCCGCGGCATCGATGGCTCGAAGATCGAGGTCATCACCAACGGCGTCGACATCTCGCAGTTCAAGCCGCGTCCCAAGGACGCCGAACTCACCGAGAAGCTGGGCATGAAGGGCAAGTTCGTCGCCGGCTACATCGGCACGCACGGGCTCGCCCACGGCCTGGAGACCCTGCTCGAGGCCGCCGAGCGGCTGCGCGGGCAGGACTTCGTGTTCCTGTTCCTCGGCGACGGCGCCCGCAAGGAGGCGCTCAAGCAGATGGCCGCCGAGAAGAAGCTCGACAACGTCGTCTTCATCGACAGCGTGCCGAAGGCGGATGTGCCGCGCTACTGGTCGCTGCTCGACGTCAGCGTCATCCACCTCAAGAAGACCGACCTGTTCACGACCGTCATCCCCTCGAAGCTCTTCGAGTCGATGGGCATGGGCCTGCCCGTGCTGCACGGCGTCGAGGGCGAGAGCGCCGACATCGTGCGCGAGGAGGGCGCGGGCATCCCGTTCGAGCCGGAGAACGCCGAGCAGCTGTGCGCGGCGCTGGTCCGACTCAAGTCGAACCCGGCCGAGCTCGAGGAGTTCCGCGCGCGCTGCCTCGCGGGCGCGAAGAACTTCGACCGCACCAACCTGGCGCTGCGGATGATGAAGATCCTCGAGGACACGGTCGCGCGCCGCTGAGCCGCGCGCGCCTCACACCGGCAGTCCGCGCTGCTTGCGCTCCAGCTCGCGCATCTTGACCACGATCATGTACTCGTACATCGACTGCAGCTTGCAGTAGGTGTAGCCCGCGCGCCCGTCGAGGAAGCCGCGCTGCAGGAAGTACATCCAGCAGAACTTGATGAGCGGCCGCAGCGGGAGGCGGAAGCTGAGCTCCTTGAGCGCGCGCCGCCGCTCGAAGCGGTCGCGGGACACGATCGCGCCGAGCCCGACCGGCTTCTCGCGCAGCTTCATGCCCTCCATCGCCTCGAACAGGCTGTACTTGTTGTGCTTGTCGAACCACTCCGTCAGGCCCTTCGAGAAGTTGTAGTGCTCGAAGTAGTGGCGGAGGTAGCCGTGGGGGCCGTCGATCACGGGCACCGGGTTCACCAGGCGCTCGAAGCGGATGCGCCCCGGCTTGAAGAACCGCATGATCATGCCCGGCGGCATCGCGTGGCGGATCCACTTGCCGAGGAAGAAGTTCTTCCGGCCGCAGTAGTACGCCACCTCGGCGCGCGACGCGTCGGCGGCGATCGCCTGGATCTCGGCGCGCAGCTCGGGCGTCATGCGCTCGTCGGCGTCGAGGTAGAAGACCCAGGGATGGCGGAAGGGGATGTTGTCCATCGCCCAGTTCTGGTGCGCCGCCCAGTTGTCGAACGGCCGCTCCACCACCCGCGCGCCCTTGGCGAGCGCGATCTCCTTCGTGCGGTCCTTGCTCAGGCTGTCGAAGACCACGACGTCGTCGAACCCGGCCAGCGCGTCGAGGCAGGCGCCGATGTTGGTCTCTTCGTTGAGGGTGAGGATGAGGATGGAGATCGACATGGCGGGGAGGTGATCCTACATCGGCCCTCGGGGCCGCCCATTCGCGCAAAAAGACAGGCGCCCCCGTACGGAATCGGGGGCGCCTGCGTGGATGAACTCGGAAACCAGGTCGACCGGCGGATCAGTTCGCCGTGCCGCGCACGGTGACGTTGTCGATGTCGCCGCGCTCGTTGGTCGCGTTCGCGTTGGTGCGGAAGCGGATCCGGAACGCCGCGTTGTTGGCCGCGGCGGCGGGGAGCGTGAAGGTGGGGGTCGTCCAGGCGGTGGTGTTGACCGTCGAGGCGACCGTCCAGGCGGTGCCGTCGAACCACTCGAGGTACAGGAACTCACCGGCATCCATGCCCGACGAGCGGCGGCTCACCGAGAGGGTGATGGTGTTGAAGCCGGCCGTCGAGATCGCGCGCTCCATCGAGGCGGTGCCCGAGATGCGGGCGCCCCAGGCGCCTGCCTGGCGGGCGCCGGTGTTGGCGACGGCCGAGCCGGTGATCGCCCAGCCGCCCGCGGTCAGGTTGCCCGTCTCGAAGGTGTCGGCGAAGAGCGTGACCGGAGCCGGCGGGGCGGTCGGCGTGGCCGAGGCCTGCGCCGAGTTGGCCGACTGGTTGCCGGCGGTGTCGACGGCGCGGATCACGTAGTAGTACGTGGTGCCGCCGGTGAGGCCGGTGTTGATGAACGAGGTCGTGGTGAGCAGCGCGGTGCTGATCTGGACGTAGCCAGAGCCGTTCGTGGTCGAGCGGTACACGTGGTAGCCGGCGAGGTCCGTCTCGGTGTTGGCGGCCCAGCTGAGCGAGACCTGCTGCTGACCGGCGGTCGCGGCGAGCGACAGCGGGGCGGTCGGCGGGACGGTGTCGCCGTTGGCCGGCGGGGTGGCGGCGATGGCGGCCGCGGCGTCGATGCGGCCGTAGCCGTAGAGGTCATCGAGGCCCGCGGTGCCGAGGTCGCGGCAGGTGCTGCGGAGGATCGACTCGACCTGCGCCGGCGTCAGCGTGGGGTTGCGCGACCAGATGAGGCCGCAGAGACCCGCGGTGATCGGGCAAGCGAAGCTGGTGCCGCTCACGGCCGCGTACGAGGTGTCGCCCGCGTTCGAGGTCGTGAAGATGCTCACGCCGGGAGCCACGAAGTCGACGAGCGATCCGCGGTTCGAGAAGGTGGCGAGCAGGTCGTTCTGGTCCGACGCGCCGACGACGAGCACGTCGTCGTTGCGGTTGCCGATCAGGGTCGCAGCCTCGTTGCCGGCGGCCCAGACGAGCATCGAGTTCTTCGAGCGGACGTAGGTGCCGGTGGTGAACACGGTGGCCGAGTTCACGCCGCTGTAGCTCACGCTCGCGACCTTGTCGCCACGGTCGACCGCGACGCGCGCGGCGGTGGTGAGGTTCGAGAGCGAGGCGCTGCCGGTGGCGAGGTCGGTCACGCGCATCATGCGGTGGCCGAGGTTCCAGCCCACGCCCGAGCCGCCGATGCCGTTGTTGCCGTTGCCGGCGGCGCAGCCGGTGCAGTTGGTGCCGTGGCCGTTGACGTCGTTGATCGCGCCGCCCGCGGTCTCCCAGCGGGCCGCGGTCACGTTGTAGCCCTCGTAGCGGTTCGCGCGGAGGTCGGTGTGGCCGGTGCGGATGCCGGTGTCGCAGATCGCGACCACGATGTTCGGGTTGCCCGTCTGGAGGTCCCACGCGGCGCACGAGTTCATGCGGGCGGCCTGGTGGTGCCACTGCGAGGCGAAGTTCGCGTCGTTCGGGCAGGCGACCGGGTAGACGGTCCAATCCGGCTCGACGTACTGGAAGTTGCCGGTGGCGAGCAGGCGCGAGGCGACCGTGTTCTCGGTCTCACCCTTCGGCACCGTGATCAGGTACTCGTCGGTCTCCGGGATGTAGCGGAGGATCTCGAAGTTGGTGAGCTCGCGGATGGCGCCGTCGATCGCGGCGTTCATCTGGTGCATGGTCATGCCGAGGCGGTCGGCGTCGGCATCCTGGAGCGGGCGCGCCGTGAGGACGCCGCGGAACTCCTTGACGCCAGGCACTTCGATGAAGAGCTCGGGGGTGGCCTGGTCGGCACCGTCGAGCTTCGACGGGGAGACCTGCGCCGACGCGATGTTCGCGCCGAGGCCGAGGGCGAGGGTGGAAAGAACCAGTGCCAGTTTGCTCATGATCACTCCTGGAAGTTGGAAAGAGGCCCCCTAGACGAGCACCCGCTGGCGGGTGAGATACCGCAAGGTACGGAGGCGGGCGGATTTTGGAAGATCGATGTCTCCGGATCCGCGCAGATATCGGAGCCTGCGGGGAGCCGCGCCCGCAGCGCCGACGATGGTGCGGGCGCGCGTGACGCGGTCGCAGCGTCTTTCGGGACGCGATTTGCCGACTTCGCGGACATCGGGCTCGCCTCGGGCACGATTCGGAAGCAAACTTGCCCCGCAGAACAATCTGGTCTCAGAGGTGATGGTTGACGCCGGCGCTGGTCGGTCGTTCCTCGCCCGCGATCCTGCCTCGACCATCATCTCACTCAGTCGCTCCACCTTTCGGGCAGAAAGAGGAAGTGCGATGGCAAACTCCAGCGGAGCTGGCGGCGTCGGTCCGTCCGTGTCGCGTCGTTCGTTCGTGAAGGCCAGCGGCCTCGCGAGCGGGGCGTTCTTCATCAACACGAAGTTCAACCACCTGCTGCTTGCCGACGAGCCGGCGAGCCCGCCGACCACCCCGTGGGCGCAGCCGCTCGCCTTCGCGCCCTACGCGCAGCCGCTGCCGCCGGGCATGATGCTCGACCCGCTGCCCATTCCGGCCGCGCACCAGCGGTGGGACGACTTCAACCCGACGAAGTACTACGAGATGCCGATCCGCGAGGTGCTCGCGCGTCCGCATCCGGAGCTGGGCCTGAGCCGCCTCTCGACCTACGGAGGCAGCGCGCCCGGGCCGACCTTCATCACGCGCTGCTACCAGCCGATCATGGTGCGCTTCAAGAACGAGCTGCCGCACGAGATGCAGGGCTTCGGCGTGCCCGAGACCATCACGCACCTCCACAACGGCAACAACGGTCCCGACTCCGACGGCTTCCCCGGCGAGCGCTACGGGCCCGGCCACTTCAAGGACCACCTCTACCCGAACTATCCGGCGAACGGCAATCCGCTCGAATGCAAGGGCACGCTGTGGTACCACGACCACACGCTCGACTTCACCGCGCAGAACACCTACCGCGGACTCGCGGGCTTCTACATCTCGTACGACGAACTCGACTCGGGGAATGAGAACGACCCGAATCCGAACGCGCTCCGCCTGCCGAGCGGCATCCCGAACGGCGCGAACACCGAGAACTGCTACGACATCCCGCTGGCGTTCGCCGACCGCCGCTACGACCAGAACGGCATCCTCACCTTCGATCCGTTCGACTTCGACGGCTACATCGGCGACAAGTGGCTGGTGAACGGCCGCGTGCAGCCGTACTTCAACGTGAAGCGCCGCAAGTACCGCTTCCGCATTCTCGATTCGGGCCCGGCGCGGTACTACGACTTCTGGTTCTCCAATCGCATGGAGTTCCAGGTGATCGGTGCCGACGGCAACCTGCTGCCGCACCCGGTGACCGCGACCAACCTCGTGAGCGGCGCGGGCGAGCGCTGGGACATCGTGGTCGACTTCTCGCAGCTCCCTGAGTCGACGACCGAGGTCTACATCGTCAACCGCCTCTCGCACTCGAACGGACGCGGCCCCGACAGCGGGCGCCTGCCGATGAACGAGGCCCCGCGACTGCTCAAGTTCGTGATCGAGCCGGGCGCTGTCCCCGATCCGAGCCGCGTGCCCGCCGACCTGCGGCCGCTCGAGCCCGTCAACCTCACGGGTGCGATCAACCGCAGCTTCAAGTGGACGCGCAACAACGGCATGTGGGCCGTGAACAACAACCTGTACGACGAGCACCGCATCGACACGACCTTCGTGCAGAACCAGTGGTACATCCTCAAGTTCTCCACGCCGGGCGGGTGGGCGCATCCGATCCACTTCCATGTCGAGGAAGGCCGCCTGCTGCGCTACAACAAGAGGCAGATCAACGGCGGCATCCTGGGCGGGCGCAAGGATGTGTTCGCGCTCTTCGGCGGCGACGAGATGGATGTCGCGGTGCGCTTCCGCGACTGGGTCGGCCGCTACGTGATGCACTGCCACAACGGCATCCACGAGGATCACGCGATGATGGTGAACTTCGAGATCGTGCGGTAGCGGGGGCCGCGTCGCGCTGCGCGACAGGTCGCGTCGATCGGTCGCGGCGATTCGTGAATGCGGGCATTTGCTCGCCGTGTCCCCGCCTGGGACGCATCCACATGGGCCAAGGTCGTTCGGAGCCAATGAGATGAGTCTGCACAGCACGGGTGTTTCGAAGGAGTCCCTCACGCGGCGGTCGTTCGTCCGCAGGGGAGCGCTTGCCACGGGCGCGATCACGACCGGGGCCTTCCACATCAACACGCGCCTCGCCGCGGGTGCGCTGTTCGCTCCGCCGACGAGCCCGCCGACCACGCCGTGGGTGCAGCCGCTCGCCTTCCCGCGCTGGGCGGTGCCGACGCAGGCGCTCTCCGGCCCGGCGCCGATCCCCTCGGCGCACCAGCGCTACGAGGAGTTCCTGCCGCAGGACGTCTACGAGATCCCCGTGCGGATGGTCGCGGCGCGGCCGCATCCGCAGCTGGGGCTGACCAACTGGATGTCGTACGACGGGCAGGTCCCGGGCCCCACCTTCATGACGCGGCTCGGGCGTCCCATCCTGGTGCGCTACCGCAACGAACTCCCGGAGGAGATCCAGGG
Organism: Phycisphaerales bacterium; assembly: GCA_049318425.1. Lineage (GTDB taxonomy): Bacteria > Planctomycetota > Phycisphaerae > Phycisphaerales > SM1A02 > QWPT01. The sequence goes on along the minus strand of JBMOGJ010000007.1, from coordinate 4,903 downwards.
CTTCGGCCACCCCGAGATCGTCACGCACGTCCACAACGGCAACCATGCGTCCGAATCCGACGGCGGGCCGTGGGACATGTTCGGCCCCGGCTCGTTCAAGGACCATCACTACCCGCAGTACGCGGCGGCTGGCGATCCCGACGAGGCGAAGGGCACGCTCTGGTACCACGACCACGCGATGGACTTCACCGCGCAGAACACCTACCGCGGGCTCGCGGGCTTCTACCTGATGTTCGACGAGCTCGACTCGGGCGATGAGAACGACCCGAATCCGAACGCGCTGCGGCTGCCGAGCGGCGTGCCCAACGGCGAGCACGTCGCGGACTGCCACGACATCCCGCTCGCCATCATGGACCGCGGCTTCGACCGCAACGGCATCCTCGCGATGGATGTCATGGACATGGACGGCATCGTGAGCGACAAGTACCTCGTGAACGGCCGCGTGCAGCCGTACTTCGAGGTCAAGCGGCGCAAGTACCGGTTCCGCGTGCTCGATGCGGGTCCCGCGCGCTACTACGACTTCTGGCTCTCGAACGGCATGGAGTTCCAGATCATCGGCACCGATGGAAACCTGCTCCAGCACCCGGTGCCCGCGAACCACTTCGCGATGGGACCGGGCGAGCGCTACGACATCGTCATCGACTTCGCGTCGCTGCCGGAGTCGACGACCGTGCTGTACCTCGTGAACCGCGTCGAGATGCCGGGTGGGCGCGGCCCGAAGAACAACCTGCTCCCGATGAACGAGTCGCCGCGCGTGCTCAAGTTCGTGATCCGTCCGGGCGCGGTGGCAGACCCGAGCCGCGTTCCGGGCTTCCTGCGCGAGGAGGAGCCGATCGACCCGGCCGACGTCGCGCGCGCCACGCGGCGCACCTGGGACTTCGACCGCAAGAACGGGATGTGGACGGTGAACGGCAAGCTGTTCGACCCGAACCGCGTCGATGCGGTGATCCCGCACCTGCAGCCGGAGATCTGGACCATCAAGGCGCACGGCGGCTGGGCGCATCCGATCCACTTCCATCTCGAGGAGGGGCGCATCCTCAGCTTCAACGGCGGCGAGGAGGAGGATCCGGTGCTGCTCGGCCGCAAGGACGTCTTCTCGCTGCGCGGCGGCGAGGAGATGGAGATCTTCGTGCGCTTCCACGACTGGGTCGGCAAGTACCCGATCCACTGCCACAACGGCACGCACGAGGATCACGCGATGATGGTGCGGTTCGACGTGGTGCGGTCGCTCGAAGAAGGCGTGTCGGCGTCGCCGGGCGCGTGAGACTCGCGACCGGCCCGAGCGGCCTTTGCGGGGCGAACGCGGTATTCCCCGCGCTTTCGCGCGGCGGCGAATCCTGCAGGGGGCGCGTTCCGAATGTGCTCGTCGCGCGGCGTGATGTGCATCGCGCATGAAACCGACGACGACGACGACGACGACCGAAGGATGGCACGCATGGATTCCCGCTCCCGCCCGGACCTCGGTTCGGGGCGACGATCGTTTCTCAAGGGCTCGGCGCTCGCGACCGGCGCGTTCTACATCAACGCGCGGTTCCCGCTCGGCATGCTTCGCGGTGACTCGCCCGCGAGCCCGGCGACGACGCCGTTCCTGGAGCCGCTCGCGTTCCCGCGATACGCGATGCCGCTGCCCAGCGCCGCGCCGCTCGACCCGGTGGTCGAGATGGCGAGCTTCCAGCGCGCCGAGGAGTTTCCCGTCGCCAACCAGTACGAGATCGCGGTGCGCGAGGTGCTCGCGCGGCCGCATCCGCAGCTCGGCCTGAGCCGGTACTCGACCTACGGCGGAAGCGCGCCGGGGGTGACGTTCATGGCGCGGTACGGCATGCCGAACCTGGTGCGGTTCCGCAACGAGCTGCCCGAGCAGCTGCAGGGATTCGGGTCGAACGAGATCATCACCCACCTGCACAACGGCAACCACGGCTCGGAGTCGGATGGATTTCCCGCCGACTACTACCGCCCCGGCTACTTCAAGGACCACCACTACCCGAACCACCCGGCGGGCGGGAGCTACCTCGAGGCCAAGGGCACCCTCTGGTACCACGACCACACGATGGACTTCACCGCGCAGAACACCTACCGGGGTCTCGCGGGGTTCTATCTCCTCTTCGATCAGTACGACTCGGGCGACGAGCGCGACGCGAATCCCGACGCGTTCCGGCTTCCGAGCGGCGTGCCCGATGGCGGCCTCGTCCGCGGGCGCTACGACATCCCGCTCATGCTCTCGGATCGTCAGTTCGATGAGAACGGCGTGCTCACCTTCGATCCGATGGACATGGACGGCTACATCGGCGACAAGTTCCTCGTGAACGGCCGGGTGCAGCCGTACTTCGACGTGGAGCGCCGGAAGTACCGCTTCCGCCTGCTCGCCGCGGGCCCCGCGCGCTACTGGGATCTCGCGTTCTCGAACGGCATGGAGTTCGAGGTGGTCGGCACGGACGGCAACCTGCTCCCCGCGCCGATCACGGCGAACCGCGTGAAGCTCGGCATCGGCGAGCGCATGGACATCGTGGTCGACTTCGCGGAGCTCCCGTCGTCGACGGCCGCGATCTACCTGGTGAACCGCGCCGAGCAGGAGGATGGCCGCGGACCGCAGCGCGATGCGCTCCCGCTGGGCCAGTCGCCTCGCGTGCTCAAGCTGAACATCCGTCCCGATGCCGTGCCCGATCCGAGCCGCGTGCCGACCGTCATGCGTCCGCTGCCGCCGATCAACCTGCAGGGCGCGCGCCGGCGCTCGTGGAAGTTCGACCGCCGCAACGGCATGTGGACGGTGAACAACGCGTTCTTCGATCCCAACGTCGCGCGCGCGACGGTGGTGCAGGGGAGGCCGGAGATCTGGCACTTCGACACCAACGGCGGCTGGGCGCATCCGATCCACTTCCATCTCGAGGAAGGCCGCGCGCTCACCTACAACGGCAATCGGGTGGCGGGCACGCTGCTCGGCGGGCGCAAGGACGTCTTCACGCTGTACGACGGCGACGAGATGGAGGTCTACGCGAACTTCCGCGACTTCCTCGGGCGCTACGTCATGCACTGCCACAACACGGTGCACGAGGATCACGCGATGATGATCCGCTTCGACGTCGTCGCGCCGAGCTGAGCGCGCGGCGGGGCGGCGGCGAAGAGTTCGCCGTCACCAAGTCCGTCGTCGCCGCGTTCGCCCGCGCCGGGCTCACGCTGGGCGGCGCACGGTCGAGGACGCCGCGAACACCGCGCAGGCGAACGGCAGCAGGAGCCCGGCCGGCCACATCCACATCGGATGCGGGATCATCGCCAGGTTCGCCGCGCAGCTGAGCATCAGCACCAGGCCGAGGGCCACGCCGAACGCCAGCTGCATGCGGCCGGCCACGCGGGCCGCGACCCACGCGCCGGCGGCGCCACCGACGCACCAGGCGGCGAGCACGCTCAGGTGCGCGCCCAGCGGCATGGTGGGCAGCGCGTCGGACATCGCCTGTCGCGCGGCGGGGTCGTCGGGATTCGCGACCCAGAGCCCGATCGCGTCCTGCATCTCGCGGCTTGCGGGAAAGACCGAGTGCCCGACGAGTTCGAGCAGGAAGACGAGCAGCCCCATCACGAGCAGTCCGACCGGGAGGGCGATGATCACGCGCAGCATGGCTGCCAGTCTACGGACTCGGCGATAGGATCGCCGCATGCGCTGCGAAGGCTCCGTTTCCGACATGGTTCCCCAGGTGGCTCCCGTCTCCCGCGCGGTCCTGCGCGTGATGCTCGCGGCGCTGTGCGCCGTGCTCGCCCCGGAGCCGAGCGCGTTCGCGGCCGGTGATCCGCCGGCGCGCGTGCGTCCGGTGGGTGTGGATCCGCCAAGCGGCATCACGCCGGGCGGCAACGGGCCGACCAGCGCCGAGCCGACCACTCCGCCGCCCACGCCGCCCGCCACGGTCACCGCCGAACCCGCCTCGGTGCGCGTCGCGACCTTCAACATCCGCTACGCGAATCCCGCCGATGGCGTGAACGCATGGTCGAAGCGCCGCGCGATGGTGCTCGGCATCCTGCGCGACGGCGACTTCTGGGGGCTGCAGGAGGCGCTGCCGTCGCAGGTGCGCGAGATCGCCGAGGGGCTGCCGGAGTACGCGATGCTCGTCCGTTCGCGCGAGCGCGACGCCACGCAGGGCGAGGCGTGCCCGATCCTCTACCGCGCCGACCGCTGGGAGCTCGACGCCGCCGATCACGGCACTTTCTGGCTGTCGGAGACGCCCGAGTCGGCCGGCTCCAGGTCGTGGGACTCGTCGCTGCCGCGCATCTGCACCTACGGTCGGTTCGTGTCGAAGGCGGGCGGGCGCGCGCTCTACATCTTCAACGTGCACCTCGACCACCAGGGCGCGACGGCGCGGCTCGAGGCCGCGCGGGTGATCGCGACGCGGATCGCGGCGCGGAAGCACTCCGCGGACCCAGTGGTGCTGCTCGGCGACTTCAACTGCGGGCCGCAGAGCGCGCCGCTGCAGGCACTCGTCGGCGGCGAGCGCGCTGCGCTGCGCGACGCGTGGCGCGCAACCAATCCCGACGCGCCCGAGCAGCCGACCTTCAACGGCTGGGCCGACGCCTGCGCGGGCGAGCGCATCGACCACATCCTGTTCACGGGCGCGCTCGATGTCGAGAGTGCGGCGATCGACGCGGCCCGGCGCGACGGCCGCTGGCCGAGCGACCACGCCTTCGTGCGCGCCGAGTTCGTGTGGCGCGCGCCGGCGCCGAAGTGACGGCTTCGGGGCGGGTGGAGCCGCGTTTGGTCGAGCGATCGAGCGATCGATCGTTTGGTCGTTCGTTCGTCCTCCGCTCCGCAGATTCCGGCTTCGCCTCCATCTGCGGGCACTCGTCACCGGTCGCACTCGTGAGTGCCCACACTCGTGAGTGCCCGCAGACGAAGTCTGCGGAACGGATGACGCGCAACTTCAAC
>JBMOGJ010000006.1:0-69741 GCA_049318425.1 Phycisphaerales bacterium | reverse complement strand
CCGGCAAGACCGCCGTCTGCCTCGACGCGATCATCAACCAGAAGCAGTACTGGGGCACCCCCGACGCGGTCGTGTGCATCTACGTCGCCGTCGGCCAGAAGGACTCGACCGTCGCGGGCGTCGTCGAGACCCTCAAGAAGAACGGCGCGATGGACTACACCATCGTCGTGAACGCGGGCGCGTCCGCCGCGGCGCCGCTCCAGTACATCGCCCCCTACGCGGGCTGCGCGATGGGTGAGTACTTCATGTGGCTCGGCAAGCAGGGCAAGACGCCGAAGCACGTCCTCTGCGTGTACGACGACCTCTCGAAGCAGGCCGTCGCGTACCGCGAGCTCTCGCTCCTCCTCCGCCGCCCGCCGGGCCGCGAGGCGTACCCGGGCGACGTCTTCTACCTGCACAGCCGCCTCCTCGAGCGCGCCACCAAGCTCTCCAACGAGAACGGCGGCGGCTCGCTCACCGCGCTCCCGATCATCGAGACGCAGGAAGGCGACGTGTCGGCGTACATCCCGACCAACGTGATCTCGATCACCGACGGCCAGATCTACCTCCAGCCCGAGCTCTTCTCGGCCGGCATCCGTCCCGCCATCAACGTCGGCATCTCGGTGTCGCGCGTCGGTGGCAACGCCCAGATCAAGGCGATGAAGGAAGTCGCGGGCTCGCTGCGCCTTGACCTCGCGGCCTACCGCGAGCTCGAGGCGTTCGCCCAGCTCGGCACCGACCTCGACGCCGCGTCGAAGCGCCAGCTCGACCGCGGCGCGCGCATGGTCGAGCTGCTCAAGCAGGGCCAGTACAAGCCGTTCGACGTCATCGACCAGTGCATCTCGATCTTCGCCGCGTCCAAGGGCTTCCTCGACGATGTCGCGCTGCCCGCGGTCGCGAAGTTCGAGACCGGCATGCTCGAGTACTTCAAGACGCAGAAGAAGGACCTCCGCGACAAGCTCGTCGCCGCGAAGTCCTTCAAGGGCATCGACGAGGAGTTCAAGAGCGCCGTCGCCGCCTACAAGGCCGCGTTCCGCGCCTGATCGGCGTCCGCACGACGAGCGCTTCGCAGTCCACCCCAGGCGCCGCGCTTCCCGCGCGGCGCCTGTCTTTTTCGAAACTCGCCGTCAGCCGCGCGGCGCCGCGCCGTGAAGACGATCGCCTCCAAGACGTGAGTGCCCGCAGACGCAGTCTGCGGAACGGATGACGCGCGACCCCGCCGTCCCGGCATCCATCGCGCGTCAGCCGCGCGGCGCCGCGCCGGCGATGGTCGCGATGCCGTCCTCGAGACGCACACGTGCGCTGAATCCGAGGAGCTCGCGCGCGCGCTCGGTCGCGGCCACGCTGTCGCGCACCTCGCCCGCGCGCGCGGGCTGGTGCTCGACCGCCACCCGCGACCCGAGCACCGCGCCGACCAGCTGCGCCAGCGCGAGGATGCTCACCGCGCGGCCGGTGCCGATGTTGGCGATGCGCCCGCCGAGCGGATGCGGGGCGTCGAGCGCCGCGATCACCGCCCGCGCTGTGTCGCCGACATGCACGAAGTCGCGCGTCTGCAGCCCGTCGCCGAACACCGTCACCGGCTGCCCGGCGGCGATCCGCGTGACGAAGCGCGCGATCACCGCCGCGTACGCGCTGTTCGGGTCCTGCCGCGCGCCGTAGACGTTGAAGAAGCGCAGCGCGACGGCGTCGACGCCGCCCGACTCGGCGAGCTCGCGCACCATCCGCTCGCCCGCGACCTTGGTGGCCGCGTAGGGCGACATCGGCCGCGGCTCCATCGACTCCTCATGCGGCGCGGCGTGGTCGCCGTACGCGCTCGAGCTCGCCGCGAACACCACGCGGCGCACCCGCGCGGCGGTGGCCGCCGCGAACAGGGTGCAGGTGCCGCCCACGTTCACCCGCTCGTAGAGGTCGCGCGCGCCGATGCTCTCGGCGACCGACGACTTCGCCGCGAGGTGCACGATGTCGCTCGCGCCGCGGACCGCGCGCCCGACCGCGCCCGGCGACTCGAGCGACCCCTCGACGACCTCGATCTCGCGCCAGATCGCCGCGAGGTTCGCCGCGTTGCCCGAACTGAAGTCGTCGAGCACGCGCACGCGCACGCCGCGCTCGACCAGCGCCTCGCAGAGATGCGAGCCGATGAAGCCCGCGCCTCCGGTCACGAGCACGAGCCGGTCCGCGCTCACGCGAGCACCCCGGTCGCGATGCGCGCCGCGAGCACCTCGAGCGCCGCATGCACGCCGCGCGCGCTGGTCGCGGCGTCCATCGACGGACCGCCGCGCACCTCGGCCTGCTCGGGCAACTGAGGCACGTGGATGAAGCCTGCGATGAAACCCGCGCCAACCCCCGCGCCGGCCGCGCCTCCCCGCGGCGCGGCGCGGTGGAGCAGCCGGTACATCAGCTCGTTGCAGAGGAAGGTGCCCGCGCTCATCGAGCACTGCACCGCCACGCCCGCCGACTCGCACGACGCCAGCATCTCGCGCACCGGCAGCGTGCCGAAGTACGCATCGGGCCCGCCGGCGACCACCGGCGCGTCGACGAGCTGCACGCCGGCGTTGTCGGCGATCCGCGCGTCGCGCAGGTTCACCGCCACGCGCTCGAGGTTGATGCGGTCGGCCTTCGCGCTCTCGCCGAGCGCCACCACCGCGTCGGGCCGCAGCGCGTCGAGCAGCGGCTCGACCGCGGTCCACGCGCTGCCGGGACCGGTCCCCGTGACCACCGGGAGCGTCGCGTACGCGCGCGCGCCGAGTCCGCAGGGCATCTCCGCCAGCGCCCGCGCGATCGCGATCGTGGGATTCACGGTGCTGCCGCCGAAGGCCTCGAAGCTCGTCACGAGCACGAGCGGCCGGCGATGGGCGGGGGCCGCGCTCACTCGCCGATGTCCTCGGCCCACAGGTCGGGCTTCTCGCGCTTCATCCGCTCCATGAGCGCGATGCACCGCGGATCCTGCACGACGACGAGTTCCGCTCCGTTCGCCGCCATCCACTCCTCGGCGCCGAGGAAGGTGCGGTTCTCGCCGATCACGACCCGCGGGATCCGGAACAGGATCGCCGTGCCCGAGCACATGCAGCAGGGCGACAGCGTCGAGACGAGCGTGAGCGAGCGCCAGTCGCGCCGTCGCCCCGCGCGGCGGATGCAGTCGACCTCCGCATGCGCGGTCGGATCGCCCGACTGCACGCGCTGGTTGTGTCCCGCCGCGACGACCGCGCCGCGCGCGTCGAGCAGCGAGCTGCCGATCGGGATGCCGCCCTCGCGCCAGCCCTTCTCCGCCATCTCGATGGCGGCGTCGAGTCCGCGCCTGATCCAGTCCGGGTCGATCATCGGTGAGTCCTCATGGAAGCTGTCCCTGGGCGGGCAGCGCCGCGCCGCCCGCGTAGTCGGTGGTCCTGATGATGAACAGCGCGTGCTGCGCGCGGCTGCACGCGGTGTAGATCGCCTCGTAGGCGACGTTCTCCGCGCCGCCGCGCACATCGTGGAGGATCACCGCGGGCGCCTCGAGCCCCTTGAACCGGTGGAGCGTCTCCCAGCGGATGCAGGGGGGCTCGGTGTCGTCGCGCCCCTCCATCTCCGCGAGCGGCACCAGCGGGAAGCCCGCGATCAGCTGCTCCTTCGCCAGCACGCCGCGGTCCTTGCGGAACGGCGACAGGATGACGAGGTCCTCCGGGCGCACATCCTCGCCGTCGACGAGGTGCTTCACGATCCGCTTGATGGCGTTGCGCTGTCCGTCGTGGTCGTCGGGCGCGAACTCGAGCACGATGACCGGCTGCCCGTCGCGCACCGAGGGCGGCGCCACGATGTCGCCGATCCGCGCGGGATCGAGCGACTTCAGGAACGCGGTGATCGACACCGAGTTGCGCAGGTTCTCGCGCAGGACGAGCGGACGGCCGAAGCGGCGCGCGATCCCGTCGCCGCCCGCCTTGGCGTAGATCGCCTGGTTCGGGTCGTGGAAGAACGCGATGCGCCCCGCGGGCCCCGCGAGCGCCTCGACCGCGTCGAGCATCGCGGGCGTGAAGTCCTGCCCCTCGTCGACCACGACCGCATCGAACGCGCCGAGCTCGCCCGCGCGCGCAGCCTCGCCGAGCGCGGCGATGAGCGCGTCGTAGCGCTCCGACATCGGGAGCGACGAGGGCGGCGTGCGGCCGGTCGAGTTCGCCGCGCACGCGGCGAGCGTGTGCAGGTTCGCCACCACGCAGCGGTCCGCGCGCACCTGCCGCGCGGGCGTGGCGTGCCCGATCGCGCGCGCGCCGAGCGTCGCTCCGAGCGCCGAGGCGAGCGGCTCGTTGAAGCAGGTCACGAGCGTGCGCCGACCGTCGCCGAGCTCGCGGCGGGCGCGGTAGAGCGCGGCGTACGTCTTGCCCGTGCCCGCGTATCCCTCGATCTGCACGCGGTCGAGCTTGTGCGCCGCGTCGATGATGCCGCGCACCGGGCGCATCACGTCGTGCTCGACCACGCGCGCGTTGGTGATCTCGTCGCGCACGTGCAGCGCCGACTTCATGGTGGGCAGGATGTGCCTCTCGAGCAGCCGCCGCATGGGCGAGTTCCGTCCGGTCGGCACCAGCGGATGGCGCTCGGCGAGCCGGGTGAACGCGGTCTCGATCTCGGCGAGCAGCTTCTCCGCCTTGCGGCAGTGGTTCGCGTGCAGCACGTGGTTTCGTGCCGACATCGGAATTGTCTGGAAGTCGACGTGCGCATCGACCAGCGCCAGGAACCAACCGTGGAGGTACTGGGGCTCCTGTCCCTCGCGCCCCGACACGGCCTGCAGCGCGCGCACCAGCGCGTACATCGAGCTGAGCGCCTGCGCGGGCGGCTCGCGGCCGAACGAGCGCGGCGTGCCCCGCACGAGGCGGTGCCATCCGAGCTCGGCGTTGAACTGGCAGTCGCCGCCCTTGACCTCGATGACGATGAACCCGCGCTCCGGGTCGACGACCATGAAGTCGATCTCGCGCGTGCCGATGCCGTCGGGGTCCTGGACCAGCAGGTTCTGGACGACGACCCACGGCTTGTCGGCGAGCGCGCGCTCGAGGCACGCGCGCATGACGAGCTCCGGCTCGTTGGACACCGTCTCCGAGCCTTCGACCCGGATCTCGAGGACCTGCCTTGGAAAGAACTCGGCCATGGACCCCGAGTGTAAACGGTGACGGCGGATCCGCGCGCACATTCGGGGGCGCAGGCGTGCGCGCGACGGAAATCCAATGGACTGCGAACGAACGCGGCCCGCGCATGATGCGCGGGCCGCGGGGAGATCTGCGTGCTGCGTGTCGCGCGGGGGCGCGGTTCAGTAGCCTTCCTCGTCGTGCATGCGGAGCGCGTCGTCGTCGCCGCCTTCGCCACCGCCGGGGCGCTCGAAGACGGTGCCTGCCCGCTCGGCCTCGTCGCGCATCTCCTTCATGCGCTTCCACTCCTCCATCGTCACGACCACCTCGCGCGCGACCGAGCCCTTGTGCTCGCCGAGGAGGCCAGCCTGTCCCATCAGGTCGACCAGTCGCGACGCGCGGCCGTAGCCGATCGCGAGCCGCCGCTGCAGCAGCGAGACGCTGCCGCGGCCCGACTCGATGAGGATCTCCGCCGCCTTGTCGAACAGCTCGTCCTGCTTGTGCGCGTTCGTGGCATCGCCCTCGCCGGCCGTGCCGCCCTCGCCGCCATCGCCCTTGTTCACGGCGCGGATGCTGAGCAGCTGCCGCTCGAAGTTCTGCGTCGCGACGCTCTTGAGGAACTTGACCACGCCGCGGGCCTCCTTGTCCTCGACCAGCGTGCCCTGGCAGCGACGCGCGTCGGTCTGGCTCGGCGTGACCACCAGCATGTCGCCCTGTCCGAGCAGGAGTTCCGCGCCCTTCTGGTCGAGCACGATGCGGCTGTCGGTGCCCGACGCCACCTTGAACGCGACGCGGCAGGGCATGTTCGACTTGATGAGGCCGGTCACGACCGTCGCCTGCGGGCGCTGCGTGGCGAGGATCAGGTGGATGCCGACGGCGCGCGCCTTCGGGGCGATGCGCACGATCGACTGCTCCACGTCCTTGTTGGTCATCATCAGGTCGGCGAGCTCGTCGATCACGAACACCATGTAGGGGAGCTTCTTCGGCACCCGAGCCCACTCGCCCTCGTCGGTGATGCCGAGGCGGTCCTTGAGCTCCTGCTCGCCGAGCTCGTTGAAGGAGCGGATGTCGCGGACGCCCGCCTCCTTCAGCTGCTCGTAGCGCTCCTCCATCTTGTTCACGGCCCACTCGAGGATCGCCGCGGCCTTGCCCATCTCGGTCACGACCGGGCAGGCGAGGTGCGGGATGTCGGCGAACTGCGCCATCTCGACCATCTTCGGGTCGACGAGCACGAGCTTGAGCTCGTCGGGGCGCTTCGTGTACAGGAAGCTCATGATGATCGTGTTCATGCACACCGACTTGCCCGAGCCGGTGGTGCCTGCGATCAGCATGTGCGGCATCTTGGCGAGGTCGAGCACGAGCGGATCGCCCGCGGAGTCCTTGCCCATGAACATCGGGAGCGCCATCTTGGCGGCGTGGCCGCTCGACATGAGCTCCTTGAGGCGGACCTTCTCCTTGGTCTTGTTGGGCACCTCGATGCCGACCGCGGTGCGTCCCGCCATGTTCGGGATGATGCGGACGTTCGGCGCCCGCAGCGCGCGCGCGAGGTCCTTCGAGATGGTCTCGAGCCGCGCGACGCGCGTGCCCGCCTCAAGCTCGACCGAGTAGACGGTCACGACCGGGCCGCACTCCATCTCGGAGATGTCGCCCTTGATGCCGTACTGCTCGAGGGTCTTGGTCAGCAGCAGCGCCTGCTCCTGCACGATCGCGGCCATCTTCTCGGAGTAGTTGCCCTCCGGCTCGTCGAGCAGGTCCAGCGTCGGGAACTGGTAGCCCGAGTAGTCGGGCGTGCGCGGGATCTCGTCGTCGCGCATCGGCGTCTTCGCCACGCCGGTGTTCATCTTGAGCGGGAGGCGCGCGAGCTTCGCGCGGAGCTCGTCGTCCGAGGCCGCGGCCTTCGGTGCGGGCTCGGTCGCGACGGCCGTCGCCGTCGCGGCAGCGTCGACGTCGTCGTCGTCCTCATCCTGATCGTCGGTCTCGGCATCCGCGTCGTCCTCGTCGGCCTCGGCCTCCACGGCCTCCGCGCCACGGCTCGTCTTCGCGCCGCGGCCCTTGCGCGCCGCGGGGGCGGTGTCCTCGTCGGCGTCGGTGTCCTCGTCGTCCGCGACGGCGACCGCGCTGCCGGTCTCGTCCTCATCGGCATCCGCCTCGTCGGCCTCGGCCACCGCGGTCGCGCTCTTCGCGGCCGACGCGCGGCGGGCGCGCGGCGCACGCGACGCCGTCGCCACCGCCGGCTGCGGGAACATCGCACCCATGCGCTCACGGAGCGACGCGACCGCGCCCGACCAGTCGGTCTTCCAGATCGGCGACAGGAACCCGAGCGAGCTCGCGAGCGCGCCCGGCAGCATGGCCACGATCGTGTCGGCCATCACGATGGCGCCGACCGCGAGCATCATCATGAAGAGCAGCGACGCGCCGATGCCGAAGTGCTCGTGCAGCAGGTGCGAGAGCGACATCGGGATCAGGCCCGCGCCGTAGCCGGCGACCGGTCCGATCGCGGGCATCCACTCGTGGTGGAGTCCGCCGATCGCGACCATCATCACGCACGCGCCGATGAAGCGGACGAACGGATGCGACATCGGCCGACCGGTCGCGACGAACGCGAGCACGGTCGCGAGGTAGCTCACGGGCAGCCAGACGCCGACGCCGAAGATCTCGTAGAGCCGGTACGCGACCACCGCGCCGAACTTCCCGCAGAGGTTGAGCGGGGGGTTGTTCGGCGTCGCGACCGAGGAGGTCGGCGGGTCGGCCGAGTTGAAGCTCGCGAGCGCGAGCACGATCATCGTGAGCGCGCCGGCGGCGAGCACCCAGGCCGCGCGTAGCCACGCGAGGCTGATGCCGAAGGGCGAAGTGGTGACATCCGTAGCGTCCTCCGACGCGCGAGCGCGCGCCGAGGCATTCCGAGCGGTCTTGGACATGGTCCCGATATCGGCGTTCCGCGCGGGAAAACCGCACTTGTGGGCGCCGCAACAAGTCCCGTCGCCGTGGTACCTTCCCGCGATGCACTTCACGCTGGTCGACCGGTTCCTCGAGCTCTCCGACACCTCGGCGATCGCCGTCAAGAACGTCACCGCGGCCGAGGAGTACCTGCAGGACCACTTCCCCGGCTTCCCCGTCCTCCCGGGCGTGTTCATGGTGGAGGCGCTCACCCAGGCCGCCCGCGCCGTGCTCGAGAAGCGGGGCATGCCGCGGATGGTGCTCGGCGAGGTCAAGGCGCTCCGCTACGGGAGCTTCGTGCGCCCCGGCGAGACCCTCAAGGTCGAGGTCACCCTTGAGAAGACCAAGGACGACGGAAGCGTGGTCTTCAAGGCGCAAGGCACGGTGCTGAAGGGACTTGCAGGCGATTCTGCGGTCGCCGAGACAGCCGTGTCGGGTCGCCTTATACTGCGCGCCCTTCGCAACTGACCCGAGCCCTCGGAGTGGGGCGGAGTTCTCGTCCGAACAAAGCGTGGATCCACCCGGGTCCCACTTGGAGACCGTTAATGGCCAAGAGCCGTGCTGATATCGAAGCCGATGTGCGTGATGTGCTCGTGGATGCCCTGGGCGTCGACGAGGATGATGTGGTCGCCACCGCCACCCTGAAGGGCGACCTCGGCGCCGAGAGCATCGACTACCTCGACATCGTCTTCCGCCTCGAGAAGAAGTTCTCGACGCCGGAGAAGCCGTTCAAGATCGCGCAGGGCGAGCTCTTCCCCGAGAACCTCATGACCGATCCGTCGCTCGTCGAGAGCGGCAAGGTCACCGCCAAGGGCATCGCGCTCCTGAAGGAGAAGGTCCCGCACGTCGACGTCAGCGAGTTCGAGAAGGACCCGCAGATCACGAAGCTGCCGAACTACTTCACCGTCAAGAGCCTCTGCGACTTCGTACAGCGCAAGCTCGGCTGAACGGCCGGCTGCAGGAGTCCCCATGCGTTGGATGTGGATCGACCGCGTGATCGCCTTCGAGCCGCGGACGCGGCTCGTCGCGGTCAAGAACGTCTCGCTCGCCGAGGAGCATCTCCACCAGCACTTCGGTGCCGACGGCGCGCTGCCGCCGTGTCCGGTGATGCCGAGCTCGCTCATCCTCGAGGGCATGGCGCAGACCGCCGGCATCCTCGTGGGCAGCGTGCATGACTTCCGCGAGAAGGTCGTGCTGGCGAAGGTCGTCTCCGCGACCTTCGAGCGCGACATCAATCCCGGCGAGACGATCCGCTACGACGCCACCATCGAGCGCATGGACGACATGGGCGCGAGCACCGTCGGCATCGTCGACCGCTACAGCTTCGCCGACAGCGCCTGGGCGCCGGTCGGCCGCATCGAGCTCATGTTCAGCCACCTCGACCAGAACCGCGCCGGCGTCGAGTTCCCCGAGGAGAACTTCGTCTTCGGCGAGAACTTCCGCACGCTGCTCGAGGGCGCCGGGCTCCGCAAGTTCACGCGGTCGTGACGAGCGCCGGCACCGGCGGGAAGTCGACCGCGGTGTCGTTGATGTGGTTGTAGAGCGCGGTGAAGGTCATGGCGGTGATCGCCGCGACCACCTCGATGGCGGCCCGGTCGTCGAAGCCGGCGGCGCGGAACGCGGCCAGCTCGGCGTCGCTGACGCCGCCGTTCTTGTCCATCACGGCCTTGGTGAAGTCGAGGAGCGCCTGCTCCCTCGCGTTCCCGGCCCGGCCGCGGCGCGCGTCGAGCGCGCGCTCGCCGTTCACCCCGGCGCCGGCGGCGACCCGGGTGTGGGCCGCGACGCAGTAGCCGCAGTGGCGCTGCTCGGCGGCGTAGAGCATGACGAGCTCCTTCTCGGCCTTGGAGATCGCGCCGCTGGTCGCGATCGAGCGCATGAACGCGATGAAGGTCGTGAAGACCTCTGGGTTGGCGGCCATCCCCTTGTAGATGTTGATGGGCGCGGTGGCGAGGATGCGGGCGGCGTCGCCGGCGGCGTCCTTCGGTTCGATGAGTGCGAGTCGTGGCATGGGGCGGCAGTAGAGGCGCGCGCCGCGGACGGGGATTCGGGCAGCGATGCCTGAAACGCGAGATCCGAAAAATGGCGCACTGCTCCGTGATGTGTCACGGAGCAGTGGTCTATGTTCAGCAGATCGGGGTGCTCCTCAGTCACCCCGACCTACACGGAGTTCAAGGAAGCCCTGATCGGGGAGGCAATCCGATGCAGGGCCGATCCATGATTCGAGTCCAGCCAGGGTCGCTGGGCGGAGTCGAATTGTCGGGGTCGCGGAGTCCCTTACGCGACCGTCAACACCAGAAGCATCGAATCCAGCGGGGCCGAAGCAAGCGCTCGCGTGCGTTCCCGCCGCGGAACGGTTCCGGTCGCGCGGGCTGTGCGGGCGGAGGCGGTTAGGATGCGCCCCGTGACCCGCCACCTCGCCATCTACACGGGCTCGTTCGACCCGATCAGCTACGGCCACCTCGACATCCTGCGGCGCAGCCGCGGCATGTTCGACGAGGTCGTGCTCGCGATCGGCCGCAACCCCAACAAGGAGGCGCTCTTCACCTTCGAGGAGCGCATGGCGCTGGCGAAGGTGCTGGTGGCCGACATGATGGCCCGCGAGCCGGGCGGCGCGACCATCCGCGTCGAGCACTACACCGGCCTCACCGTCGATTACGCGAAGTCGGTCGGCGCCTGCGCCATCCTGCGGGGCATCCGGAACATCACCGACCTCGCGGGCGAGTGCCAGCTCGCGATCACCAACCGGCAGGTCGCCGGCATCGAGACCGTCTTCATCGTGACCGGCGAGAGCTTCGCCTACACGAGCTCGAGCCTCATCAAGCAGATCGCCGCCCTGGGCGGCTCGCTCGACGCCCTTGCGACGCTGGTGCCGCCCGCCGTCGTCGAGGCGCTGCGCGCCAAGCGGCGCGATCCCACCAACCCGATCGGCAAGCTGGCCCGCGACGGCCTCGTCGAGTGAGTGCACCGAACCATGTCCGCCACGATCCGCGTCATCTCCATCGGAACCCTCGCCGCCAACCCGCACTGGGGTGAGCGGGGCGCCGTGCGCCCGGCGCACGCGACCACCACGCTGATCGTCTCGGGCTCGGCGAAGATCCTCGTCGATCCGTCCCTGCCGCCGCAGGTGATCGTGCCCCGGCTGGTCGAGCGCGCGGGCATCGGCCCCGACGACATCACCCATGTGTTCCTGACCTGCCTCAACCCGATCCACCGGCGCGGCATCCTCGCGTTCGAGAAGGCCCAGTGGCTGGTCTCCGAGCGCGAGCGCGAGTCGATCGGCGTCCAGCTGGTCGGATCGATGAAGGAGGCCCACGAGGCCGGCGACCAGGATCTCGCCAAGACCCTCGGGCACGAGATCGCGGTCATCCAGCGCACCATCGCGGCGCCGGACCGCCTGGCGACGGGCGTGGACCTGTTCCCGATGCACGGCGTGACGCCCGGACTCACGGGACTCCTGCTCCCGACCGCCGGTTCCACCACCCTGGTGGCGGGCGACGCGGTGCCCACCGTCGAGCATCTCGCCGCCGGGCAGGTGATGACGCCGTGCTACGACCTCGAGGCCGCCCGCGAGAGCTTCTCGGAAGCGGTCGAGATCGCCGACTGGGTCGTCTGCGGCCGCGACAACATCGTGCCCAACCAATCGCGGCGGTTCTGAGCGTTTCGCCTGGGCGGCGGGCGGGGTGGCGGGGGCGTGGAGCCCTATCATGCGCCTCCCATGCAGCCGAGCCGCACCGTCTCCACCAGCGCCGAAGGGAAGCCTGCCGAAGCCGCCGCGTGGCCGGGGCCCGACCCGTCGGTCGCGCCCGTCACGGTCCGCTCGCTGCAGCGCGCCATGCGCGAGGGTCGGCGCTTCGCCGCGCTGACCTGCTACGACGCCACCACGGCGCGCTGGTTCGAGCGGGCGGGCGTGCCGGTGCTCCTGGTCGGCGACACCGCCGCCGAGGTCATCCTCGGCCACCCGAACACGCTGCACGCGCCGCTCGATTTCCTGGTCACGCTCACCGCCGCGGTCAAGCGCGGCGCCCCGCGCTGCCTGGTCATGGCCGACATGCCGTTCATGAGCTACCAGGCCGGCGAGGACGAGGCGGTGAAGAACGCCGGCCGCTTCATGACCGAGGGTCACGCCGACGTGGTCAAGCTCGAGGTCGACGCCTCCTTCGCCGGGGTGGTCGCCAAGATGACCCGCGCCGGGATCCCGGTGGTCGCCCACATCGGTTCGCGACCGCAGCATGCGAAGCAGGTCGGTGGCTACGCCGCCGCGGGCAAGACCGCCGACGAGGCGATGCGGATCATCGCCGACGCCGACGCCATGCTCGCCGCGGGCGCGACCATGCTGCTCGTCGAGGCGACCCCGGTCGAGGTGACCGAGGAGATCGTCCGCCGCTCGAAGGTGCCCGTGATCGGGTGCGGCGCCGGACCGGTCTGCCATGGCCAGGTGGTCGTGACCCACGACCTTCTCGGGCTCACCGACCGCCAGCCGCCGTTTGCGCTGCCGATCGTCGCGCTGAGCAAGGCGCTCTCGGAGATGGCCGATACCTGGAAGGACCGCGTCCGGACCGGCGCGCTCGGGGAGCATCCGTACGCGCTCTCCGACGAACAGCGCGCCGAGTTCGTCCGACGGATCGGTCGGGCGTGAGCATCCGAACGCGCCGTCGGCGCGCGCCTGGCCGGACGCGAACCTCGTCGGACGCGAACCTCGTCGGGCGGCTGAACCGCACGGCGGACGGACGGTTGAAGTGAACCCGATGGGCGCACGGCGTGAGCCGCACGGCGCGAAGAGCAACGAGCAACGGGCAACGAGCAACGCACCCGCACCAGCCTCACCACCACGACGCTGCATCGCGCACGGAATCCACCCATGAAGCACTTCCCATACCTCGGTCCGAGTCTCGTGGTCCTCGCGGCGGGCTCGGTTGCGATCGTCGCCTCGCCGCTGGTCGTCCGCCGCGTGAACGACGAGCGCGCGTCGGAGCAGATCGTGCGCGCCTCGCACGTGCTGGCGCAGGATGGCGTCGCTGTGCAGGACGGCGGGGCCGCGCCGGACGATGCGACGCTCGCGCAGGAAGGCGCCCGCGATCCGCTTGGCGAGGAAGCCCGCCCGGTCACGCGGCCGGGGATGGCGTCGGGGAGCCGCGCGCGCGCCGCGGGCGAGCCCGCCGGCGAACCGATCCTCGAGCAGATCAACCGCGCCAACCGCGCGATCGCCCAGCTCGTCGAGCCGAGCGTCGTCCACGTGAGCGCGCAGAACACCATGCGCCGCCGCACCTACGTCGCGCCGTACGCGTCGAGCGGCTCGGGCTGGATCTGGGATGACGACGGCCACATCGTCACCAACGCCCACGTCGTCGACGGCGCCGAGCGCCTGCAGGTGCAGTTCTTCGACGGCGAGCTGCGCGACGCCGAGCTCATCGGGCTCGACCTGCGCACCGACATCGCGGTGATCAAGGTCGCGCCCGGCGGCATCCATCCCGCGCAGCGCGGCGACTCCGCCCTCGTGCAGCAGGGCGACATGGTGTACGCATTCGGCTCGCCGTTCGACTTCCGCTTCTCGATGTCGGCGGGCATCGTCTCCGGCCTCGGCCGCAGCACCGCGCTCGACGGCATCGACTACCAGAACTTCATCCAGACCGACGCCGCCATCAACCCCGGCAACTCGGGCGGACCGCTCACCGACGTGCGCGGCCGCGTGATCGCGATGAACACCGCGATCGCCACCAATCCCGGCAATTCCGTGGGCCAGGCGCAGTTCGCCGGCATCGGCCTCGCCATCCCGATGTCGATGATCGAGACGACCGTCACCCAGCTGATCGAGACCGGCGAGGTCCGCAAGGGCTACCTCGGCGTCGAGGTGATCGCGCTCGACCGCGCGCGCTTCGGCGCGACGCCGTACGCCGACATCGTCGAGCGCTTCAAGGGCGACGGCGCGATGCTCGGCCGCGTGTCCGCGGGTTCGCCCGCGGCCGAGGCGGGCTTCCGCGCGGGCGACATCATCCTCTCGATCGACGGCCAGAAGGTCACGAGCGACGCCGCGGTGCGCGCGATCGTCTCCTCGCGGCGCCCCGGCGAGAGCGTGAAGTTCGAGATCTGGCGCATCGAGGACGGCGCGACCGAGGGCGAGCGCGTCGAGCTCACCGCCACCCTCGCGCAGCTCGACATCAGCCAGAGCTTCGCCGCCGGGCTCGTGCAGGGCCTGAAGGGCGCGGGCATGACCGCGTTCGCGACCGCGACCGAGGAGCGCGCCAAGGCGCTCGAGGTCCCGTTCCGCCGCGGCGTCGTCATCGAGTCGATCGATCCCGAGAGCGAGCTCGCCGCCGGCGTGCCCGCGGGCAGCACCATCACCGCGATCTTCGACCAGCCGATCGGCAGCGTCGACGAGATGTACACCCGCTTCGCCCGCGCCACCGAGTCGATGGCTCCCGTGCGCGGGCGCCGCGGCGCGCGCATGGTCGAGGTCCCGCTGGTGGTGACGGTGCCGGACGGCCGCACCATCCGGATCATCGTGCCCAGCCCGATGTGAGCGGGATTCCGCGCGCGCGGGCGTCCGCGCGTGCGGGAAACGGCGACGGATGACGGGACGGCCGGCGACTCCAGCCGCTAGCATGGCGCCTCCATGAGCGACGCGACGAGCACCGCGAAGTCCGACCAGCCGATCCTGCTCGAGGTGAAGAACCTCAGGACCTGGTTCCCCATCCGCCGCGGCCTGCTGCAGCGGACGGTCGGCCACGTGAAGGCGGTCGACGACGTGAGCTTCTTCGTCCGCCGCGGCGAGACGCTCGGCCTCGTCGGCGAGTCCGGCTGCGGCAAGACCACGGTCGGCCGCACGCTCCTGCGGCTGATCCCGCACTCGGGCGGCGAGGTGCGCTTCGACGGCAAGGACGTC
Source organism: Phycisphaerales bacterium (assembly GCA_049318425.1). GTDB lineage: Bacteria > Planctomycetota > Phycisphaerae > Phycisphaerales > SM1A02 > QWPT01. The sequence goes on along the minus strand of JBMOGJ010000006.1, from coordinate 54,855 downwards.
CTCGGCGCCGGCGCGCTCGAGCTCCGCAAGCTGCGGCGCGAGATGCAGATCATCTTCCAGGATCCGGGCGGCAGCCTGAACCCGCGCATGCGCGTGGGCAGGATCATCGGCGAGCCCCTCGAGGTCCACGGCATCACCAAGGGCGAGGACGAGACGCGCGCCCGCGTCGAGGAGCTCCTCGTCAAGTGCGGCCTGTGGAAGCAGGCGGCCGACCGCTACCCGCACGAGTTCAGCGGCGGACAGCGCCAGCGCATCGGCATCGCGCGCGCGCTCAGCCTGAACCCGCGCCTGATCGTGTGCGACGAGCCGACCAGCGCGCTCGATGTCTCGATCCAGTCGCAGATCCTCAACCTGCTCGGCGACCTGCAGCAGGAGATGGGCCTCTCCTACCTCTTCATCTCGCACGACATGGCGGTCATCCACCACATCTGCGACCGGATCGCCGTGATGTTCAACGGCAGGATCGTCGAGGAAGGCACGCGCGACGAGATCATCAACGCGCCGCGCCACGAGTACACGCAGGCGCTGCTGTCGGCCGTGCCCGAGGCCGATCCGCGCCGCAAGAAGCAGCGCATCAAGCTCGCCAACGCGCGCATGTGAGCCACCATGACGACCGCCCGCGGCAAGAAGGCCTTCTGGATCACCGTCGCCGTCGCGCTCATCCCGACCATCGGGATGACGGTGTTCGCGTGGCGCATGGTGGGCGGCGTCCGGCGCGACGCCGTGCAGGCCGACGCACGCCTGCGCGCGCTCGCATGGTCGTGCCTCGCGTACGCCGACGCCTTCGGCGGCTTCCCGCTGAGCGAGGCCGAGATGCGCGGCTTCACGCCGCCCGACGCGCTCGCGACCGCGGGCGACGGCTATCCGGCCACGCGCGCGGCGGCGCTGGGTGCGCCGGCGGCGAGCGAGGGCGAGGCGCGTGGTTCCGCCCGTGAGTCCACCGGGGGCCCCGCACCCGGATCTACGCCCGCACCGACGCTCGACGAGTGCCTCGAGTCGATCGAGGTCGAGTGGCCGGCGCTGCGCGACGTCCAGCCGATCCTTCGCTCGAAGGGCAAGCCCACGCTGCAGGGCACCGCGCCCACGGTCGGACAGTGGCTCTACGCGATGACGGAGCGGATCCGGAAGGGTTGACCCCCGGCGGCCCCGCCCGTGCGGTGGGGTTTTTCGCTAGATTTGCGGCATGTCCGACGCCCTCGCCGCCGCGCCCGCACCGATCCAGAAGTCCCTCCCCGAGACGCCGCTCCGCGACGTCATGGGCGGCGCGAGCCGCTGGAACATCCCGATCCACGAGCACGGCTTCATCGCGCTCGTCGACGCGATGCCGCGCCTCGTGCCCGAGGGTCAGACCGCCGACAGCGCGATCGTGCAATCGGCGCGCGTGTCGTACGGGCAGGGCACCAAGATGGTCAGCGAGGACCGCGGGCTCGTCCGCTACCTCATGCGGCACCGCCACTCGACGCCGTTCGAGATGGTCGAGTTCAAGTTCCACATCGCGATGCCGATCTTCATCGCGCGGCAGTGGATCCGCCATCGCACCGCGAACGTGAACGAGTACAGCGCGCGCTACTCGATCATGCCCGACCGCTTCTACCGGCCCGACGTCGAGAACGTGCGCAAGCAGTCGAAGTCGAACCGCCAGGGCGGCGAGGGGCCGATCGACGCGGGCACGGCCGAGGAGTTCCTCAAGCTCCTCGAGGGCGCCGAGGCGAACTACCAGAAGTACCTCGAGCTCACCGAGCGCGGCGTGGCGCGCGAGATCGCGCGCGCGGTGCTGCCGGTGAGCGTGTACACCGAGTGGTACTGGAAGTGCGACCTCCACAATATTTTTCACTTCCTGTCGCTGCGCATGGATCCGCACGCGCAGATCGAGATCCAGGACTACGCGAAGGCGATGTACGAGCTCATCAAGCCGATCGTGCCCACCGCGTGCGAGGCGTTCGAGGATTACCGCCTGAACGCGATGCACCTCACGGGGCTCGAGATCGACGCGATCCGCACGGGCAAGCCGCTCGCCACGGAGAACAAGCGCGAGACCGCCGAGTGGGAGGCGAAGAAGGCGCGGCTCGGGCTGTGACGGTCGAAGGGCGCGTGCGGCGCGCTCGCCTGCACGCCCGTCGCGCCGTCAGCGCGCGATCTCGTCGAACGAGCGCATCGTCTGGTCGGCCTCGGCGGCGCCGGATGGTCCGCCTGGCGCGAAGGCGACGCAGCGCGCGCCCGAGTTCCGCGCCGCACGCGCGCCGGCGGGGCTGTCGTCGATGAGCACGAGGTCGGACGCCTGGTCGAGTCCGAGCTGCTGCACCGCCTCGAAGATGCCCCACGGGGCGGGGGCGGGCTCGCACGCCTCGTCGGCCGTGACCACGCAGTCGAGCGGGACGCCGGCGCGCGCGAGCGCCTCGAGCTGCGGTCCGAGCAGGCGCCGCGGCGTGCAGCAGATGACCGCGGTGCGCTGGCCGCGCGCGTGCATGCGGCGGATCGCGTCGCAGGCGTCGGCGTTCGGCTCGGCGGCGGCGGTGGCGGCGGCGATGAGGCGCGGCTCGAGGTCGCGCGCCATCGTCGCGAGGTCGTCGGCGGTGGCCCAGCGGCCGTGCTGCGCGCGGAACGCCTCCGCGATGCGCGGCAGGCAGAAGAGCCGGTCGATCTGCGGACGGCCCGTCGGGCCGCGCGTCGCCGCGAGTTCGGACTCGGCCACCTGCACGCCCCAGCGCGCGAAGTTCTCCGCGAGCGCCGCGTGGATCGCGCGCCGGTCACGGTCGAAGAGCACGCCGTGCCAGGACATCGCCACCGCCTTCGCGCGTTGAAGGACATCTCCGCTGTCCGGCATCGGCGGATCCTCCTTACGACTTCTTGAGCTGGGCGAGATCGAGCTCGCGCTCGGTCGGGATCGCCTTGAAGCCGACCAGCGGCGCCTCGGGCGCGGTCTGGATCTGCACCAGGCGGATCGGCGTGGGCGGGTAGTAGCGCAGGAGTCCGCCCGGGAAGGGGCCCTCGCCGCGCGCATCCCAGAACTCGTCGAGCGGGATGCGCAGCGTCTGGCCCGACGCGAGCCGCTCGATGCGGTGCACGTAGCGCTGGTTCAGCCAGATGTCGGCGTGATCCCAGCTCTCGACGGTGGCGTTCACGATCAGCATCGCGTCGCCGTCGTTGAAGACCTGGATGTCGGCCACCCGCTCCTGCGGCAGGTGGAACGGATACGCGCGCGTCGCCTTCGCCGGGTCGCGGCGCACGGCCTCGCAGCCGGCGGCGCCGAGCGGCGCGAGCAGGACGGCCGTGCCGAGGAGGATCGTGGCGGTCAGGCGCATGGGGTCATCCTAGTCGATTCCGCCGGCGGACTCAGAGGCCCGCGGCCTTGGTGCACACCGCGATCAGTTCCCGCGCGCGCTCGCGCGTGGGCGCCTCGGCGATGATGCGGGCGATCGGCTCGGTGTTCGAGGCGCGCAGGTGGACCCATCCGTCGGCGAAGTCGATGCGGACGCCGTCGACGTCGCTGACGCGCTCGTGCGCGAAGGCGGCCTTGAGGCGGGTGAGCGCGCCCGCGACCGCGGGGAGGCCGCCGATCGCCGCGAGGTCGACCTTGGTCTTCTCGATGGCGTAGCGGGGCAGGCCGTCGACGATCCGCGACAGCGGCTCGGTGCGGCTCGCGAGCAGGTCGAGCACGAGCGCCATCGCCGAGAGCGAGTCGCGCACCCAGCAGACCTCGGGCATGATCACGCCGCCGTTGCCTTCGCCGCCGAGGAGGCCCTTCGAGGGCTTCAGGGCGCTCACCACGTTCGCCTCGCCGACCGCGGTGCGGAGGACGGTCGCCCCCGGGAAGCGCGCGGCGATGTCGTCGATCATGCGCGAGGTCGACAGGTTCGCGGCGAGCGTGAACGGCCCGCGCAGCTCGAGCATGCGGAGCGCCGCGAGCACCAGCGTGTACTCCTCGCCGATGTAGCGGCCGGTCTCGTCGACGATCGCGAGGCGGTCGGCGTCGGGGTCCTGCGCGAAGCCGCACGCGGCGCCCGGCGTGTCGCGCACGGCTCGCGCGAGGTCCGCGAGGTTCTCCGCGGTCGGCTCGGGCGTGTGCCCGAAGATGCCGGTCATCTCGCCGAAGATGTGGGTGACGCCGCAGCCGAGCGCGTCGAGCATCATGCGCCCGCCCTCGCAGCCCGAGGCGTTCACGCTGTCGAGGACCACGTGCAGCCGGCGGGCGCGCACCCGGTCGCCGGCGCCGGTCGCCTCGAGGACGCGCGCGACATGGCGCGCCGCCGCGGACGAGTCGGTGGTGATCGCGCCGATCTCGAGCGGCCGGGCGAACGCGATGTCGGCCGCCTTGAAGCGGGCGATGATCGCGTCGGCCACCGGCTTCGGCGGCGCGAGTCCGTCGCCGTCGAGGCACTTGAGGCCGTTCCACTCGATCGGGTTGTGGCTGGCGGTCACGGCCATGCCGCCGTCGGCGCCGAGGGCCTTGATCATCAGGCCGACGGTCGGGGTCATCGCGACGCCGATGTCGACCACATCGCAGCCGACCGAGGCGAGGGCGCCCTGCACCGCGCGCGCGAGCGACTCGCCGCCGAAGCGGCCGTCGCGGGCGACCACCAGGCGCGGGCGCCGGCCCTGCACCAGCGTGCGGATGTGCGATCCGAAGGCTCCCGCGAAGGTCGCCGCGACCACGGGGGTCATGGTGCGCCCCACGATGCCGCGGGCGCCGGAGACGGAGAGCATGAGGGGAGCCGAGTCGGGGGCGGAGGAAGACATGTGAAGGGCGAGTGTAGTGCGGGAATCGGGCGCTGAGTGCGCGGGTTTTCCGCGTTACACTCGCCCCGACCATGCTCTCGGATCCCGCCTGTCCCGTCGGCACCGCACCCTACGCGCTCGAGGTCGAGTGCGAGTTCGCGGCGGCGCACGCGATCGTCCTGATGGGCGAGCGCGAGCGGCTGCACGGTCACAACTGGCGCGTGGTGGCCTCGGTCGCCGGCGAGCGGCTCGACGGCGAGGAGCTGCTCTGCGACTTCCACGCCGTCGAGCGGATGCTCTCCGCGATCGTCGCGCCGTTCCGCGACGGCAACCTCAACGAGACCGCGCCCTTCGACCGGGTGAACCCGACCGCCGAGGCCGTCGCGCGGCACATCGCGCGCGAGCTCGCCGCGGCGCTCGCCGCCGCGTCGCCATCCGCCCAGTCCATCCACCTCGAATGGGTCCGGGTGACCGAGGCGCCGCGCTGCACCGCGGTCGTCCGTCTGCCGCGACCCGCCTGAATCCATCCGACCGAACCGCCGCCGACCACCGCCATGAGCGAGCTCACCAAGCACATGCACACGCCGCGCCCCCAATCGCCGAACGACCTGACCCCGATCGGGCCTGACGATCCGGCGCGCTTCCTCAACCGCGACCTGCAGTGGCTCGAGTTCAACCGCCGCGTGCTCGCGCAGGCGCTGGACCCGCGCAATCCGCTGCTCGAGCGCGTGCGCTTCCTGGCGATCTTCGGCTCGAACCTCGACGAGTTCTTCATGAAGCGCGTCGGCGGCCTTCGCCGGCAGATCGACGCGGGCGTCGGGTCGCCGCCGTGGGAGCCGCTGTCGCCGCAGGAGCAGATGGTGCTGATCCGCGAGCGCGTGACCGAGCAGACCACGCTCGCGACCCGTGCGTTCCGCGAGACGCTGCAGCCGCTGCTGCGCCGCGAGTCGGTCGAGCTGCTTCCGTGGTCCGGCCTGAGCGACGCCGAGCGCACCGAGGCCGAGCAGTGGTACCGGCGCAACATCTTCCCGATCCTCACGCCGCTCGCGGTCGACCCCGGCCACCGCTTCCCGTTCATCTCCAACATGTCGATCTCGCTCGGCGTGCTGCTGCGCCGCCCCGGCGAGAGCGAGGCGCTGTTCGCGCGCGTGAAGGTGCCCGAGATCGGTGGCAAGCTCTACCGATTCGGCAGCTCGCGGCGGTTCGTCTCGCTGCAGGACATCATCGCGCACAACCTCGACGACCTGTTCCCGGGCATGGAGATCCTCGAGGTGCTCCCGTTCCGCGTCACGCGCAACGCCGAGACCGAGCGCGACAACGAGGACGCCGAGGACCTCCTCGAGCAGATCCAGCAGCAGCTCCGCGAGCGCCGCTTCGCCCGCGTCGTGCGGCTCGAGGTCGGCGCGCGGCCGAACGACCGCATCATGCGCTTCCTCGAGGACGAACTGCAGCTCGGCGACGAGGACCTCTACGAGACCGACGGCATCCTCGACTGGAGCACCGTCAACGAGATCGCCGACATCGACGCCCCCGAGCTGCGCTGGCCGAAGTGGACGCCCGTCGCGCCCGCCGGCCTCGAGGACGAGGACTCCGACATCTTCGCGCTCATCCGCGAGGGCGACGTCGTGGTGCACCATCCCTACGAGAGCTTCGACCACTCGGTCGAGCGGTTCATCGAGGCCGCCGCGGCCGATCCGAAGGTGCTCGCGATCAAGCAGGCGCTCTACCGCACCAGCGGCGACTCGCCGTTCATCCCGTCGCTCATCCGCGCGGCCGAGAGCGGCAAGCAGGTCGCGGTGCTCGTCGAGCTGCGCGCGCGATTCGACGAGGCGCGCAACATCCTCTGGGCCCGCAAGCTCGAGGACGCGGGCGTGCACGTCGCCTACGGCGTCGTCGGCTACAAGACGCACACCAAGGTCGCGCTCGTGGTGCGGCAGGAGCAGGGCGGCATCCGCTCCTACGCCCACATCGGCACCGGCAACTACAACTCGAAGACCGCGCGGCTCTACGAGGACATCGGCCTCCTCACCTGCGACCCGGCGATCACCGAGGACCTCATCGGCCTCTTCAACTACATGACCGGCCGCAGCCGCCAGACCGAGTACCGCAAGCTGCTCGTCGCGCCGGTGGCCATGAAGCGCCGCTTCATCGAGCTCGTCGAGCGCGAGGCGGACCTCGCGCGCGCCGGCCGCCGCGGCCGCATCATCGTCAAGATGAACCAGCTCGAGGACCGCAGCGTGACCGACGCGCTCTACCAGGCGTCGATGGCGGGCGTGTCGATCGACCTGATCGTGCGCGGCTTCTGCTGCATCCGGCCGGGCGTGAAGGGGCTCAGCGAGAACATCCGCGTGAGCTCGACCATCGGCCGGTTCCTCGAGCACAGCCGCATCTTCTGGTTCGGCAACGGCGAGGCCGACCCGCTCGACGGCGACTTCTACATCGGCAGCGCCGACTGGATGTACCGCAACCTGAACACGCGCGTCGAGTGCGCCGCGCCCATCGAGGCGCGCCGTCACCGCGAGCGGCTGTGGGAGGTCCTGCAGTACCACCTCACCGACCGGCGCCAGCGCTGGACGATGTCGCCCGACGGCAGCTACGCGCTCACCGATCCCGCGGTGGTCGCGCCGCCGGGAGGCGAGAGCGACGCGCCGGAGTTCATGGGCACGCACCAGCGGCTCATGCGGCTCACCCAGGAGCTGCACGCGCGGCAGCGCGCGGCGCGGCTGCAGGGCAGCTGAGCGGGAGGTCGCGCGTCACCAGACGATGCGGCGCGGCGCGGTCGATCCCACGAGGCGGATCGGCACGACGTCGTTGCCCTCGATCGCGATGTCGGCGTTGTCGTCGGCCTCGACGGTGAGGTCGAAGCTGGCGCGCACGAGCTTGAAGCCGTTGCGGTACTCGAGCTGGAAGGCGCCGAGGTCGGTGCCGTCCTCGTCCTGCGGTCCGCGCACGCCCTCGAGCAGGATCTGCTCGCCGCCGCCGTCGACCGACATGTAGAGGATCTTGTTCGGGCGGTCGAGCCGGAGGGTGATCTCGCGGTCGAGGTCGTCCATGAAGGTCATCTCGTCGGTCGCGACCGAGTCCTCGCGCGGGTCGGACGGCAGGGGGCCGAAGCCCACGCCGTTGCGCACGAGCGCCATCACGCGGTGCATCACCACGCGCCCGATCACGTGCGTCGAGGCCTGCTCGGTCGTCGACTGGTACGCGCGGAAGCTCGCGGTGAGCGAGACCAGCGTCGCCGTGAGCAGCGCGGAGCAGATGCCCAGCGCCACCAGCATTTCGATGAGCGAGAAGCCCCGGCGCGTGCGGCGGCGGGATCGGATCGCGGTGGTGCGCGGGTCGTTCGTCATGGCGTGGGTTCCGTTCGGGCTGCGCCCGCTGGGGTTCGGCCGGTTCATGCGCGGCCTCCCTCGCGGTAGCTGTCGGCGACCGCGTCGATCGACGCGGGCCAGAGGATGCCGTCGGGCAGCTTCGCGTCGGGGTCGTAGCGGAGGCGGATCTCGCCGAAGCCGCTGAATCCCGCGTCGCCCGGCGTCGAGCCCTCGCCGTCGCCGTCGAGCGCGCCGAAGTAGCCGAGCGTCGTGTTGAACGCCTCGGGCATGCCGTTGTAGTGGAGGGGACCCTGGCCCGGCACGGGGCGGAAGGTCATCAGCATGGTGCCGAGCACGTCCGCGGTGCCGCGGATGTCCATGACGCCCGCGATGATCGTGCCCTTGAGCTTGACGCGCGCGGTGAGGTCCGGATCGACGGCGACCTGGTTCGAGAAGTTGCCGACGTCCACCGACCAGCCGGGCATCATGATCGAGCTGCGCTGCAGGCGGTCGAGCTTCTCCTGGCCGAGCGCGAGGAGCGCGCTGCGGAGCGCGGCGCCGTCGGGCTGGAGCGCGAGCTCCGCGTCGTCGGGATCCGAGTAGAAGCGGGTCGCGCCCGTCAGCTGGATCTTGTTGCGCCAGTGGGTGTACTCGCCGGGCGTGTCGCCCGCGATGGAGCCGAGGAAGGTGCAGCCGTCGAAGCGCACCGAGTTCGAGATGGTGCGGGTGTCGCTGAGCGTCGACGCGCCCAGCGTCGAGGTGACGGTCGGGAAGCGCGGCTCGTACACGACCGTGCCGTTGCCGAGCGGCACGGCCTTGAGCGCGCCGGTGTAGTTCCAGTTCACGTCGGTGCAGGCGGTCTCGGTCTCGAGGTAGACCGTGCCCTCGAAGCGGCAGTTCTCGAAGAGCGCGTTGGTGCCCTTCGGGATGCGCACGTCGCGGAAGGTCATGTTGCGGTAGATCGGGCGGCTGTAGTAGTCGTACGCCGACTGCGAGCCGTAGGGCACGGCCTCGTAGGTCGACGCCGACGCCGGCGTGTAGGTTCCGCCCGCGGCCACGCCCGAGGTCACCTGCTGCGCGAAGTTGTTCTGCACGTTGGTGGCGAACCACGAGGCGCTCTCGGCGAAGTCCGCGGTGGTGACCACGCGCAGCTCGTCGGCGCTGGCGCCGAACTTGACCGGCGTGTCGTTCAGGCCCGGGCGCACCGGACCCTGCGCGATGCCGCGCCAGTCCTCGCCCGCGACCGACTCCCACGCCGATTCCTCGACGCCGAACACGAGCCGTCCGGTGACCTTCGCGTAGTTGTCGTACACGTTGAGCACGCCGTCGGAGTAGCCGAGGCGCACGTCGCGCGAGTCGACCACGCCGTCCTCGTTGCGGTCGGGGCGCGCGAGGTCGAGCAGGCGCGCGAGCTGGTCGTCGACGCCGGCGAACTCGGGCGTCGACGCGTCGATGCCGGCGGCGGTGGCGCGCGCGGGATCCCACACGACCATGCCGTTGCCGTCGGTGTCGTACTCGGAGAGGAAGCAGTCGAAGTCGTCGACGTACTCGTCGCCGTCGAGGTCGGTCACGCCGAGGCCCGACAGACCCGCGCTCTCGCTCGGGTGGCCCGGGCGGAGGCGGCCATCGCCATCGATGTCGCGGTTCGCGACCGCCGAGGCGAGGTTGTTGATCTTGATGGTCAGCGAGTCCCGCAGGTAGCGGAAGTCGGAGCGCATGACGAGCGGGTCGCCGTTCTCGGCGGTGAGGTCGCCGTCGTTGGTGCCGTAGCGCGTGCCGAGCGGACCCTCGATCAGCACGTTCTTGCCGATCATGATGCGGTTCGGCGAGATCACCGCGAACTCGATCTTCTTGCCCAGGCGGAACTCCATCGACAGCGTGCGGCGGATCTCGCCGTCGGTGCCGATGGCGGTCACGCGGACATTCGAGGTGTTCGGCACCAGCTCGTAGATGAGCTGGAACCACAGGCGGTCGTTGCCCTGCTCGAGGCGGATCGGCTCGGTCACGAGCGTTCCGTCCTGCAGGATCTCGGGGAGTCCCTGGTGCTCGGCGTTGGGCGCGAACGAGCTGGCGTCGAAGAGGTGCGCGTCGCGCACGGCCGAGGCGATGCCGTCCGGCGAGGCCGGGCCGGCGTAGCCGACGGGGGGCTGGATCTGGACCTCTCCGTCGGAGCCGCTCCAGGTGCCCATCCAGAGGCGCTCGGCGAAGTCGCTGTCGACCACGCCCTTCGCGATCACGAAGCGGCGCGTCTCGCTGTCGAGCCGGCGCTGCGCGAACACGAGGCCGCTCTCCGCCGCGCTCTGCGCGCGGGAGACCTTGAGCGAGCTGTCGGCGGTGCGCAGGTTGCCCTGCGCGACGATCGCCATGGCCGCCGCGAGCGATCCGAAGATCACGAGGAACAGCATCGCGAGGACACTCGCGACGCCTCGCCGCTTCCTGACCGCTGCGGCGCGCGTGTGGTGCATGTTGTGGGAACGCATGAGCATCGTCCTCTCCTTCGCCTCGCGCACACCGGCCTCACGGCCATCCTGCGCCCTTCGGAACTTCGTCACGACTCAGCCCGGCGCGATCCAGGTCACGCGGGTGATCTCCCGCGGCGCGTCGTCGCCGACACCCTGGTACTCGACGATCACGCGCACGCGGACCATCTCGCTCGCGCCGTCATTGACCACGGTCGTCAGGTCGAACGGATCCACGTGCTCGACGAGCACCCGCTGCGACCAGCCTTCCATGCCGGTGAGCGGGTAGCCGAGCGCGCTGATCGGCCCGTTGCCGAGCGCCGCCGAGAACACGATGCCGTCGCCGTCGTCCCCGTCGAAGTCGTCGAGGTCGTCGAAGTCCTCGACGTCGAACTCGGTCGGCTCGGGACCCCAGTACGAGGTGCCCGTGACCGGGTCGTGGCGGGGCAGGTGCAGCGTGAGCTCGCGGATCTCGTTGCCGAGCCGCTGTCCCGTGCTGGCGTGCGTCGACCATTCGTTCTGCTTGAAGAACGCCTGGTGCGCCGACACGATCGCCAGGACGCCCGTTCCCACGATGACGGTCGCGAGCGCCGTCTCGATGAGGGTGAAGCCCCGGCGCGCGCTGGTGCGTGCCGTCTTCCGGGCGGTGTTGTTGCGTCGGAGCGCTTCCATGATCGGTTTCCTCAGCCTCCCGAGACCAGACTGGACATCTTGAAGATCGGCAGGATGATCGCCATCGCGATGAAGCCGACGACCGAACCCATCACGACGATCATGATCGGCTCGATCATGCTGGTGACGGCCTTGATCGCGTCCTTCAGCGCCTTCGCGTAGAAGACCGAGATCTCGTCGAGCACCTCGCCGAGCTTGCCCGACTCCTCGCCGGCGCTGATCATCTGCACGACCGAGCGCGGCAGCAGCGGGCTGCGCTGCAGCTGCGACTGGACCTTCTTGCCCTGCTTGACCGCGCCGTACACCGAGCGCCAGAGGCGCTTGTAGTGCCGGTTGCCCGAGACGTCGCCGGTGATGGCGATGGTGTCGAGCATGGGGACGCCCGCGTTGAGCAGCTCGCCCATCGTCTGCAGCGACCGGCTGATGTAGAGCGCGCGGAACATGCGCTGCAGCAGCGGCGCCGAGATCTTGAAGCGGTCCCACCAGGAGCCGCCGAGCTCGGTGCGGATGAACGCGAAGAACGCGATGATGCCCGCGACCGCGACCGCGAGGATGAGCCACCACCACTCGACCATGAAGCTCGAGAGCCCCATGAGGAACTTGGTGGGGGCGGGAAGCGCCTCCTCCTTGCCCTTGAACACGCCCGCGAAGCGCGGGAGCACGAAGGTGAGGAGGAACACCGTCGTCGAGATCGCCATCGCGGCGATGATGCCGGGGTAGATCGACGCGCCGACGACCATCTTGCGGGTCTCGATCTCCTGCTGGAGGTACGCCGCGATGCGGTCGAGCATCTTGGCGAACGAGCCCGACATCTCCGACGCCTTGACCATGTTGACGTAGAGCGGACCGAACAGCTTCGGATGGCGCGCGATGGCCTCCGAGAACTGCTTGCCGCTCTCGACGTCGGACTTGATCTGCATCAGGATCCGGCGGAACTTCTGGTTCTGCACCTGCTCGGAGATGCCTTCGAGCGCGGCGCGGATCGAGATGCCCGCGCGGATCATGACCGCGAGCTGCGTCGTGAAGTCCAGGATGTCCTTCTGCGACGGGCCCGAGGTGTAGTTGAGCTTCTTGAGGACGGCCTTGAAGTCCTCGCCCGCGGCCGCCATCGGCACGAGCTGGACGACGTGGTCGCCGCGCGCGCGCAGTGCCTGCGCCGCCTCCGCGACGCTCTCGGCCTGGAGGACGCCGGCGACGAGTTCGCCGCGTTCATTGCGAGCTTGGAATCGGTAGTGCTGCGTAGCCATCGGTGGGTTCGTCCGGAGTTAGGCCGCCAGGGTGCGGTCGAGCTTGTCGGGATACGCCGCCTGGGCGATGGCGTCCTCGCGCGAGATCATGCCGTTGAAGTAGAGCTCGGCGATCGAGTTGTCGAGCGTCGTCATGCCGATCGAGCGGCTGGTCTCGATGACGTTCGGGATCTCGAAGGTGCGCGCCTCGCGGATGATGTTGCGCACGGCGGGCGTGCACAGCAGCACCTCGATCGCGGGGACCATGCCCGCCTTGTCGACGCGGCGGAACAGCGTCTGCGAGATCACCGCCTGCAGCGTGTTCGCGAGCATGGCGCGGATCTGGTTCTGCTGGTTCGCCGGGTACATGTCGACGATGCGCTCGACCGTCTGCGACGCGTTGACGGTGTGCAGCGTCGAGAGCACGAGGTGGCCGGTCTCCGCCGCGGTGATCGCGAGGGCGGTCGTCTCGAGGTCGCGCATTTCGCCGACGAGGATGATGTCGGGATCCTGGCGCAGCGCGTGCTTCAGGCCGCTGGCGAAGGTCGGCATGTCGGCGCCGAGCTCGCGCTGCTCGATGAGGCACTTCTGGCTCTGGAACGTGTACTCGACGGGATCCTCGAGCGTGATGATGTGCTTCTTGTAGCGCTCGTTCATCGCCTGGATCATGGCGGCGAGCGTGGTCGACTTGCCCGAGCCCGTGTCGCCGGTGACGAGCACCAGGCCGCGGGGCAGGTAGGTGAGGCGGGTGATGACCTCGGGCAGGTTCAGCGCCGACAGCGGCGGCACCTTGGTGCGGATGGCGCGCATCGCCATGCCGACCATGCCGCGCTGCATGTGCGCGTTCACGCGGTAGCGCTTGAAGCCGGGGATCTCGTACGAGAAGTCGAGGTCGAGGTGCTGCTCGAAGTGGCGGCGCTGGTGGTCGTTCGTGATCGCCGCCAGGATGCGCCACATGTCCTCGCCGGTCAGGACCGGCAGCTCCATGGGCTGCATGATGGTGTGGGATCGCACCATCGGCGCGTGGTTCGAGACCAGGTGCACGTCCGAGGCGTCGAAATCGTTCGCCTTCCGCAGGATGTCGTTGAGAAGAGCTGACTCAGCCACAGCGTGTCCCTCCGAGATAGACACGCTCTCATCGGCCGAGGGGAATCGTCAGGTAAGCCGTGCTGCCAAGTCGGACGCAAACAGCGCCGATCGACGGGGGAAACGCCGAATTTCGACCATCGGCCCCCGACTCGGGGTGGTTTCGGGACGCGCCCGCACAGGTGGAACCGCGGTGGGCGGCATGACGGTCGCCGTTCGACGAGCGTCGGTGGCCTCCGCCGGCCGGTTACTTCGCAGGAGTCGCTGCGGGGGTGGCGGCCGGCGCAGGTGCGGTGACCGCCGGGGCGGGCGCCTCGGCCAGCGAGCCCTCGCCGCCGAAGCCCGCCTCGGTGCGCAGGAGGCCCGCCTCATAGAGGATGCGCGCGAACGACTGCGGGTCGCGGTACGACACGCTTCCGGAAACCTCCCAGCGCGCGCCCGCGACGGCGCTCGCCGCCGGCAGGATCGCGGGCACCGTCGCCCGCACCGTCTGCCCCGGAGGAAGGGCGCGCAGCGCCGCCCATCGGCCGTCGTAGCTGCTGCCGTCGCCGAGGCGGATGAGGTAGTCGTAGGTCACGAGCTCGACCTCGGTGTCGCCGCCGTTGCGGAGCTCGAGCACGATGTCGACCTTCGCCGTGCCATCGCCGCGCGCCGCGACGTTGGCCTCGGCCGCGCGGACATCCGGCCGCACCACCGAGCAGCCCGTGCCGAGCGCACCGGCGAGCGCGCCCGAGAGCAGCATCGCGGGCATCGCGAGGGAGCGACCTTGACCGACGGTACGGAAGTTTCCGCGAGGCATGATGGGAATGTAGCAGGGGGCATCGAGGCCGCATGGCGCGCGGCTGCACGGTGACCGCCGCGGCGCCGCGCGATCTTCGCGGGCAACCGTTCGATTCCTCCACAGGCGGGTTCCGCCCGCTACGCTTCGCCCCGTGCCTGCACCGGCCTTCACCGTCTCCACGCTGACCCACGCGCGCGGCACCACCCGCGTCGCCGCGACGCTGCTCGCCGCGTGGATCGGCGGCACCACGCTCGGGGCCGCGCCCGCGCCGCATCCCCAGCAGCAGACGACCACGCCCGCGATCAGCGACTCACCCACCGCGCAGACGCTGTTCGACGATGTCCGCACGCAGTCCCGCGAGAATCCCGCCGAGAGCGCGCGCCTCGCCCGGCGTCTGCTCGACGAGTACGGCAACCGCGTCGTGCGCGTCGGTGCGGAGAGCGAGGACCTCTTCAACTCCGTCTCCGAGGAGACCGAGCGCTTCCTGCTCGCGAACCCCGCGGTGCTCGAGCGCTTCCGCGACATGGAGTCGCGCGCCGCCGAGCGCATGCTGCGCGAGGAGGGGCCCGCCGTCACCGCCGCGCGCCGCCGCCTCACGCCCGCGGGGCTCTCCGCGAGCCTGGCCCTCGCCGAACGCGCGCTGCGCGCCGACCAGCCCGCCGAGGCGGTGGCGATCCTCGGACAGGTCGCCTCGCATCCCGACCTGCAGTCCGCAGACGCCGCGGCGGCGCATGCCACGCTCGACATGATGGCGCGCCGACGACTCGGCGACGCCGCGGGCTTCGCGGCCGCCGAGGCGCGGCTCGCGGCGATCGCTGGCCTCGACCCCGCACGCGTCGCGGGTGCGCGCGCGGCGGCGGAGCGCACCGAGGCCTCGCGCGCGACCCTGCGCGGGCGTTCTCCCTTCGACGCCGCGCCCGACGGCGGCAACCCCGACGAGACCTGGCGCGAGATCTGGACGCTCGACCTCGAGCAGAGCCTCTTCCGCCGCACCTACGCCAGCGCGTTCGCCCCGCGTGCGGCGCGCGACGCCGACCGCGTCCGCTCCGACGCCAACCTGATGACCGCGGTGCCGACGGTGCTGGGAAACCGCATCTTCATCTGCGAGGGCCACCGCATCCGCGCCATCGACGTCGACTCGCGCGACGAGCAGTGGTCGCGCGAACTCGGCAGCGTCGGCATGGAGCGCGGCACCGGTGCGGTCGCCGACCTCTCCGCGATCGCGGCCGACGATGGCGTCGTCGTCGTCTACGAGGGTCACGCGCTGCCCACCCAGCGCACGGGAAACGCGCGCGTCTGGTGCCTCGACCCCGCCACCGGCGCCACCCTCTGGAACGCCGTCGTCGACGGACTCGAGGGGCGCGAGGAGCTCACGGGGCTCTTCCCCGTCGGCCGACCCGTGCTCGCCGCCGATGTCGTGGTGATCGCCGCCCGCAAGCCCACGCAGCGCCTCGAGCAGGTCGACTGGCTGCTCGCGCTCGACCGTCGCGATGGACGCCTGCGCTGGGCGACCTCCGTCGCCGGCGCGCCCGCGAACCGCAGCTCGATCGGCCGCAAGCACGCCGGTCTCGCGACCGACGGATCGGTGGTCGTCGACGCCACCCCGCTCGGCGTGGTGATGTCGGTGCGCGCGAGCGACGGCTCCATCGAGTGGCTGCGCCGTTTCCCGGTGCCGCTGCGCGATCCGCGCTACTTCGCCGAGCCGTGGGAGGCGTCCGCGCCCGCGATCGTCGGTGACCGCGTCATCGCCATCGCGCCCGACGAACTCGAGGTGGTCGCGCTCGACCGCATCACCGGCCGCCTGCTCGAGGCCCGTCCGATCGGTCCCGACACGCTCTGGACCTCCCCGAACTACCTGCTCGCCGCGACGGCGGCCGACGGCACGCCGATCGTCCTCGCCGTCGGCAGCAACGTCGCCGCGTTCGACGCGCGCGACCTCACCAAGCGGCTGTGGACGCTCGCCGAGTCGACCCGCGGCATCGAGCCGCCTCGCGTCGCGACCACCAATCGCCACGGCATCCGCGGCCGCGTGAGCATCTCCGGCCAGTACGTCGTCGTCCCGGGCGTCGAGGAGATCCTGCTGCTCGACCTCGCGAGCGGGCGGGTGAACGCGCGCGTCCCCAGCGAGCGGCCGAGCAATCCGCTGCTGCTTCCCGATCGGCTCGTCACCGCGGGCGATGACAAGCTCCGCGTCGTCATGCCCTCTGAGCGGGCCGAAGGCATGCTCCGCGCGCGCCTCGCGCAGACGCCCGACGATCCGTCGGCCGCGATCGCGCTGCTCGAGCTCGCCGAGGCCACCGGCCGCCCGACGGTCGCGCTCGATGCCGCGCGTGCCGCCGAACAGGCGTTCAGCCGCGGCCGCGGCTCCGAGTCGCTGCGCGGCGAGCTGCTCGACCAGCTCGTCCATCTCGCCTCACGCCACGCCGAGCACGGCGACGCCGCCTTCGAGATCGTCACCCGCATCTGCACCACGCCGGAGCTGCGCGTCCGCGGCGAACTCGCGCGCGGCGAGTACCTCCGCAGCGCCGGTCGCCCGCAGGAGGCGATCGCCTGCATGCGCGCCATCGCCGCCGACACCGAGCTCTCGATGCAGCTCGTCGGTCCCGTCGAGGCGGTGCGCCGCCAGGTCCGCGGCGAGGTGCTCGCGCGGCTCGGGCAGCTGACCTCGCGCGACCGCGAGCTCGCGGCCACCATCGAGAACGATGCGCAGGCGGCGCTCGCTGACCTCGGTGCCCAGCCCGACGCGCTGGCGCTCACCGGTCTCGTCCGCAGCCACCCGCGCACACAGGCGGCGGTCGATGCCGTCGTCCTCGCGGGGCAGCGCGGGCTCGATCCCGATGGCGCCCTGCGTCGCGCCGCGATGCTCGACAACCTCATCCCGCCGGCGCGCGTCGATCTGCTCGACACCCTGCGCGCGCAGGCCGCCACCGGCGACGCGCCGCGATTCGCCGCAGCCGCGGTGAACGACCGCATCGCCGCGCTCCTCCACGGCAGCGGCATCGCGCGCCCCGATCTCGAGCTGCCCTCGATCTCGACGCCCAAGCTCGGCGTCACCGCGGTGTCGGGCCTCGACCTCCGCGCACGGCTCCCCCGCGAGACGCTGGCGTGCCGCGCGTCGCGCGACCGCTCGCTCGTCCTCGGCCTGCTCGAGGGCGCGCTCGTCCGCATGTCGGGACCGGAACTCGCGATGCAGTGGCGCCTGCGCCTCGACGACCGCGAGCCCGATCTCCTCTGGGCGCGCGGCCGCGCCGTCCTCTGGCAGCACCTCCCGAAGGGCGAGGACGGCGCGCTGGTCGTCGACCCCGCGCAGGGCGCGATCATCTGGGCATCGCCGAAGCCGTCCGAACTGTGGCCCGCGGAACCGAACCGCGACGGCGCGCAGGGCGCAGACGGCGCCGCCGGGGCGGACGCCGAGGCCTCGCCGTTCATCAACGCCCCTGGTCGCCCAGGGCAGGACGGTCGTTTCCAAAACGGGGCGCGCTTCGCCGGGACGATGCCGTCGCTCGTCCTTCCCGTGTGCGACGGTGATTCGCTGGTGCTCGTCCGACGCAACGGCGACCTCGCCCGCGTCGGCGTGATGGACGAGCGCCCTACGGCGCAGCTCGCCCGAGGCGTCCTCGACCTCGTCGTCTGCGAAGACCTGCGTGACGGCGTGCTCACCATCGGCGGCCGCGTCAACGAGGGCGACTCCTCGAGACCTGTTGTGCAGCTGCTTGACGCGCGCACCCTCGCGCCGCTCCACCGCATCGAGCCGATCGCGCGCTCCGAGGTCAAGTGGGCGTTCACGACCGCGCTCGGCGAGGTCTTCATCGGCACCGCCACGGGCACCGAGATGTGGGTGATCGGCGCCGACAACCGCCCGCTTCCCGCGCTCGTCTCGCGGCTCACCGAGTCGTCCGACACCAACGGACCGATCCTGCTCGGCGCCCACCTGTTCACCGCCGACTCCAGCAGCCGCCCGACGCTCACGCCGCTCTACGCCGGCGACCCGCGCACCATCGAGTACGCCGACGCCGCCAATGCGCGCCAGCTGCGCGACCTGATCGAGCTCCCCGAGGGCCTCCTCCTGCAGGCCGACGATCGCTTCACGCTCGTGGGCCCGTCGGGCGAGGTCATCGGCGAGGACAGCAACTCCCGCGAGGCCAACCTCGCCTTCGCGATCCCCGTCGCGGGTGGCCTGCTCCAGCTCCTCGCGCTCCCGATCGACCAGGATGCCCGCACCCGGGCGCAGATCTCGTGCGTGATCGAGCGGCTCTCACCCGCCCAGGGGCTGCGCAACGAAGGCGCCGCGTTCGAGGTCAAGGTGCGGGATTCCCGCATCAGCCGCGTGCTCGCCGTCGATGGATGGCTGCTGCTCTCCAACGCCCAGGGCACGGTGGCGATCGCGATGCCCGAGTCCGCGTCCGACGCGGCTCCGGCGACGCCGCCGTCCGCGACTCCCGCGACCGCACCCTCGCCAGCGCCCTCGCCAGCACCCTCGTCCGACGCGGCAAAGATCCCCGCATCCACGCCCTCCGGCACGCCTTGACAGCGCGCCCCAGAGCAACGACAACTCCCGCCAACACCCCGCGCGGCAGGTGAGCACACCGACCCGCCGCGGGCGCGTCGAACACGCCAGAACTCCGCGCGGATCTCTTCAGCCGCCGCATCCCTTCGTCCGATACAGGGCGGAACCCCGCCAGCGACGTTCAGCGGGCAGCACCGACAGGAACGACCCATGACACGAGCACTCTCCGACGCCGTCTCGAGCGACCTCAGCATCCCCGCGGATCCGTTCATCCTCTGCGGTGACGGAATCCTCGGCGTGAGCGGAATCCTCGGCGTGAGCTCCGTCTTCGCGTCCGGCACCTCGACCACCACCGTGCTCGCGCGCGACGAGGACGAGGACGAGGACTTCGAGATCGAGGACGACGACGACGACTTCGGCGACGAGGACGACTTCGGCGACGAGGATGCCGAGGAAGAGGACGACGAAGAGGAAGAGGACGAAGACGAGGATGACGACGACCTCGACGAAGACGAGGACGACGACCTCGACGAAGAGGAAGACGAGGACGAAGAAGAAGAGGAAGAAGAGGAAGAGGAAGAGGAGTTCGAAGACGAGGAAGAGGAGTTCCTCGACGACGACGACCTCGACGACGAGGAACTCGGCGACGAGGACGAGTGACGCTCGACCCCGCGCCCCGCGAACATCGTCCGCGACCACAGCACCAACCATCACCGCAGGCTCCGCAAGGAGCCTGCGTTCTTTTTCCACAGCCCTCCGGTTGCCGGTTGCCGAGCGCCCAGCGCCCTGCCGACTCAGTTGCCAAGGATGCGCACCATCAGCACCTTGACCGCGTTCGCCTCGGGCACGAACAGCAGGATCGCGGGCTTCTCCTCGACCACGCCGAGCGCGCGCGGCACGCCGAGCTGCTCGATCACGACCGTGCCCGGGTCGAGCGCCGGCTCGGCACCCTCCGCCGCGACCGCGCGCACGCGCACCTTCCCGCCGGCAAGCACCGCCTCGCGGCCGCCGTCGACCTGCGCGCGCGCGAGCACGCCACCCTGGATCGTCCGCAGCCCGTCGGCCGCGTTCCACCGCGCGAGCGAGGAGACCGACCGGTGGTACAGCACCCAGTCCTTGCCATCGACCCCGTCGCGCACGCCCTGCGCCGAACTCATGAACAGCGCGAGCTCGTCATTACCGCGGTCGGTCACGAACGCCCGCACGATCGACTGCTCCATCGACTCCGCGCTCGCGGGATCCACCGAGGTGAGCTCGAGGATCCCATCGCGCAGCGAGAAGGCGAACACGCGCGATCCGTCGCCGCTCATGCACGGCAGCAGGTAGCTGCGCGTCCCATTGCCCGAGAGCCGCCGCGGCGAGCCGTCCTTCCGCACCACGAGGTCGAAGTACCCGTCGTTCAGCGCGCGCGACGAGTAGAGGATCGTCCCGTCGGCGCCCATCGAGGCGAACGCGTTCACGCGCCCGTCCTGCACCAGCCACTCGGTCTCGCGCGAGTTCCAGTCGATGCGGCCGATCCAGCGCGCGCCGTCCGGGCGCACGCTCTCGACGAGGAACCCGCGGTTGTCGGCGCCGCGGCCGAGCACGAGCCCGCCGTCGGTCTCGCCGAGCCGCACCAGTCCCCGCGGCTCGAGCCGGTACATCGCGATCCGCGACGCCAGCGGCATCCGCTGCCCGGGCCGCGCCAGCGCGGTCGCGAGGTCGGGCGCCGTGCCCGTCTGCACCGCCATGTGCCGCCCGTCGGGCGAGAGCAGCGGCAGCGTGACGCCATCGCTCGCCACCGAGCCAAGCGGCCTGAGGTCGAACGACAGCGCGCTGCCCACGATCGTGCCCGACAGCGGCTGCCGCTGCGGCGGGGGCGTGGTTGCTGCGTTTCGCCCCGCGGACTTCTGCGCTCCGCCGCACGCGGCCAATCCGCCGACGGCGACGAGCGACGCCAGCACCGCCGCCAATGCACACGCACCCGCCACGCGCGGGCGTGACGGGTGCGGGTTGGTGGCGTGGACGCCGGCCCTCATGGTGCCCCTCATGGATCGAAGGGCGGGGCTCAGCGGTTGTCCTTCTCTTCGGTCGGCGCCGCGGGGTCCTTCTTGCCGACGTTGTCGGGATGCACGCGGTCCTCCGACTTGATGTCCTCGAAGAACTTGCTCTCCTTGAGCAGGGTCTCCGAGCTCTTCTCGAGCGGCTCCTGCAGCTTCTGCAGGCGCTCGAGTTCGGCGGCGTTGAAGTTCGTGTCGTTCGCGTCGGGATTCTCGACGACGACCGGCACCAGGAACACCACGAGCTCGACGACTTCCTTCTGGCGCTCGGTCGAGCTGAACGCCGCGCCGAGCACCGGGATGTCGCCGAGGAACGGCAGGCGGCGGTCGATGGTCGTCTCCTGCTCGCGGCGGATGCCCGAGATCACGATCGTCTGGCCGTTCTTGACCGTCACGTTGGTGTTGGTCTGGCGGCGGTCGATGACCGGGTTCTGGTTGAACGACGCGGTCGACGCCGAGAGGTTCGACAGCAGGATCTCGACCTCCATCGCGACGTTGTTGTCCTGCGTGATGCGCGGACGCACGTTGATGCCGACGCCGACGAACTGCTGCTCGAAGCTCTGCGTCGTGCCCGTGGTTCCGAAGCCCGACGTGTTGCCCGTGATGATCGACACGTCCTGGCCGGCGACGAACTTCGCCTCCTTGTTGTCGCGGGTGAACACGCGCGGCTGCTGCAGGATGCGCACCGAGTTGTCGGTCGACAGCGCCTGCAGGAAGAAGCCGAGGTCGTTCGCGGTCGAGATCTCGAGCAGGCTCGAGTCGAACCACGGCGACGCGAAGTTCTCGTTGGTGGTGTTGCCCGTGCCGCCGTTGCCCTTCGTGAGCTGGAGCGAGAGCGAGCCGCCCACCGAGTTGTCACCGCCGTTGAGCGGAGACGAGAGGTTCTGTCCGACGCGCGCGCCCCACGAGAATCCGTCGCCGACCTTCACCTCGGCGAGCACCGCGGTGATCATCACTTGGCGGCCGGGCTTGTCGAGCTCGTGGATGATCTCGATGACCTTCTTCTCGACCTCCGGCGGCGCCATCACGAGCACCGAGTTCTGCTCGGGGTTCGGCACCACGCGGCTGCGGCCGATGAGCGCGCTGACTTCCTGCGGCGTTCCGCCCGCACCCTGGCCGGCGCGCGAGCCCTGCCACGGGAAGCGCAGCTGGTTGTCCTGGCCCTGGCTGCCGATGTTGAAGTTCGAGTTGGCGCCCTGGTCGCCGCCGAGACCCGAGTTGAAGCTCGAGCTGAGGCCCTGGATGCCCTCCTCGGGCAGACGGAGGCCGCCGCCCTCGGAGCCGGACGCCGCGAGCAGCGTGTTGAGGATCTCGCTCAGCTCGACCGCACCCGCATGCTTCAGCGGCACGTTCACCGGGAGACCCGAGGTGAACGGCTGGTCGAGCTCGTTGATCCACTTGTCGAGCCAGTCGTAGTTGTCGGGCGTCTTCGAGATCACGACGAGGCGGTTCGAATCCGGGTACGCCTCGATCGAGAAGATGTTGGCGACCGCCGCCTGCGGCGAACCCTCGCCGCCGCCCTGTCCGCCGATCTGCGGCACGCGGCCGCCGGCGAAGGCGCGGTTGGTCTGGCCCTGGCGGCTCGACGATCCGCCGCCACCGAGCAGGGTGCCGAGCAGGTCGCGCACCTTGGTCGGATCCGCGTACTTGAGGTCGTAGGTGCGGAAGATGCTGCCCGACGAGTTCGGCGGCAGGTCCCACGCGCCCGCGACCAGGCGGCGGATCTCCGCCAGCACGGTCGGCGTCGCGCGCACGGTCAGCGAGTTCATCGACTGCAGCACGGTCACGATGAGGCCGTTGCCGCCACCACCGCCAGCCTGTCCGGGGATGCCCGGCTGCTGCGGCGCGCCGCGGTTCTGGCGGTTCTGGTTGCGCGCGCCACCGATGGCGCGGCCACCGGCGGAGCCGTCGTCCTGGAAGAGATCCTCGATGATGGTCGCGACGGTCTGCGCATCCTGGTACTGGAGGCGGAAGGTCTCGGTCGCGTAGTCATCCCACGAGGGGATGTCGAGCATGTTGATGAGGGTCTGGACCTTCTTGGCCAGGCCGACGTCGCCCGCCACGAGGATCTGGTTCGAGTCGCCGTCGGCGGCGAGCTGCGCGTACTCCTCGGGAATGAGCGGCTCGATGCGCTCGAGCACGTCGTTCGCCCGCGACTGCTTCAGGCGGAAGATCTTGGTGACGAAGAGGCCGTTGTCCTCGAGCGCCATCACGTCCTCCTCGGGTCCGAGGACGACGCCGGGCTGCGTCTTCTTCTGCTGCGTCGCCAGGCCGATGTAGATCACGTCCTCGGTCTCGGTGACGGCGAGGTCCTCGTACTTCAGCGCCTGGAAGATGTAGTCGAGCGCCTGGCTCTTCGGGATCTTGCGGTCGCCGACGATGGTGATCTTCTTGTTGCTCAGGTCGGTCGGCTTGTAGAACACGTACTTGCCGGTCCACTCGAAGATGAGCGGGACCAGGTCCTCGATGCTCTGGTTCTTGATCGCGAGCGGCACGAGCTCATCGTCGACCGTCTTGCGTCCCTCGCGGCCGCCGCGCAGCTGCGACGGGGGAGTGGTCGGCGGCGGCGTCGGCGCGAAGCTCGCCACGCTGCGGGGGTCGTCCTTCTTCTCGCCGCCGTCACCGGCGGGGGCCGTCTGCGGAGCGGTCGTGTTCTGCTCGAGCATCGCCGCCGAGAGCGGAGCCACCGGACCAGCCAGCGCGAGGATCGCCGAGGCGCGCGCGAGGTCGCGCAGGACGGTGCCATGCAGGATGGTGCCGTGCGACACGGCGCTGTGCAGGACAAGGTCGGTCAGGCGCTGCGCACGGAAGAAGGGTCGGTTCGGACGCAAGTTCGGACTCCGGTTCTGAGGCGGCGGTGGCCGCGGTGTCATCTCTCGGCTCCCGGCCCGAGGGCGAGGGAGCGTGATTCGTAGTGCTTCAATCGGCAACCGCTGCTGAAAGCGGTCAATTACGCGGGGCAGATGCCTTGGATCCGGGACGCCGGATCGCCGCGTGCCGACCCCCGGTCACGGGCGGCGGTCGAGTCGCGCCCGAAGCAGGGTGCGCTCGTGGTCCAGCCGCGCGCGGCTGTGGTCGTCGACGGTGAGCCGGTCGGTCGCGTTGATCGCGGCGAGCGCCGCGCGGGCCTGCGCCTCCGACATTCCGGCGATCTGGTCTTCGGAGAGGCGCGGTGGCAGCGACTCGCGGTCGACGTACTCGGGCGGCGGCGCATCCTCGCCCGGCTGACCGCCGGCCCGGCCGGGGGTCTCCAGGCGCTGCGGCTCCATCGCGGCGGACGGCAGTTGCGGCTCGCCCTCCGGTCCGGTTCCGGCGGGTGTTCCGCCACCGGGCTGGTCGCCCGGGACATCGGTCACGGGATTGCCGTTGGGGCTCCCCGGGGTGTTGGGCTTCACGCCCGCGCCAACGCGCTCGCCTCGAAGACCAGTACGGCCTCCTGCGGCTCCACCGGGCGTCGCACCGGCAGCACCGGCGGCTCCCGTCGCTCCCGCGGCAGCACCCGCGCTCGCGGCGCCGGCCGACCCGCCCGCGGGCGTCGTGCCCGCACCGGAGGTCGCGGCCTCACCCGTGGTGATGCCGTTGATCCGCGGCGTCGGCACGGTGCCCTTCAGGATCCGGTCGTCGGCCTTCGCGAGGATCGACACGGTGTACTCGCCGCGCTGGTAGCCCAGCTTGACCGAGTAGGGTCCATCGACCTCCATGACCGTGATGCCGGCCCGGGTCTCGCCCACCTTGATGTGCTTGCGGTCCTCGCTCAGCGTCGGGAAGAAGACGAAGTTGCCGATCACGCTCGCCGGCGCGGGTCCCGTGTAGGTCGCGGGCGGCGGCGGCGGGCCGAGGTCGACCTTGGGCGGCTCGACCGGCTTCGGCTGCTCCACGACGCGCGGCTTGCGCACCGGCATCGGCGGCAGCGTGTACATCGAGCGACCTTCGAAGCGCTTGCGGCTCGCCTCGAGCAGGTTCTTGCTGTCGACGGCGAGGGGCTCGAGGGGGTCGGCCTCGCTCGCGTCGATCGACGGCTGGATCAGCGACTTCGCGACGCCACCCACGCCGAAGGCGACCACGATCGCCGAGATGCCGACGGCCGCCGCCGAAACCAGCACCGGAGTGCCGACGCGCAGGCCAGGGGGAAGCCGGTCAAGGATGAACTTCACGCTCCACCTCGCGCGGTCTTCTGCACGGTGCCCCACTTCTCCACGCTCAGCTGCACGCCGACGCGCTTCGTTCCCGCGTTGTAGTTGAGCCGCACATCGCTGATCGCGTCGATCGCGGGGCTCGCATCGAGCTCGCTGAGCACCGCCAGCACTGCATCCGGCGTTCCCTCGAACCGGATCTCGGCGACCGACTTCGCCATCGAGCCGCCCATCACCGACGCGGGCAGCGGCTGCGCGGGGCGCACGTCCTGACCGGCGGAGATGTTCTTCTTCTTCAGGATCTCGGCGACCGCGGCGGCGAGGCGTTCCTTGCCCGCCTTCTCGGTGAGCGGCACCTGGTTCGGTCCATGTGCGACGGCGGCCTCGACGACCTCGTCGGGCAGGCCCTCGGCGCGGTCCGCCGCGCGCGTCAGCGCGAGCTCAAGCCGGTCGGCGCGACGGTTGAGGCCGTCGGCGATCGGCCACAGCACGCTGTCCAGCAGCATGAAGCCGCCCAGCGCGACGCCGGCGATCACCGCCCAGCGCCCCGAACGGGGCAGCGCGTTGTACCGCTCGAGCACGCGCTCGAAGGGATCCTTCTTGGAGCCTGAAGTGGAGTGGTTCGACATGTTCGATTCGCGGTCGGTGCTGGATCCGTCGCTTGCGGCGGCCGGACATGCTTCAGGTGGCTGCGTCGGGGACGCCTGCTGCGGTGGCTTCGTCTTCGGTTACTTCTTCAGGTGCTCGAGGATGCGCTGGAAGTCGTCGGCGAGCCGCTTGCGCGTGTCGGCGTCGAGCTCGTTGCGGCGCCGCGCCTTCGAGATCTCCGAGAGGAGCGTGCGCGCCTCCTCCTTCGACATCGCGGCGAGCTGCTCGTCGGTGAACGCGTCCGGCACCGCGGTGTTCGCGGCGGCGGTCGCCGCGGGTCCGCCGCCGGCGCCCGCGCCGCTCCCGGCGGTGGCGGGCTTGGTGGCCGCATCCGTCGCGGGCGGGGTGGTTCCCGCGCCCGGCGCGGAGGCCGGGTCACGGCGTCCGATGCCGCGCGACGGCAGCGAGGTGGTCGATCCATCCGCGGCGCCCGTGGCACCTGCGGCGCCGGCATCCGTCGCCGGCGGGCGGTTGCCCTGCGCGATCGCCGTCTCCGGCGGCGCGCCGTCGCCCGCACCATCGGCGGGCTTGCCCGCATCGGCGACCGCGGGCTTCCCGGCGTCAGGCTTTGCGGTATCGGTCGCTGCGGCCGTGCTTCCAGCCGAGGGCTGCGCGCCCCCGTCGGCCTCGTCCGCGATGCTGCCGTACTTCCGCTGCGCGAGCGTCTTCACCGCCCAGTCGCGCTCCTCGGGGAAGTCCGCGTCGAGCGTCGGACGCACGATCAGCGCGTCGAGATCGAACTTGAAGATCCCGCGGCCATCCGGGGTGTTCCAGCGCCAGTGGGTCTTGTCGAACACGCCCGACGAATCCATCAGCGTGGCCATCGAGTTCACGATCTCGGCGGCGGAGCGTTCGCCCTGCGCCTTCGCGACGCCGCGCAGCGTGACGCCCTGGGTGGGCGACAGCTGGATCGACTCGATCTCGATGCCATCCGGCGTGCAGCAGGCGAGGTCGCCCAGGATCTTCGCCACCGGCAGCGTGCGCTTCGAGAGCTCGGTGTACAGCGCGATGCGCTGCTCGATGTCGCGCTGCGACCGCTCGAACGCGTGCGACGCCTCGGGCATCTTGAACTCGAGCACCTTGCCGCGCAGCCAGGCCGACGCGATCGGCGCGACGCCCACCAGCGTGAACGCGACCAGTCCGACCCGCAGCGCGCGGGACGGCTGCGAGTACCGCTCGATGAAGCGCTCGACGCCGGTCGGCGCGTTCCGCTCCTCGAACCGGCGCATCTTCGACAGTTCCGCGAGCGGACCGCACGCGACCACGGCCGCTCCGAGCGGAATCGCCCAGGTCGACCACCAGTCGCCATCACCCTCCGCCGCCGCGACCTGGACGCTCAGCCGCGCCTCGAGGTGGCTGCGGAGCCCGGCATCGAACAGGAACACGCGGTCGCCATCCCGCGAGACCGACCGCTCGGTCTCACCGATGAACGCCGCGATCGCGCCCGGCTCCATGCCCGCATTCAGCGCGGTCTCGACCAGCGCGCGGCGCAGGCCTTCGTTCCACGCGGTATCGCCCTCGACGTCGTCGCCAGGCGCCTCGCGGGTCGCGCGCAGGACCAGCCCCGAGGGGCCGCGCAGCGCCACCGCGATCGAGCCGTCGCGACGATCGGCCGAGATCACCGGCCGGTTGCCCGACGCCAGCGCCAGCATCGCCGCCGGCTCCGGCACGTAGCGGGCCATCGACTCGAGCCGACCGCCCACGCCGACGCCGATCTGCGACTCCGGCCAGGCCATGATGATGCCCTGACGCTCCGCGTCCGACGCCCCGTCGATCACGCCGAGCCCGATGCGCGCGATCGGCATCGAGCCGAGGAACATGCCCTCGGCCTGCAGCCGCAGCGCCGCCAGCATCTGCATGGGCGCCGCGGCGGGCACCGCCACCGAGCGGATGATGGTCGCCGACGACGGCAGCACGACCCGCAGGTCGCCGCAGCGCTGCGACTCGAGCCAGGAGGCGAGACCCGCCTCGTCGGTGGCCGCGAACTCGCGCGCATTCAGCACCGTCGGCCGATCGCCGCGGCGAACCAGCAGCACCCGCCAAGAGTCAGGCTGGCGCTCGGCGACCGCGAGCAGCGTGTCGTCGATGGTGGTGGTGGGCTGTGCTTTCTTCACTGTTCTCTGTACTCCAGGATCCGCGCAGGAAGCGTGGAACGATCGATGACGGCCGTGATTTCAACTTCAAGTCCAGTTGTGGCCGAGCGACCTCGACTGGTGACGGTGAAGACGTAGCTCTGCGTATCGGCGTAGGGTGCGATGGCTGCGAGGGACTGTGGGGTTATTCGGCTCGAACCGAGCAGGTCTGAAATCGCCAGCAGGCCGGACGACGAGGCGTTGCGAAGCGAGAGGATGGCATCCGCACTAATCGGATCATCGGGCAGCAGCGCACGAAGAACGGCGGGGGGTGCCGTGTTCAGATTGACCTTGCCCAGGATCGGCTGCGCGGCCGTCTCGAGCGTGCCCTCCTGGAAGATCCGCCGGAGCTGCTGCTGGTCGAGCGACTGGATGCGCGAGTTGCCGGCCTGACCCGACGGTGCGCCCGACGAACTGCGACCGCTCTGGCGCCCGGAGGCCGTCTGGCCCTGGTTCTGGTTCTGGTTATCGTTCCCGCGCCCCGCCGACCGTCCGCCGGGCATGCCGCCCGCCTGGCCGCCGCGGGTGTTGCCGCCGCCCGCGCTCAGGGTCGCGAGATCCTGCGTCAGCAGCATCTCGAGCTTGGCGCTCTGTCCCTTCGCGAACCCGGCCAGCGCCGCCGCCTGCTCGGCGGTCACGCCGAAGCGCTCCTGCATCTCCTCGGGCGTCGCCTCGCGGAGGTTGAGCCGGGCCGTGCCCGTCGCGCCGATGAGGCTTCCCGAACTGCGCGCGGTGAGCGCGCCCGACCAACCCGCGTCGAGGAAGCCGTCCGCGTCGTCGGGCGGCTCGCTGGCGCCGCCGTCGTTCTCGTTCGGATCGAGGCGCCCATTGAGGTTCTGGTCCTCGCCACGCACGTACTTCGGGAAGGCGCCCGCCACCAGCTCCAGCTCCGCGATCGAGCGGAACGGCGCGTTGCGCGGCTCGTAGCCGAGGTCGCGGTTCACGTAGAACTCGTACTCGGCGCCCATCATGCCCGCGGTGTCGTCGGTGTCGCGCCAGTCGACGATCGCGTCGGCGACGTCCATGGTCATGCTGTCGAGCTCGAGCAGCGTGGCGCGGTCGATGTTGTTGATGTTCAGCTTGGCGTGCTCGTCCTGCGGTCCGCGGATCTCGACGCCGTCCTCGACATGGCGGATCTGCCAGTCACCCGACTCGAGCTGTCCGTCGGCCACCAGCTCGAGGTCCTTGTAGAGCTGCCGCGCCGTCGATGCATCGGGCTCCTCGGTGTGGTACTCGAGCACGGCGAGGGTCTCCTCGATGCCCGCGCGCGCCGCCCAGCGCGCCTCGACCTTGGCGATCGACTCGCGTCCCATCGCCGCCTGCCGGAACGCGAGGACCTGCGCCGCGCCGACGATGACCGCCGCGATCGCGACCGACCAGATCACGATCACGATCACCGAGCCACGACGATGCTGGATGCGCCGGTCGACCCTCATTCAGCGACCCCTCGAGCTCGTCGAGAATCCGCCGCGGATGCCGCCGACGCTGCCGCCGACGCTGGCCTGGCCGCGACCACGGCTCGGACGGTTGCTGGTCGGCGGACGATTACCTCCACCGAAACCACCGCCGCCCTCGATCCCGTCGCCGCCGCCGACGCCGCCGCCACCACCGGGACGACGGCCACCGCCGCCGCCACCGCCGCCGCCGCCGGGACCGCGTCCACCGCCCGGGCCACGACCGCCGCCGGCGTTGCCGCCCGCCTCGATCTCCACACCGGGAGGCAGGGCGCCGCCGGCGCCCGCTTGGTTTCCACCTTCTTCGCCCGCAGCGTCCTCGCCCGTCGGCGTCTCGCCTTCCTTCGCCGCCTCATCCTCTTCAGGCGGCGGCGGGGGAGGAACGATGCGATCGATCGGCACCTGCGTGCGCAGCGTCACGAGCGAGCGCGTCGGATCGGACGACGGGTTGTCGAGCGACTCGCCGGTCGCGGTCACGGTCACGCGCAGGGCCCACGGCAGGCCGTAGACATCCGAATCCCAGTCCGGGTACCACGCCTCGCCGTCGTACGCCTCGACCTCGATGCCCACGATGCCCTCGACCGAGGGGATGGCCATGCCGCCGCCCTCGCCCATCTCGTCGGGCACGGCGTCGCGTCGCAGCCAGAGCACGCTGCCCGAGGAGTCCTCCTCGATGCGGTACTGCGATTCGTACTCGCCGCCCTCGCCCGCGTAGTCGTCGCGGCGCATCGGGCGCAGCCGGTTGTTGAAGACCAGGATCTCGTCGCGGCCCATCATGCCGTACGGCGTGAAGCTCGCGCCGTCGAACAGCAGCACGCGGCTGTAGAAGAGGTCGCCGTCGCGCACCACCGACACGAGGTCGCGGCGCACCGCGTCGAGCGCGGCGTTGGCGCGCGTGACCGCGTCGAGCCGCGTGCGCGCCACGTCGCGCGTCTTCGAGATGCGCGACAGCGCGGTCGACACCGTGACGATGACCATCGCGCTCACCGCGATGGCGATGACGAGCTCGACGATGGTGAAGCCGCGGCGCGACGCGGGGGCGTCACTGCGGCTGCTGTGGGATTGCGGTTTGTCCATCGCGTTGCTGCTGCCTTTGTAGGTACCGCGCCTCGCGGTCGATTGGTTCCGTCGGCTCCCGGACGGGGTCGGGCTCTTCTCCGCGCTTCTCGGAAATGCTGGTCTCGACCGAGTAATCGCGGCCGTTCTCGTGGATCACCCGCGCGACCACGCGCGCAGGGACTCCCGAGCCGCCGCGCTCGATCGTGATCTCGAACTCGAAGTCCTCGTAGGGCGAGCCCGGGTCGAAGCCGCCGCTGAGCGGATGCAGCTTCTCGTAGTCGGCGACGCCCTCGGTCAGCACGCCCGACAGCAGGTCGTCGAGCGCCGCCGCCGCGCGGACATCGATCTCGCCGCGCCGCTGCATCGACATCGCCTGCCCGCCGACCGAAAGCACGGTGATCATCCCGATCGACAGCAGCACGCCTGCGATCACCGCGTCCATGAGCGCGAAGCCGCGGCGCGCGCGCGTGCCTCGGTTCGGTCGGGGATGGATCGGTTCGCTGCGCATGCTTCTCATCGGGGTCGTGCCGTGCCGTGCCGTGTCTTGTCTTGTCTTGTCGTGTTCTGTCGTGTCCTGGCGTGTCGCGTTCTTACCTGTCGTGCTCCGCCGCGTGCCCGTCGTCGATGCTCACCATCGGTCGAGGCCGCGTCCCTCGCCGTCGAGGTCGATCGCCTGCCGCACCACCGCGCCCTCTTTGTCGGTGCGCACCGGCACGCTCGAGTAGGTGTCGAGCACCAGGTCTCCCGCGGCCTCGCGGCCGGCGAGCGAGATCGCGATGCGCGGCCTGCTGCCGTCGGGGTTCGAGGTGATCGTCCAGATCTCGTCGCGCATCTCGGTCTCGTCGGCCGACGCGGCGACGATCGTCATCTGCTCCGGCAGTTCGATCGCGGAGCTCAGCCGGTCCTGCTGCCACACCCGCGGTCCCTCGGGATCCTTCGGATTGAGGTCGAGGATCCAGAGCGAGATCTCGCCCTCGGACTGGTTGTAGTGGAGGCCGATCTGCTGCGTGCCCACCGAGTTGCGGAACGCGAACATCCGCAGCAGGTCCTCGACGTCGCTGATGGCCTTCTCCTCGCGCTGCCGGTCGACAACGAGGAACCGCGGCATCGCCATCGCGGCGACGATCGCGAGCATCGCGCACACGATCACCACCTCGAGCAGCGAGAAGCCGCGCCCCGATGGGCGCGGCTTTCGCGTGGGTTGGCTGGTGGCCGATTGCTTCACTGGCGTCCTCGCCGGGGATGGTTCGCGGGTTCGTGTCCGTCGTGCGCCGCGGTCAGCTGCTCTTCTTCGGAGCCTTGCCGTGGGTGATGTCGGCGTTCTCGCCCTCGCCGCCCGGGGTGCCGTCGGCGCCGTAGCTCACGATGTCGAAGTCGCGGCCGTTGGTGCCCTCGAGGATCAGGTACCGGTTGCCCCACGGGTCGAGCAGGTCGTCGGTCGACTCGAGGTACTCCGGCACGAGGTTGTCGAGCTGGAAGTCCGCCGCGAGCTTCGACTCCTGGCGGTTGGTGAGGTAGATCTTGACCTGCGCCGCGATCGCGTTCGCCTCGGTGCGCGCCTGGTCCTGCTTCGCGCCCGAGAGGCGCTTGAGCAGCTGCGGTGCGACCAGACCCGCGAAGATCGCGATGATCGTGACGGCCACGATCACCTCGATGAGGCTGAAGCCACGGCGGAGCTGGCGGAGCGGACGGCGGATGTTGCGAGACTTCATGGGTTTCTCCTGTGAATCGGGCGGTCCTGGGTTACGCGCCCGCGGCCTTCTGCAGTTCGATGATCGGAAGAAGGATCGCCGAGAGCACGAAACTGGCGATCAGCGCCATCACGACGAGCAGGATCGTCGGGAGGATGCGGGTGAAGAGCTTGAGCGAGTTGTTGACCTGGCGGTCGAACGAGCCGGCGGCGTGCAGGAGCATCTGCTCGAGGCGGCCCGAGCGCTCGCCGATGTTCACGATCTGCACGAGCAGCGGCGGGAAGTGTCCGCAGCGCTCGAGCGGGTCCGCGAGCGACTGGCCCGTCGAGACCTTGTCCGAGACCTGGTCGATCGCCTGCATCAGCGCCTGGTTGCCCAGCGTGTCGCGCACGATGCGGAGCGCGTTCAGGATCGGGATGCCCGCCGAGACGAGCGTCCCCAGCGTGCGGGTGAAGCGCGCGACCGCGATGTCGCGCACGAGCTGCCCGACCACCGGAAGTCCGAGCAGGAAGGTGTCGAAGCGGAGGCGGTTCTGCGGCTTCTGGATCCAATTGCGCCACGACACGCCCGCGAGCAGGCCCGCGGCGATCAGCGCCATCCACCAGCTGCCCACGAAGTCCGACATGCCCATCAGGATCTGGGTCGGCAGCGGCAGCTCCAGGTTCGCCTGCAGGATCGGCTTCATCACGCGCGGCAGCACGAAGGCGATCAGCACCACGACGCTCACCGCGATGAGTCCCGCGATCATGAGCGGGTAGATGATCGCGCCGACGACCTCGCGCCGCAGCTCGACCGAGCGCTCGAGCAGGTCGCCGAGCTGGTGGAGGATCTCGGCGGTGCGGCCGGACGCGTCGGCCGCGCGCAGCATGCCGGTCGTCATGTCGTCGAACGGCGGACCGTACTCCTTCGCCGCGGTGTGGAACGGCACGCCGGCCTCCACGCGCTCGATGATGAAGTCGAGGATCGCCTGCATGTTCCGGTTGGCAGCCTGGCGACGCACCGTCCGCAGCGCCTGCATGAGCGGAAGACCGGCCTCGAGCGCCGTCGCCAGCTCGCGCACGAGGTCCGCGAGCTCCGAGCGGGTGATCGTCGGCCTCGACACCGCGCGTCCCGATTCGGCCGCGGCGTCCGCCTCGCTCATCACGAGGTCGAGCGGCGTCTCGCCCTTCTGCTGGAGGAGCCGCATCGCGGTCGCGCGGTCGGGCGCGACGATCGAGCCATTCTGGATGGCGCCGTCGGCGGCAAGGGCTTGGTAGCGGAAGGAAGGCATCGGTGGATTCGGTCGTGGATCGTGTCGGTCGCCGCTCGGTGCGCGTCGCGTGTCAGTCGGTCATCATCCGCGTGAGCCCGCGTGCCCCTGGGAACGGCCCTCGGCCAACTTGAGTTCCGAGGCGAAGTCCTCGACGTCCTGCGTCGCGCGCAGCACTTCCTCGACGGTCGTGATGCCCTCGGCGACCTTGCGGATGCCGTCCTCGCGCATCGTGATGAAGTCGGGGTCGAGCAGCGCCTTCAGCTCGTGCACGGGGCGGTTCTGCGCGATGGCGGCGCGCAGCGGCGACGAGATGCGCACGATCTCGAAGAAGCCGAGTCGCCCGCGGAAACCGCTGTTGCCGCACTTGTCGCAGCCGCGACCGACGTTCTGGAAGCCGCCGAGGCGCGCCCGCTCATCGGGGTTGAGGCGGTTCTGCGTGTCCTCGCTGATCGGCCGGCGCTCGGTGCACTGCGTGCAGAGGCGTCGTCCCAGGCGCTGCGCGAGCAGACCCTCGAGCACGCTCGCCGCGAGGTACGGCTCCGCACCCATGTCGACGAGTCGTCCGACCGACGAGATCGCGTCGTTGGTGTGCAGCGTCGAGAAGATCAGGTGGCCCGTCAGCGCCGAGCGGATCGCGATGTCCGCGGTCTCGGTATCGCGGATCTCGCCGACGAACACGATGTCGGGATCCTGTCGCAGGATCGCGCGCAGGCCCGTCGCGAAGCTGAGTCCGCGCTTGGCATTCACGGGGATCTGGTTGATGCCGTTGAGCTCGTACTCGACGGGATCCTCGATCGTGATGATCTTCTTGCGCGGGTCGTAGAGCTTGGAGAGCGCCGCGTACAGCGTGGTCGTCTTTCCCGAGCCGGTCGGGCCGGTCACGAGCACGAGCCCGTGCGGCTTCTCGATCATGCGGTCGACGATCGCGCGGTGCGACTCGCTCATGCCGAGGCTCTTGAGGTCGAGCGGCAGCGAGCTCTTGTCGAGGATACGCATGACCACCGACTCGCCGTAGAGCGTCGGGACCGTCGACACGCGGATGTCGACCTTGCGGCCCTCGAAGCGCAGCGTGATGTGGCCGTCCTGCGGCACATAGCGCTCGGCGATGTTCATGCCCGCCATGATCTTGATGCGGCCGATGAGCGCCGCCTGCAGGTGCTTGGGCGGCTGGGGCTGCGAGACAAGCACGCCGTCGATGCGGTACTTGACGCGCAGCTCGCTCTCGAACGGCTCGACGTGCACGTCGCTCGTGCGGCTCTGGATCGCCTCGAGCAGGATGAGGTTCACCAGGTTGATGAGCGTCGGCTGCTCGGCCATCCGGTGGACGTCGTCCGCCTCGATGGCGTCGAGGTTGTGCTCGTTGTCGGGCGTCGCGGCGAGTCCGCCGTCCGAGGCGAGCGTCTCGGCCATGCGCGCGGCCGTCGTGCCGTACCGGTCGCGCATGAGCTCGCGGAACGCGGGCGCCTCGAGGCCGATGCGCCGCACCATGCGGGCGGTCACCGCGCCGATCTCATCGACGGCCGCGGTGTCGAGCGGATCGAGCATCGCGACGAGCAGCCGGTTGCCGTCGATCGAGACGGGAACCGCGCCGAGGCGCACCGCGATCTCGGGCGCGAGCAGTTCCGCCGCGGCGGGGTCGGAGGCGGGCGCCTTGTCGAGCCACTCGATGCCGAGCAGCGCGCAGCGCTCGCGGACTCCCGCGTCCTGTGAGGCCGGGATCGCGGCTGCACGCGCATCCTTGACCGGCGCCGAGATCTCGGTGACGGTCGTGGTTCCGTTGGTGCCGTTGCTTCCGAATTGCACGCGTTTCCTGCTCTCTCGGGTTGGAGGCGCGCGGCGTTGTGCCGTGCGTCCCGTTTCGGTTCGTCGCTCACTCCTCGCGGAGCACGTGTTCCGGAAACCCGGACGCCGCGCGCGAAGCGGTGGCGCCCTCGGTCGTCCGATGCATCACTCCGCCTTCGGGCTCTTGGCCGGCTTCGGCTCGTTGGTCTTGGTGTCGTTCATCGTCGGGGAGCTGTTCTTCGACGGCTTGACCGCAGGATCGACCTTCTCCTCGCCCGCCGTGGCCGAATCGCCCTGCTTGCTCGGGGCGCGCACGCCATCTCCGCCGGCTGCGCCGCCGGTGCCGAGATGCACGGCATCGCCGTACTTCTGACCCGCGAGATCGGCGCCGGGCTTTCCGAAGCCGGGCACGGACTCCTTCTGCTGGTCGGTCAGGATCTCGGAGAGCTTCGCGCGGTAGCGCGCGTACAGGTCGCCGCGCTCGGTCTTGATCGCGTCGATCTCGGCCGAGTCACCCGACTTGACCGTGCCGCCCGCCGCCTTGGTCTGCGCGTCGCGCATGCGCCGGATGCGCTCGAGGGGCTCCGACTTGCGGATCGCATCGGCGTAGCGCACCTGGAGGGATCCGTGGTCGGCGGTGAAGGTCGTGCGCAGCGCGGCGAGCTTCTCCTTCTGGTCGTCGCTCAGGTCGGGAAGGGCCAGGGCCGCTTCGAACAGCGGC
The DNA here is from genome assembly GCA_049318425.1 of Phycisphaerales bacterium. GTDB lineage: Bacteria > Planctomycetota > Phycisphaerae > Phycisphaerales > SM1A02 > QWPT01. Next base: position 19,186 of record JBMOGJ010000006.1, on the reverse strand, counting down.
GTCACCGGATCCGGTCCGTACACCGCCGGGAACGCGCGGCGCAGCGCGCGCTGCTCGAACTTCGGTCCGTACTCCGAGCCGAGCGCGTCGCGGATCGCGGCGAGCGACGCGTCCTGGACCTCGCGCACCGCCACGCGGAGCTGCATGATGCGCTGCTGGATGCCCTGCAGCTTGTCCATGTCGTTCGGACCCATGGCGCCGAGCATCGACGCGATCGTTCCCTCGAGCACCTGCTCGCGGGCGGCAAGGGCCTGGTTCAGCTTGAGCTCGTAGTCGTCGATGGCGGCGCGCGCCGCGTCGGCGACGGCCGGGGGCGCGTCCGTCTCGCGCGCGATGAGCACGAGGTCGAGCGACTCGCCCGAGAGTTCGCCGTTCGGCAGCGCCTTCTCGCGGAGCAGCGCGCGCTCGAGGCGCGGCCACGAGTCGACCTGCACCTCGCTCAGCTGGCTCTTGACGCTCTCGAGGAAGTCTGCGCGGAGCTTCTTCTTCTCCTCGCCCCACGAGACGAGCGGCTTCGAGATGAGGTCGACGATCTTGTCGGGGCTGGTACCCGCGGCGGCGTCCTTCAGCTGACCCATGCTGGCGCGCACGCCGTCCGCCGCGGTGGCGAAGTTGGTCTGGTAGTCGTCCAGCAGCGCCTCCAGGATCGGGCGCTGCCACTCCTCGAGACCGAGCGAGTCGACGAACACCGGGAGGTCACGCGGCAGGAAGTCCGGGATGAACAGCGAGGCGATGCCGCCGCGCGAAGCCTGCGCCATCGCGCCGCCCGTCGCGCCGAGGGCGAGGCCGGTGGCGAGGGTCGCGACGGCGAGGCGGTTGCGGAACTTCTGAGCCGAGTTGGTGCTGATGAAACGGATCACGTGCATCTCCAAGACGATTGCTGCAAAGGGGCTAGATCACTCGCATGTCCGTCCGGCCGGGCGGCGGGAGCGGGGGACCCGCATTGTTCCACAACACGCCGGATTCGTTGCCCATTCCGAGCCGATCCGAACGAAGTCGGTCCGATTGTGATGCAGGATTCCTTGCGGGATTCGAGCACGCCGCAACGGCCTCGACGGGTCCTTGCGGACCGGGGGTGATGCGATGGTTCCCATCGGCGAGGGAGGTCGAGTTGCGCACTGGATCGGACATGGACTGCGCGACACCGCCGCGCGCCATGCCCGGGGGTCGGAGGGATGATCGACCGATCGCCTCACGGGCTGTACAAGCGTCTCAAAAGACGCGGACGCGGCATCGGCGTCCAATAACCGCACAGCCGCTCACGCGCGGGCCCGAACGGTTCGCTGCTCGATTCGCTTCTCGGAGACCGTCTTCACGATGCGGTCCACATAGATGCCGGGAAGGTGGATCTGGTCGGGATCAAGCGCGCCCGTGGTCACGATCTCCTCGACCTCGGCGACGCAGGCACGGCCGCACATCGCAACCATGGGGTTGAAGTTGCGGGCCGTCTTGCGGAACACCAGGTTCCCGCTGGTGTCGGCCTTCCACGCCTTGACCAGCGACAGGTCCGACCGGATCCCGCGCTCGAGCACGTAGGTCTCGCCGTCGAACTCCTTGGTCTCCTTGCCCTCGGCGACGACGGTCCCGACCCCGGTCTTGGTGTAGAAGCCCGCGATTCCGGCGCCGCCCGCCCGCATGCGCTCCGCGAGGGTGCCCTGCGGGTTGAACTCGAGTTCCAGTTCGCCGGACATGAACTGCCGCTCGAACTCGGCGTTCTCGCCGACATAGCTCGAGATCATCTTCCGGATCTGCCGGGTCTTGAGCAGGAGCCCGAGTCCCCATTCGTCGACGCCCGCGTTGTTGCTCACCGCGGTGAGCCCCTTGGCGCCCGAGTCGCGGAGCGCAAGGATGAGCTGCTCGGGAATGCCGCAGAGACCGAAGCCACCGACCGCGACGGTCATGCCGTCCTTCGCGAGTCCTTCGAGTGCTGCCTTGGGGGATTCGTAGACCTTGCTCTTCATGGCGTGCTCCGATGGGGGGTGGCAAGTGTAGCGCGGAGCGCCAAAAACGCCGCGAGGCGCGCGCCTGATGGCGGGGTCGCGCGCCTCGCGTTCTTTGAGCGGTGGTGCCTGATTCGAGGGTGCTGTCCCCCCGCGGCGGTGTTTCGTAGAGCGGATCAGTTGCTCGGGTACGCGATGCGCCCCTCGCGCGCCGCGATGTCGGCGGCCATTTCACCGGCCGCATCGGGGTTGGTTGCCTGCAGCGCGGAGCGGATCTTCTCGAGCGCCTTGTTCTGGATCTGGCGCACGCGCTCCTTGGTCACGCCGATGACCTGGCCGACCTGCTCGAGGGTGAGCGGCTCGGCGGGGACCGACGACGTGCCCTGGTCGAGCGCGAGCGAGACATCCAGGCCGAACCGATGGCTGATGACCTTGATCTCGATGTCGGAGAGATCCGCCTTGTTGGCGACCACGATGTGGCGGACCTCGTCGGCGCACTCGCGTTCATGGGTCGCGCGGACGGTCTCGAGGTGATTCGACTTCTCCAGCGCCGGGTCGTACTCGGCGCCGAAGCGCTTCCGCTGCGTGGTCACCTTGATGCCATGACGGCTGAAGGCCTTCAGGATCGCCCGGCAGGCGTACGTCGAGAACTTGAACCCGCGGCCGCAGTCGAACTTGTCGACCGACCGCATCAGCGCCATGTTTCCCTCGCCGATCAGGTCGGCGAAATCGACCTCCGAGAGCCGGACACGCTTGGCCATCGCCAGCACGAGGGCGAGATTGGTCTCGGCCAGCTGCTCGCGGTAGCGCTTGGCGATGGCGTACCACCCCAGGACCTCTCGGGCTTCGGCCGGGGTCAGGGCGCGTGAGGCGGCCTTCTTCTGGATCTCCGAGATGCTGAAGCGGGCGAAGTTGTACTTCATGAACAGCACCCGCTCCTGCGCGCCGGTGAGCAGCACCGACGACTGGGCCTTCGGCGGTCGGGCGCCGCGGCTGCGGGTCGAGATGAAGTCGTCCATGAGCGGGCGGTACCACGTCACATCGGGCCGAATGATTTCATCGGCGCCGTAGATGCGAGTGGCGGCGTCGGGCTCGTGGTACTCGGGATGGTCGATGTAGTCCATCGGCTCCGACATGATGGTCTTGAGCTGTCGCTCCTCAAGCATCGACAGGGAAGGGGTTTCCGCACTTCCGCGGGTCGCGGCGCCATCCTGTCGGGGGGTGGGGCGATCCTGCACCGCGAGGCCGCCGCGCTTGCGCGCACGCTCGAGCGGTGAGTCACGGAACGAGCCGGCTTCGGAGCCGGTGATCCCGTCGATGGTGGTGTTTGAACGAAGCAATGACTGGCGCATCAGGAGACCCTCCACGAGAACCCAGGCTCGCTTGCCTGCATGACCGACGGCTGGGGTGTGTGTTTGGTTTCGAAACCAGCTGGGTAAGGCCGGCGATGCAGAAGGAACCACGATGGCGACTTTTCGAAGACGAACGAATCAGAAGTCATCGTGATCACTTCACTTCGCGGCTGTTCCCTGCAGTCGCGAGACGGAATTTCGGTCCAGACCCTGGTCAACTCCGTCGAGTTGCGGGTCCCGTTCAACACTCACTCACGCACGCGCGCCCAACGCCGAACCTCGACGCGCTGGCCTCTCGATGCCGTCAGGTCACGTTGGCAACCCACGTGACCACGTCGGGCACGTGCCACACCATCGCAATTCCCTTCGACAGGTGCCGGGGTCGAGCGACCCGAGGCAGTGCCGTGTTGGTTGGAGAGGACTCCAGACGACGCTGCTTAGACGCGCTTGGAGCCCCAAAGTTCGGTCTTGCTTCCTCAATGTTTCGAAGAAACCCGACATTCGATTCAACCGTCCACCCATCCGGCCGTTGCCGGTCTGATGAGGGTGCGGACAATACGCCCGTCGACCATGGACTACGCAGCGGAAGCTTGCTTGTCACCGACGATTGGGCTCAATGGGGCAAGAACCCAACGGATCTCCGCATCTTTCTGGAATCTGACGGGAGAAGCGGCCGCAGATGCCGCCTCTGGGAGTGGCATGAAAATGAAAGATGGTCGAGCCTGGGGCTCGACCATCAGTGGGGATCGTTCTTGCAGTCGCGTACCGCCTGATGGCGATCGAGGCTTACTCGGGCTTGCCGGAGCTGGCGTCGTAGACCCAGCGATCGCCGGCGCGCGGGAAGTCGAGGACCTCGCCCGCCTTGAAGAACAGGCCCAGCTCGCGCTCCGCCGCCTCGGGGCTGTCCGAGCCGTGGATGAGGTTGAACGAGTTCGAGACGCCGAAGTCGCCACGGATCGTGCCGGGGGCCGCCTTCGAGCCGAAGGTCGCGCCCATCATCGAGCGGGCGATGGTGATCGCGCCGATGCCGCGGACGGCGAGCACGAGCACGGGCGAGCTGGTCATGAAGCCGACGAGCCCGTTGTAGAAGCCCTTGCCCTGGTGGTCCTTGTAGTGGGTCGCCGCGAGTTCGGGGGAGATCTGCATCAGCTTGGCGCCGACGATCTGGAGACCCTTCTCCTCGAAGCGGGAGATGATGCGGCCCATGAGGCCACGCTGGACGGCGTCGGGCTTGAGGATGATGAGAGTCGTTTCCATCTGGATGCTCCGTTGAAATTCGGGGGGTGCGTTGCGCGGAAGGGCGGAGAGTATAGCCATTCCCGCGAAATTCGGCGTTGTGCCACGAGTGCCCGTCGGATCGCCGTTTGCCGCGCGTTCTTCGGCTAATGTCGCGAGCCGCAATTGGGCGATGGAACGCCCTCGGAGACCCCCTATGGAGAGTGCTGTGAAGGAACGGAAGCCCAAGGCGTCGTCGTCGTCGTCGGACAAGGCGGAGAAGTCGCGCCGGGGCGCGACCGCCGAGGAGATGTCGGCGCGGCAGAAGGAAGTCTCGGTCAGCGAGTTCTTCGTGAAGAACCGCCACCTGCTCGGCTTCGACAACCCGCGCAAGGCGCTGCTCACCACGGTCAAGGAGGCGGTCGACAACTCGCTCGACGCCTGCGAGGAGGGTGGCATCCTTCCCGACATCGCCGTGGTCATCGAGGACCTCGACCCGAGGCGCCCCGCCACGGCGAAGAGCTCGCGCTACCGCGTCACGATCATCGACAACGGCCCGGGCATCGTCCGCAAGCAGGTGGAGAACATCTTCGGCCGGCTCCTCTACGGCTCGAAGTTCCACCGGCTGAAGATGTCGCGCGGCCAGCAGGGCATCGGCATCTCGGCCGCGGGCATGAACGGCCTCATCACCACCGGCCGCCCGATGGTGATCCACACCAAGCCCAGCGCCAAGCAGATGGCCCACCATCTCGAGCTGGCGATGAACACCAAGACGAACCGCGCCGAGGTGACGCTCGATGACGAGACCGGCGACTTTCCGCCGGAGCGCTTCCGCGGCCTGTCGGCCGGCACCAAGCAGCTCTCGAGCGAGGGCACCTTCCTCTCGCCGGAGGTCTTCAAGACCGGCACGAGCGTGTCGATCGAACTCGAGGGCAAGTACCAGAAGGGCCGCGGATCGGTCGACGAGTTCCTCGAGCTCACGGCGATCGCGAACCCGCACGCGCGCATCATCTTCGTGCCGCCGTCGCGCGTGACGCAGGAGGACGCCGACGACATGCTGCCCGGGACGAGCGCGTCCGCGGCGCAGGGAGGCAAGACCGACCAGCCCGCGCAGACCTCCGAGACGGGCGGCGTGATCGTGTATCCGCGTGGCGTGCAGGAGCTGCCGCCGGAGACCAAGGAGATCCAGCCGCACCCGAAGGGCATCGAGCTGGGCATCCTGCTCCAGATGCTGAAGGACTACGAGGTCAAGGAGAAGTCGGGCACGCTGTACGACTTCCTCCAGGAGTGCTTCTGCCGCGTGTCGGCGCCGACGGCGGCGAAGTTCTGCAAGGCGATCGGCGTCACCAGCCGCACGAAGGTCTCCGAGATCGACCCGCGGCAGGTCGAGCAACTGTTCAAGGCGTTCGACGACGAGAAGCTCGCGCCGCCGCCGACCGACTGCCTCGCGCCCATCGGCGTGCGGCAGCTCCTCGCGGGCATGCTCAAGGGCGTGAAGGCCGAGTTCTACGCGGCATCGACGCGCGAGGCGGAGGTCTACCGCGGCCGCCCGTTCCAGATCGAGGCGGCCATCGCGTTCGGCGGCGACCTGCCCGCGGACCAGCCCGGACGCGTGATCCGCTTCGCGAACCGCGTGCCGCTGCTGTTCCAGCAGAGCGCGTGCTCGAGCTTCAAGGCCGTGACCGAGACGCCGTGGAAGAACTACGCGATGCAGCAGCCGCGCGGCAGCCTTCCGATCGGCCCGCTGGTGGTGATGATCCACATGGCGAGCGTCTGGGTGCCGTTCACCAGCGAGTCGAAGGAGGCCATCGCCGACTACGACGAGATCCGCAAGGAGATGAAGCTCGCGCTCATGGAGTGCGGCCGAAAGCTCGGCACGTACCTCCGCAAGCGGCAGAAGATGCGCCGCGAGAGCGAGCGACGCGACGTGTTCGAGCGCTACATCGGCGAGATCTCGAAGGCGCTCAACGCGATCACCGGCGAGGACACCCGCAAGCTCTACGACGCGCTGCTCGAGCAGGCGCGCCAGAAGACCGCCGTCGCCGACCAGGAACTCGACGAGGACGGCAAGGTCAAGAAGCAGGCCGATGAGTCGCTCGACGACGAAGGCGTGATCATCGTGGCGAGCGCGATCGCGCCCATCGAGGAGGCGGCGCCGACCGCGCCAATCAACTTCGATGAACCGAGCAAGGCGGCGCCGACTCCACGCGGGAAGGGTGGCAAGGGCGCGTAGAAGGACCCCGGCAAGAGCACGGAGAAGGGCTTCACGGACGACGATCCGAGGCTCTTCTGACATCCATCTGAACGACAGGGATTCCAGCCATGGCGAAGAAATCAGACGGGAACTCGAACGGCGACGGCGGCAAGAGGAGGGAGCGCGATGTTCGCACGCAGGCGAAGATCGAGGCGCTGGCGCGGGAGATCGTGAAGCTCGCGCTCGCCGGCCGCGACCCGATCATTGAGATTCCGCTTCGAACGAGATCGAATACGAACTGGAACAAGAAGAAGGGCATCCTCGAGATGGGCGAAGGCATCGCCGAACGTCCGCTCTTCGACCTCAAGACGGCGAAGCCGTTCATGCAGACAGCCCTCCATGCCAGCACCATTCTGGACCTGATCGACGCCGACAAGACAAGCAGCCTCCGTGGCGTGTTCTACAAAGCCAAGCACACCGTCGCGGGCACGAAGGAGAACACCTTCGACACGCAGGACGAGTCGGATCCGATTCTCGAGGATCTCGAGGTCGCGCTGCGCTCCACGCGTGAGGAACTGCACGTCTTTGCGGAGAATCGAGGCTCGATGGTCGGCAACATCACGCTCATCGACCGTGGCGACGAGATCAACTGCCGGCGCATGGGCTCTGGCGGCTACTCGTTGCCCTCGATCGTGGAGCCCGACATCATCGAGTTCAAGAAGTGCGAGGCGAAGTTCGTCCTTCATGTCGAGAAGGGAACCGTTTGGGCGCGCTTCAACGAGGACCGCTTCTGGGAGAAGCACAACTGCGTGCTCACGCACGGCGGCGGTCAACCCGCACGCGGATGCCGGCGCATGCTGCAGCGCATGAACCAGGAGCTTGGACTGCCGATCATCTGTCTGCTCGACAATGACCCGTACGGGCACTACATCTACAGCGTGATCAAGCACGGGTCGATCTCGCTCGCGTACGAATCAACGCGCTTTGCGATTCCCGATGCGAAGTTCCTCGGCATCCGTGCAAAGGACTACCGTCAGTGCGGGCTCGACGAGGCGGTGAAGATCACCCTGACCGATGAGGACATCAAGGTCGCCAACCGGATCGCCGCCTACCCCTGGTTCGAAGGCCACCGCGGCTGGCAGAAGGAAATCGACGCCATGCTGTCCAACGGCTTCAAGATGGAAGTCGAGTCGCTCATCACCAAGGACATCTCGTACGTCACCGAGGTCTACGTACCCGAGCGGCTGAAGGCGAAGGACTGGCTCGAGTAACGCACCCGCGAGGGTTCGAAACGCATCCCGAAACGGCCTCGGATTCATTCCGAGGCCGTTTCACCAGAGGGAGCGGCCGCAGCCGCGACCGCTCCGATCCGTCACCCCCGGCGTTCCGCCCGGTTGAAGAGGCGGTCGAGCACCGTCTTGCGTGCGTCGTCGTCCTCGACGCCGTCGGTGGAGGCTTCGTTCGGTCCCGCGACCGGCAGGCGCACGACGAAGTCGGTGCCCTTGCCCGGCTCGCTGAAGAGATCGATCCGCCCGCCATGTTCCTCGACGATGCGGCGCGTCACCGCGAGGCCGAGGCCTGAGCCACCGCGCCGCCCGCTCACGTAGGGGCGGAAGATCTCGCGGTGCTTCTCCGCGGGGATGCCGGGGCCGGTGTCGATCACGTGGATGGCGATCTCGGTCGGCGTCGGCTCGATGCGGACCAGCAGCTCGCGCGCCGTGGCGTCGGGCGCCGCGGCGTCCTGGGCCGCCATCGCCTGGGTCGCGTTGATGAGCAGGTTGAGGAGCGCCTGCTTCACCAGCGAGGGATCGACGCGGGCGCGCACGGGCGTCGCGGGGATGTCGGCGCGGAGGACGACGCGGTGCAGCTCGCACTGCGGGCGGTAGAAGTCGACGAGCTCATCGACGATCTCGCGGGTGTCGGTGTCCACGGGCGCGAGCTTGATGCGGCCCGCGAAGCGCAGGAAGTCGTTGAGGATGTTCGCGAGGCGCGAGGCCTCGCGGCTCACCGTCTCGACGCGTCGCACGAGGGTCGCCTTGTCGTCGTCGGGCAGCGCGGAGTCGGCGATGGCTTCGCTCGCGAGCTGCACATTGAGACCGATGGTGGAGAGCGGGTTCTTGATCTCGTGCGCGAGACCGCCGGTGAGCGCGCCGAGTTCGGCGAGCCGCTCCTGCCGGCGCGCGCGTTCCTCGGCGGCGCGCAGGCGAACCAGGCGCCGCGTGATGAGCGACGCGGTCACGAGCAGCGCGGCGGCGCCGCCTGCCGATGCTCCGAGGGCGAATGAACCCCATTCCATGCGGTGAAAGGTAACAGCCGCGGCGAGGTCGCCGAGTCGTCAGATTGCGCCGTCAGGTCGCGCCATCAGGTTGCGCGGGATGCTCGCGAGGCGTCACTCGCCCACGCGGGCGCGATTGCCTGGGCGCTCGGCGGGGGGCACGCGGCTTCCGAGGGACTTGGCCTTGGTCGCGGACCAGCCCTTGTCGCCGTCGTTCGCCGAGTAGGCCACGCGCTCTCCGTCACGCAGCGCGCGGAAGCCTTCCGACTGCTCGATCACCGAGAAGTGGACGAAGATGTCCTGGCCCTCGGGACCGACGATGAAGCCGAACCCCTTGCGGGCGTCGAACCACTTGACGACCCCTTCAACATCAACAAGAGACTGTGCACCTGCCATCACCGGACTCCAAGAGCTCGCGCTCGCGTGGTTCAAATCGCACGTGGCTGAAACCGCACGTGGATCAGGATCGTGGACTCGCGTCCGCGAACCGCATTGTGCGCGGGGAACGCGAAGGGTGCAAGCGCAACGCAAAGTCGACGGCGCAAAGAAGGAAAAACAAATCAGGGGCGGCCTTGAGGGCCGCCCCTGCGGGGGACTTCGAACGTGTGCTGGTCGCGATCCAAGCGCGCGCGGGCGCGCGTCTTAGAGTCGCCGCGACTCAGTTCTTGCCGGCGCCTTCCGGCGCAGGCAGCATCGCCTTGCGCGAGAGCTTGATGCGGCCGTTGTCGTCGATGTTGATGACCTTGACGGTCACGACGTCGCCGACCTTCACGACCTCATCGACCTTCTTGACATAGCCGTGGGCGAGCTCGCTCACGTGGACCATGCCGTCGGTGCCCGCCGCGAGCTCGACGAAGCAGCCGAACTCCTTGATGGCGACGACCTTGCCGGTGTAGACCGCGCCGATCTTGATCTCGGCGCCGAGCGCCTCGACCGCGGCCTTGGCCATCGTGGCCTTGGCGGCGTCCGAGCACGCGATGAAGACGGTGCCGTCCTCCTCGACGTCGATCTGGGCGCCGGTCATCTCCTGGATGCCGCGGATGGTCTTGCCGCCCGGTCCGATGAGCTTGCCGATCTTCTCCGGGTCGATCTTGACGATCGTGATGCGCGGAGCGAGCGGCGAGATGTCGGGACGCGGCTTGGCGATCACCTGCTCCATGAGCCCGATGATGTGGAAGCGGCCTTCCTTCGCCTGGGCGAAGATCTTCTCGATCTCCTCGACCGACAGGCCGCGGGCCTTGAGGTCGAGCTGGATGCCGGTGATGCCCTCGCGGGTGCCGGAGACCTTGAAGTCCATCTCGCCGAAGAAGTCCTCCTCGCCGATGATGTCGGTCACGTGGGTGACCTTGCCATCGGTGTCGGTGAAGCGGCCGACCGAGATGCCCGCACACGTGTTGCGGATGGGGACGCCCGCGTCCATGAGCGCGAGGCAGCCGCCGCAGACGCTCGCCATCGACGACGAGCCGTTCGACTCGGTGATGTCGCTGACGAGGCGGATCGTGTAGGGGAACTCCTCGGTGGTCGGGAGGATGCCGAGCAGCGAGCGCTCGGCGAGCGCGCCGTGGCCGATCTCGCGGCGGCCCGGGCCCATGATGCGGCCGGCTTCACCGGTGCAGAAGGGCGGGAAGTTGTAGTGGAGGTAGAACTTCTTCGCGTACTCGTCGAGGAGGCCGTCGACGATCTGCTCGTCCTTCTTGGTGCCGATGGTGCAGGTGACGAGCGACTGCGTCTCGCCGCGCTGGAAGAACGCCGAGCCGTGGGTGCGCGGGAAGACCGCGACCGACATGTCGAGATCGCGGATCTGGTTCAGCTTGCGTCCGTCGGCGCGGATCGAGTGCTGGGCGACCAGGTAGTGCGTGATCTTCTTCTCGAGGATGCGGAGCGCTTCCTTGGCCTGCTTCTGCTTCTTCTCGGCCTCGAGGTGATCCGAGTAGGGGACGCCGGCGGGGATCGCGAAGTGCGTCTTGAGGATCTCGCCCTTGATGGCGTCGACGGCCTCGTTGCGCTCCTTCTTGCCGTGGATCTTGCGGGCCACGAGCATGCGGTCGTAGGCGAGCTCCTTGACCTTCTTGGTGATCTCGTCGCTCGGGGTGGTGAGCTCGCCCATGCGGACGGCGGGGGCGCCGCACTTCGCGCGGAGCTCCTCCATCATCTCGAGGATCGGCTTGATGCCCTCCTCGAGGCCGAAGCGGATCGCGGCGACCATGGTGGCCTCCGAGACCTCGGCGGCGCCGACTTCGATCATGTTCACGCCGTCCTTGTGGCCGGAGAGCACGAGGTCGAGGTCGCTGAACTCCATCTGCGCCTGGGTCGGGTTGATGACGAAGCGCTCACCCTGCTCGGTGATGATGCGGCCGACGCGGACGGTCGCGACCGGGCCCTGGTAGGGGGCGTCGGTGATGTACAGCGCCGCGGAGGCCGCGGTGCAGGCGAGCACGTCGCTGTCGTTCTGTCCGTCGTGCGACATGACCCACGCCTGGAGCTGGATCTCGTCGCAGAAACCATCGGGGAAGAGCGGACGGATCGGGCGATCCATCATGCGCATCGTGAGGATTTCCTTCTCGCTGGGCTGGCCCTCGCGCTTGCGGAAGCCGCCCGGGTACTTGCCGGCGGCGCCGAGCTTCTCGCGGTAGTCGCAGGTGAGGGGGAAGAAGTCGATGCCCTGGCGGGGGTTGGCGCGCACGCAGGTCGCGAGGACCCAGGTGTCGGCGTAGGACGCGATGACGGCGCCGCTCGCGAGCTTCGCGACGCGGCCGGTCTCGAAGCGGAGCGTGCGCCCGCCGATGACCTTCTCAACGACTGTGATTGCCATGTGTGTTTCTCCAGATGCCGCGGTCGAGCGGCGGTGTTCGAGTCTGACTCGGGAAATGGGTGTGGTTGGGGGCCGCGCGCCAAACGCAACAACGCCGGCGCGGGGCGCCGCGGTTGCGGTGTGCGTAGGTGCAAAGCGGCGATGCCGCGCAGGTTGTCCGACGCACGACGCCGCCATCGCGGCGCGGCGGGATTACTTGCGGAGGCCGAGGCGCTTGATCAGCGAGAGGTAGCCCTCGCGATCGGTGGTCGACATGTACTTGAGCAGCCGATTGCGCTTGCCGACGAGGAGCAGAAGGCCGCGGCGCGAGGCGTGGTCCTTCTTGTGGGTCTTGAAGTGCTCCTGGAGCTCGCTGATGCGAGTGGTGATGGAGGCGACCTGGACCTCGGTCGAACCGGTGTCCTTGGCGTGGCGGCGAGTGCTGTCGACGATCGTGTTGCTCATGAGTGTTCCCTGAAGGGCGGCAATCCCGCCGCCTGCGGTCCTGACTGTTGAAGAGGATCGGAGAAGATAGCGGAAGCGGCGGGGCGCACGCAAGGGGGCGACGGGTGGGGACTTGCGCCGACGCGTGGTTCTCGGAACCTGGAGGGCGCGGAGCGGGGCGCCGTGTGCTCTAATCTCCGCCCCATGACCGCCGCGCCGAACGCCCTGGAAGTCCACACCGCCGAGTACCTCGCCGAAGCCGCCAAGATCGAGGAGGGCGGCGGGAAGTCCGGCATCGAACGCCAGCACCGGAACGGCCGGCTCACGGCGCGCGAGCGGTTGGCGCTGCTCGCCGACCAAGGCGCGCGCACGATGGAGTGCGGCCTGCTGAATGCCTGGCGGATGTACCGCGAGTACGGCGGAGCGCCGGCCGCGGGCGTCGTCACCACGATCGCCGAGGTCGGTGGGCGCCTCACGATGGTGATCGCCAACGACGCGACGGTGAAGGCGGGCGCGTTCTTCCCCATGACGTGCAAGAAGATCATCCGCGCGCAGACGATCGCGGAGCGCGCGCGCCTGCCGCTGCTCTACCTGGTCGACAGCGCGGGCGTGTTCCTCCCGCTGCAGGAGGACGTGTTCCCCGACACCGACGACTTCGGGCGCATCTTCCGCAACAACGCCGTGATCAGCGCGCAGGGGATCCCGCAGATCGCCGCGATCATGGGCAACTGCGTGGCGGGCGGCGGGTACCTGCCCGTCCTCTGCGACACGCTGCTGATGACCGAGGGAAGCGGGCTCTATCTCGCGGGTCCCGCGCTGGTGAAGGCCGCGATCGGGCAGGAGGTCTCGAGCGAGGAGCTCGGTGGCGCGGAGATGCACGCGCAGATCTCGGGCACCATCGACTTCCGCGAGAAGGACGATCCCGCGTGCATCGAGCGGCTGCGGCGCGTGTTCAGCGCCGTGCGCACGGCGCCGGCGAAGGCGCGGGCGCCGTTCGCGGCGGTGGCGCCGAGGCGTCCGGGCGCGGAGGTGATGCAGGTCTTCCGCGCCGAGCCGGGCGCGCAGTACGACATGGTCGAGCTGCTCTCGTGCTTCGTGGACGCCGACAGCTTCGACGAGTACCGCGCCGAGTACGGTCGGTCGCTGGTGTGCGGCTACGCGCGCATCGGCGGATTCCCCTGCGGCATCGTGGCGAACCAGAAGAAGCTCACGCAGCGGAAGATGCCCGGCGGGAAGGCCGGTCCGTCGAGCGCGACCAACATGCCCGCGGTGATCTACGACGACAGCGCCGACAAGAGCGCGCGCTTCATCATGGACTGCAACCAGAAGGGGCTGCCGATCATCTTCGTGACCGACACCACCGGCTTCATGGTCGGGCGCGACAGCGAGCAGGGCGGCATCATCCGCTCGGGCGCGAAGATGGTGAACGCGATGTCGAACTGCGTGGTGCCGAAGATCTCGCTGGTGGTCGGCGGCAGCTTCGGCGCGGGAAACTACGCGATGTGCGGCCGCGCGTTCGATCCGCTGCTCACGCTCGCGTGGCCGGGCGCGCGATTCGCGGTGATGGGTGCGGCGCAGGCCGCGGGAACGCTGCTCTCGATCGACCTCGCCGCGCGCGAGCGCAAGGGCGAGAAGGTCGACGAGGAGATGCGCACGCAGCTGCTCGCCGCGATCACGGCGAGCTACAACGAGCAGCAGGACATCCGCTATGCGGCGAGCCGCGGCTGGGTGGACCGCATCATCGATCCGAAGGAGACGCGCGAGGAGCTCGTGCTGGCGCTCTCGGTGGCGGCGCAGGCGCCGCTGCAGCCGAGCGGCGTGTACCGGACGGGCGTGCTGCAGACCTGATTCGGCCGGTCAGCGGCGTCGGCGCGCACGGAGTCCCGCGGCGGCGAGCAGCGCGATCGCCCCGGGTGACGGCACGGTCGTGAACTCGACCTCGAGACGCGGCACGTCGCCGCCGAGCGCGGCGCTGTCGGCGCTGTCGAAGCGGCGCGCCGTGGCGGAGGCGCTCTCGTCGCCGAGGATGAACCATCCGAGATTCCGCGTGCCGTCTTCGGCGAACAGTCGGACGTCGTCGAGCAGGCCGGCGGAGCTCCAGGTCTGCAGGCCTGCGGTGGTGGTGAGCAGCGAGGCGCTGGCGCCCACGGCGAAGTCGCCGCCGACCGTCTGCCAGAGGCTGCCTCCGCCCGCGCCGTCGGCGCTGGCGTGCAGCCAGGTCGCGTCGCCCGCGGTGGGGTCGGTGCCGGTGGATTCGGTGCCGCTCGGATCGCTTGCACCCGTGGTCCACGCGGTGAGCGCGCGGTGCACGGTCATCTCGCGGTTGCCGCCGTTCGCCTGCGACACGTTCAGGATCAGCCGCGCGGAGGTGATCGTGGCACCGTCGGGGATGATCGACGCGATGTCGAACCACAGCAGCGCGCGGCGGGTGAGTCCCTGCGCCGTACGTCCGGCGAAGAGGTACTGGCCGGCGCCGTTGGCGAGGCTTCCATCATCGGACTGGTACAGCGTCGCGTCGCGCGCGGCGGTGATCGAGACGATGTCGGCGCCGGCGAGCGGCGAGATCGCGAGTGCGACGAGCGTCGCCCCCGCGGCGATGGCGGTGTGGATCCTCTTCATGCTGCCTCCGGTTGGTAGGCTGCCGTGTCGTCGTCGGGCCGCAAGCGGCAGGAGTGCTTTCCCATGCAGAAACTCGTCATCGCCACCTCGAACCCGCACAAGGTCGAGGAGATACAGGCCGTTCTCGGACAGGTCGGGATCGAGTGCGTACCGCTCGGCGACGCGGGGATCCCCGAACCGGAGGAGGACGGCGCGACCTTCGAGGAGAACGCGCGCATCAAGGCCGTCGCGTACGCGAAGGCGCTGGGCGTGACGGTGCTGGCCGACGATTCCGGCCTCGAGGTCGATGCACTCGGCGGTGCACCGGGCGTGCACAGCGCGCGCTACGCGGGTATCGGCGAGACGCGGGCCGAGCGCGATGCGGCGAACAACGCGAAGCTGCTGCGCGCGCTGGCGGGCGTGCCGCAGGCGCGGCGCACGGCGCGGTTCGTGTGCGTGCTGAGCGTGGCGCGGCCTGACGGGTCGATCGTGGCCGAGGCGCGCGGGCATTTCGAAGGCTTCATCGGTGAGGCGCCGCGCGGTGCGAACGGCTTCGGCTACGACCCGCTGCTGGTGCTTGCCGACGGTCGCACGAGCGCGGAGCTCACGAGCGCGGAGAAGAACGCGCGGAGCCACCGCGGCAACGCGCTCAGAACGCTCGTGCGGTGCCTGGCACCAACCTGACACCAACCTGGCACCAAACTGGCACCTAGAGGCTGTCGCGGGTGATGCGGCGGAGGCCGTCGTCGAGACGGAAGAACTCGAGCCGCAGCCGTTCGCCGACGGAGCCGAGCCACGGGGCGCGGCCTGCGTGGCGGTCGACGCGGCCGAGCGCATCGCGCGCGTCGTCGAGCGTGACATGCGCGTGCCCGCGCTTCGCGGCGAGGGCGCGCGCGAGCCACGCGGTGCAGGCGATGTTGAGCACCATCGCCTGGAGACCGCGCACCGCGGGCCAGCCGTAGTAGCCGGCGCCCCACGCGCGGTTCCCGAGCAGCGTGGCGCGCGCGTAGCGGGAGAGCAGCTGGTCGATCGCGTCGCGGTCCGGACTCTCGGAAATCGCGGGAATCGCCGCGATCGCGGCGAAGTCGACGCCGTCGAGCAGTCCGCGCGCCACCGCCGGCACGCGCCCCTTGCCTCGCGTGAAGGCGCGGCTCGAGAGCAGCTGGCCGAGCACGGTCCGCCAGCGCCCGCGCGACTTGGCCTGGTTGACCTGCACATCCTCGAGGCGCGCGTACACGGCCTGGCGGAGCAGACGGAGCTGCTTCGGCAGCGCGGGCTCGAGCGGGATGTGCTCGAGCTCGGCGGGCACCGCGGCGGCGAGCACCGCGACCAGCTCGGCGAACCGCGTGGCGCGCACCTCCGCGAGCTTCGCCTTGCCCAGGCTCGCCGCGATCCAGGCGAGGCCGTCGAAGCGGTCGCGGAGCACGAGGTCCTCGCGCGCAAGCAGGCGGTCGAGCGTCATCCGCAGGGCGTCGAGCTCGCCCTCCTTCGCCGGCATCGTGTCGGCGAGCAGGGCGCTGTAGGTCGCGAGCCGCGTCTCGGGCACGCTGCGGCTCATGCGGTCGACCTCGCGCAGGTGCGTGCGCAGCTCGGCGCCCTTGTTCTCGCGCACGCTCTGGCAGGCGTACGAGATGCCGACATGCGTGCGCACGTCGTCGGGCACGAGCACGAACGGGAACATCTGGCAGGCGATCGGCTTCTCCTCGAAGCCGTACTCCTTGTGGATGCGGCAGAGGCCGTCGTCCATCAGGAACACGCAGGCGCCGTCCTCGCGCTGGCGGAGATAGGTCGTGCCGCGGAACTCGGCGGTCACGGACATGCCGAGCTTCTCCTCCCACTGCTGGGCGCGGAGCTTCGCGAGGTCGGCGTCGCGCAGCTGCACGGTGAAGTCGCGGCAGCAGTTGCCGCAGCCGTGGCAGCTGTAGCGCTGCGTCGCGACGGGCAGCATGAGGATGGGAAGCGAGACGGTCACGGTTGCGAGGGTACGCGCCGCAGGGCGCGGAGGCACCACAGGGCGCCCAGGATGCCGAGCGGAATCGTGATCGCGGCCTCGCCCGCGCTCTCCAGGAGCGCCATCTGCGAGGTCAGCGCGTCGAGTTCCTCGGGCGACGCCCCGCCGCCGACGACGAGCGGCGCCACGAGCGCGACCAGCGCCTCGCGCCAGCCGATCCGTCCGAGCGGGTTGCCGGCGCCGAGCACCGCGACCGCAGCGAGCAGCATCGCCTGTGCGGGCCCGAGCGTGACGCCGACGATCTTCGCCGCCGCCCACATGCGCAGGCCCCACATCGCGAGGTCGATGCTGCGGAAAGCGAGGCTCTCGGCGAGCGCACGCGGGCTCGAGAGCACGCGCTCGCCACCCTTGAGGAATCTGCGCAGCAGCGGGATCCGCCCGATGGACAGCGTCAGGGCGGATCCGGTGATCAGGCAGGCCGCGTAGGTCGCGAACCACAGCCAGTCGAGCCGCGGCTCGGCCCGGCCCAACGGGATCTGCACGAGGCCGGCCGCGAGGGCGGAGCCGAGCGCGCCGAGCGTCACGATCGCGACACCGGCGATCCACGCGGCGATGTCGGTGGCGTTCATCCGCTCGACGCGCCAGTGGAACGCGCAGCGGAGCGCGAGTCCGAGCCGCACCGGCGCGTAGTTGAAGAGCGACGCCATGAGGTTCACGGCCTGCATCTCGATCGCGCTGAAGCGTCGGAGCGGCCGCGCCATCGCAAGGAAGGTGTACCCCGAGCACAGGATCGAGACGAAGGTCGCGCCCAGCAGCACCATGACCAGCGCGGGATCGGCGTCGCGGAGCTTCGCGAGGCCGTCGCCGCCCTTGGAGAGCGCGCGCTGCGCGCACCACGCCACCAGCGCGCAGCCGATCGCGAAGCCGGCGACCTGCACGGCGATGCGGACCCGGCTCGGCCGCTTCGGGGCCTGCGGGACGCTCGCGGCTTCGGTGGACTTCGCGTCGGCGCCGTCGGTGTTCACGCGGCCGAGTGTACCGCGCGTGCGGTGCGCCGCCGCTCGCGCCAGAGCACGACGAACACGCGCAACCCATCCTTCATGCGGATCTTCTTGCCCTCGTCGAACGAGCGCGGCGCGTACGAGACCGGCGACTCCTCCACGCGCAGCCGGTGACGCGCGGCCGCGGCCACGATCTGCGGCTCGATGCCGAAGCGCTCCTCGTCGAGGTCGCCGATGATCCGCCGCATCGCGGGCACGGTGAAGAGCTTGAGGCAGCACTCCATGTCGGACACGCGCAGCCCGGTCATGAGGTTGCTCGAGAGCGTGAGGAATCCGTTCAGCATCCGGTGGGCGAGACGCTTGAGGCCCTTCGGCGGGACGGCCCAGCGGTTGCCCAGCACCACGTCGGTGCGGCCGGTCTCGAGCCGGCCGAGCATGCCGCGGAAGTCCGCGGGGTCGTACTCGAGGTCGGCGTCCTGGATCATGATCGCGTCGTCGTCCGACGCGAGCGTGAGCGCATGGGCGAATCCGGTGCGGATCGCCGCGCCCTTGCCCCGGTTGCGCGGGTGGAACAGCGTGATGGCCGAGCCTTCCGCGCCGAGCGCGCGGACCGCGTCGGGCGTCGCGTCGGTCGAGCCGTCGTCGATCAGGACGACCT
The DNA here is from genome assembly GCA_049318425.1 of Phycisphaerales bacterium. Classification (GTDB taxonomy): domain Bacteria; phylum Planctomycetota; class Phycisphaerae; order Phycisphaerales; family SM1A02; genus QWPT01. The sequence continues at coordinate 767 of JBMOGJ010000006.1, read as the reverse complement.
GCACGCGCCAGCCCGCGCCGACATCGGCGGCCCGCACGCGCGCGACGCTGGTCGCGAGCGTCCGGGGCTCGTTGAAGACGGGCATGACGACGAAGAGCGTCCGCATCCTGCGAGTCGCCACGATCAGCCTTGCGGCGGCGCGCCGCCGATCGAGCTGCGCATCTGGGTGTCGGCCATCATGTTCTGCATGCGGTAGTAGTCCATGAGGCCGAGCTTGCCGCTCCGCAGGCTCTCGGCGATGGCCTTCGGAACCTCCGACTCGCTGAGCACGACGAGCGCGCGGTTCTTCTGCGCCTCGGCCTGGTGCTCGGCCTCCTGCGCGATCGCGAGCGCGCGGCGCTGCTCGGCCTGCGCCTGGAAGCGCTTGGTGTCGGCCTCGGCCTGCGTCGCCTGCAGCTGGGCGCCGATGTTCTCGCCGACATCGATGTCGGCGATGTCGATCGAGAGGATCTCGAACGCGGTGCCCGAGTCGAGGCCCTTCGCGAGCACGGTCTTCGAGATGCGGTCGGGGTTCTCGAGCACGCTCTTGTAGTCCTCGGCCGAGCCGATGGTCGACACGATGCCCTCGCCGACGCGGGCGATGATCGTCTCCTCGGTCGCACCGCCGACCAGCCGCGAGATCGCGGTGCGCACGGTGACGCGCGCCTTGGCGCGCAGCTGGATGCCGTCCTTCGCCACCGCGTCGATGGTCGTCTTGCCGCTCGCGGTGCTCGGGCAGTCGATCACCTTCGGGTTCACCGAGGTCTGCACGGCGTCGAGGATGTCGC
>JBMOGJ010000005.1:0-72131 GCA_049318425.1 Phycisphaerales bacterium | reverse complement strand
AGATCTACATGGAGCAGGCGGTGAGCTGCGTGTTCATGGACTTCTCCGCCGTCGAGCGCCACTTCGACACGCGCGACGCCTACATCATGCAGCTGCGGCTCGCCGCCGACACCGACGAGGCCGGCGAGAAGCGGCTCGACGCCGCCGTCTCCGACGCGGTCCCGGGCGCCGTCTTCTCGAGCGGGCGCGCGATCCGCGGCTTCGTCGAGGAGATCGGCGGCAAGGTGCTCGCCGTCACGAGCGCGGTCGCGCTGGCCGCGCTCGCCCTCGCGGCGATCGGCGTCGGCAGCGTGGTCGCCGCGGGCATCAGTGCCCGCACGCGCGAGTTCGGCGTCCTGCGCGCGATAGGCGGCTCGACGCGCACCGTCGCCGCGCTCGTCCTCGGCGAGACCATCGTGATGGCGCTCGCGGCGCTGGTGTCCGGCTCCGCGCTCGGCCTCCAGCTCGCCTGGATGGGGGTGGCGCTCTACCGCGACTTCGCGGGGCTGCGGCTCTCCTGGGTGTTCCCGACCTGGTCGCTCGCCGTCGGCAGCCTCGTGGTCGTCGCAGTCGCGCTCCTCGCGGCCACCCCCGCCGTCGTGCGGCTTTGCCGGAAACCCGCGCGCGAACTGCTGGCGAGCGCGTGAGCCGCGCGCAGCGTGGCGCTACTCTGCACGGATGTCGCGTGCACTCGACATCCACCTTCACGTCGCCCGCGCTGCGCTCACGCTCGCCTGCCTGATCGTGTGCATCCCAGGCGGCCACATTGCATTCCCGTGGGGAGTCCATCTCCTGCGGATCCTGTTCCCGATCGGCTCCGGGCTCCACGATTGGATCCCGATCGGGCTGTTCGCCGCCGGCGCGTACCTGTGCACCCGGCCAGCGCACTGGCACCCCGTGCTCACGACCCTCGGCGCGATCGCGCTCTACGCCAGCGCCATCTGGCTTGAGCATCTTTGGTTTGCGAATCCCAAGGACCTTGGGATCGTGTTCTTCACCGGTGTTCCCTTCGGGCTGACCTGCGTCTGGTCGCTGATCGCAGTAGTCGTCCGCGACTGAACCGGCTCCAGCGCGTACGCTTCGCCCCGCGGCATGAACGACACGCCCTTCATCCTCCAGAGCCCGTTCAAGCCGATGGGCGACCAGCCGCAGGCGATCGACGAGCTTTCCGACGGCGTCGACGAGGGCCGCCGCCACCAGGTCCTGCTCGGCGCGACGGGCACGGGCAAGACCTTCACCATCGCGAACGTCATCTCGCGCGCAAACAAGCCGACGCTGCTGATCTCGCACAACAAGACGCTCGCCGCGCAGCTCTACGAGGAGATGAAGGAACTCTTCCCGAAGAACGCCGTCAGCTACTTCGTCAGCTACTACGACTACTACCAGCCCGAGGCGTACATCCCCGCGCGCGACATCTACATCGAGAAGGACGCCTCGCGCAACGCCGACCTCGACCGCCTGCGCCTCGCGGCGACCAGCCACCTGCTCTCGCGGCGCGACACCATCGTGGTCGCGAGCGTGTCGTGCCTCTACGGCCTCGGCTCGCCGACCGAGTACCGCAACAAGACCATGATGGTCGAGGTCGGCCAGACGCTCGACCGCCGCAAGTTCCTGCTCGGGCTCAACTCGATGCAGTACGCGCGCAACGAGGTCGCGCCCGAGCGCGGCAACTTCCGCGTGCGCGGCGACTGCATCGAGGTCTACCCCGCGTACGAGACCTACGCGATCCGGATCGAGCTCTTCGGCGACGATGTCGACGCGATCCAGCTGTTCGACCCGACCAGCGGCGAGGTGCTGGCCGACGAGAAGAAGACCTTCATCTTCCCCGCGGTCCACTACGTGATGCCCGAGGAGCAGCGCGCGACGGCGATCCGCACCATCCGCGAGGAGATGGACGCGCGCGTCGCCGAGCTGCGCGGCCAGGGCAAGCTCCTCGAGGCGCAGCGCCTGCTCGCGCGCACCAGGAACGACCTCGAGCTGCTCGAGGAGACCGCGTTCTGCAACGGCATCGAGAACTACTCTCGCCACTTCGACGGCCGCGCGCCGGGCGCGCGCGCGTGGACGCTGCTCGACTACTTCCGCCAGGCGCCCGGCAACGAGAACGACGACGACTGGCTGGTCGTGATCGACGAGTCGCACGTGACGATCCCGCAGATCCGCGGCATGTTCTTCGGCGACCGCGCGCGCAAGCAGACGCTCGTCGACCACGGGTTCCGCCTGCCGAGCGCGCTCGACAACCGGCCGCTGAAATTCGAGGAGTTCATCGAGATCGCGCCGCAGACGATCTTCGTGAGCGCGACGCCCGGCCCCTGGGAGCTCGAGCAGGCGGGCGGCGTCGTCGCCGAGCAGGTCATCCGCCCGACCGGCCTGGTCGATCCGCCGATCGAAGTGCGCACCGCGCGCACGCAGGTACCCGACCTGCTGAAGGAAGCCCGCATCCGCAGCGAGCGCGGCGAGCGCACGCTCGTCACCGCGCTCACCAAGCGGCTGTGCGAGGACCTCACCGCGTACCTCCACCGCGAGGGCCTGCGCGTGCGCTACCTCCACAGCGAGATCGAGACGCTCGAGCGCCTCGAGCTGCTGCGCGACCTGCGCGAGGGCGCGTTCGACGTGCTCGTGGGCGTGAACCTCCTGCGCGAGGGACTCGACCTGCCCGAGGTGTCGCTCGTGTGCATCCTCGACGCCGACAAGCAGGGATTCCTGCGCAGCCAGTCGAGCCTCATCCAGACCATGGGCCGCGCCGCGCGCAACGCGAACTCGATGGCGATCCTCTACGCCGACGAGATGACCGACGAGATGCAGAAGGCCATCGGCGAGGTCGAGCGCCGCCGCGCCAAGCAGCTCGCCTACAACGCCGAGCACGGCATCGTGCCGCAGACGGTGAAGAAGGCGATCCGCCGCGGCATCGAGATGGAGCTCGCCGCGCACAAGACCGCCAAGCGCGCCGCGGGCATCGAGGAGGAGGACGACGATTCGTTCGACCGCGAGACCCTGATCGGCGAGATGCAGGCCGAGATGATGGCCGCCGCCGAGCGGCTCGAGTTCGAGAAGGCCGCGCGGCTGCGCGACGAGATCGGCAAGCTCAAGTCGCTGCCGGCGAGCGCGAAGCCGTCGAAGCCGGGCGCGAAGGGCGCCGGTGGCGAGCGCCAGCCGAGCAAGGCGGGCATGCCGGGCACGCGCGCGGGGCGTGGGCGGAAGAAGCGGTAGCGCGGGTTCCTACCTCGGCGACTCTGGCGAGTACTTGAAGGAGGTCCAAACTCCTTTGCCGGTTCTGGTATCGAGGTACTGAATCCCGCCCTTCGCGTCCACGGCGTACAACGTCGACCCGAAGGCTCCAGAGTTGTTGTCCTCGTCGATCACCATCGCCTGAAGCGGCGGACGATCAGGAGCACTGCTCATCCCGCCGATTCCCATCCCGACGAGCAGCGCGAGGAGCGCGACCGCGCTCAAGCGCCACCGATCCCTGCTTCGCCGCAATGTGTCCAAGTGTGATTCTTGTGCTCGCATCCCTGCCTATCGGCAGCGGACAGCGTCTCACCGCAACCGGAACGAAGACGCGCGCCGCTCGAGCGCGCGCCACTCGTCGGGGCCGGGGAGGGGCTTGCCGGCGCTGAGGTTCGCCCAGCATGGATCGCTGGCCGCGGCCTTCGCGGCCTCGGCGGTCGGGCTCGGCTTGACCGCCCCCGCGGCTCCCGCGACGGATGCCACCGCCGCCACGGCCTCGCCGCGCCGGGACGAGGTCGTCGGCGTCGCGGTGGTCGGTGCGGGATGAGTGGTGGTGGTCGCCAGATGCACGGGACAGTCCAGGGGGAGAGATTCCTACCCCCGTTTTCGTCCGAGGGCGGTGGTCGGTCGCAAAAAGATCCGCGAATCCCCGCGCGCGCGTTGCGCGGCCGCGTCAGGGAGGTCGGAAACACGCCTGCGGCTTCCGAATCGCACCTCGCGCCGCCCTATCATCGCCCCCCCATGGCCACGCCCGAGAAGTCCATCCGCGTTCGCGGCGCCCGCGAGCACAACCTCAAGAACCTCTCGGTCGACCTGCCCCGCGACCGCCTGGTGGTGATCACCGGCGTGTCGGGCTCGGGCAAGAGCTCGCTCGCCTTCGACACGATCTTCGCCGAGGGGCAGCGCAAGTACATGGAGTCGCTCTCCGCGTACGCGCGGCAGTTCCTCGACCAGATGCAGAAGCCGAACGTCGAGGCGATCGACGGCCTGCCCCCCACCATCGCGATCGAGCAGCGCTCGGGCGGCCACAGCCCGCGCTCGATCGTGGCGACCACGACGGAGATCTGGGACTACCTGCGCCTGCTGTACGCGCGCTGCGGCACGCCCACCTGCTGGCACACCGAGGAGCGCGGCAAGGGCAAGGCGAAGTCGCTCCATGTGTGCGGCAACGAGATCAGCGCCTCGAACCCGAGCCAGATCGTCGAGACGCTGGTCACGCGGTTCGCGGGCAAGCGCGCGATGCTGTGCGCGCCGGTCGTGCGCGCCAAGAAGGGCTTCCACCGCGAGGTGCTCGAGGGGCTTCAGAAGCAGGGCCTCGTGCGCGCGCGCGCGAACGGCAAGGTCGTCGACCTGCGCGAGGTGCTCAAGAACTCGGGCGAGAATCCGCTTGGCTTCGGCCGCTACGAGATGAACGACATCGACGCGGTGGTCGATCGCATCGTGCTCGAGGACTCGGCGCGGCAGCGGATCGCGGAAAGCGTCGAGACCGCGCTCAAGCTCGCCGAGGGCTCGCTCGTCGTGCTGATCGAGGACGCCACCTCGAAGGACGGCTGGTCCGAGCACCGCTTCAGCGAGAAGTTCGCGTGCCCCGACCATCCGCAGTGCGCGCTCGACGAGCTCGAGCCGCGCATCTTCAGCTTCAACTCGCCGCAGGGCGCGTGCCCCGACTGCGCGGGCCTCGGCACCGTGAACGAGTTCGACGAGAACCTGTGCGTGCCCGACATGACCAAGCCGCTGCGCGAGGCGATCGTGCCCTGGCGCAAGAACGGCCGGCGCATGAACATCTACTACGCGCGCCAGCTGCGTGGCTTCGGCACGCTCATGAAGCTCGACATCGACACGCCGTACGAGGATCTCCCCGCGAAGACGCGCGAGTTCCTGATGCGCGGCAGCGAGGCGCTCGGCGCGAAGGCGCCGTTCGAGTGGGAGGGCGTGCTGCCGCACCTCAAGCGCCGCGCCACCGACACCGAGAGCGAGAACGTGAAGGAGCGCCTGATGGCCTACATGAGCCAGGCGCCCTGCCCCGCGTGCGCCGGACGCCGCCTGCGCACGGAGTCGCTCGCGGTCAAGGTGAGGAGCGGCACGCTGTCGCTCTCGATCGCCGACCTCGCGTCGATGACGGTGGCGCGCGCGCTCGCGGTGGCGAAGTCGCTCGAGCTCACCCAGGAGCAGCGCCAGATCGCGGCACCGATCCTCAAGGAGATCGAGGCGCGGCTCGGCTTCCTCGCGTCGGTCGGGCTCGACTACCTGTCGCTCGACCGCACGAGCTCGACGCTCTCGGGCGGCGAGGCGCAGCGCATCCGCCTCGCGACCCAGGTCGGCAGCGGGCTCGTGGGCGTGTGCTACGTGCTCGACGAGCCGACGATCGGCCTCCACCAGCGCGACAACGACCGCCTGATCGCCACGCTCCGCAGGCTCAGCGACATCGGCAACACCGTGCTCGTCGTCGAGCACGACGAGGACATGATGCGCGCCGCCGACTGGATCGTCGACATCGGCCCCGGCCCCGGGCGGCACGGCGGAACGCTCGTCGCCGAGGGCGACATGAACACGATCGCCTCGCATCCGACCAGCCTCACCGGCGAGTACCTCTCCGGGCGCAGGAAGATCGAGGTGCCCGCGAAGCGCCGCGCCCTCAGCGAGAAGAAGGCGATCGTGGTCAAGGGCGCCAAGGCCAACAACCTGCAGTCGGTCGATGTCGCGTTCCCGCTCGGCGGGATCGTGTGCGTGACCGGCGTGTCGGGCTCGGGCAAGTCGACGCTCGTGAACGACATCCTGCTGCAGGCCGCGAAGAAGCACGTGCTCGGCGAGCAGGTCACGCCGGGCGCGCACGCCAAGGTGACGGGGCTCGACGCGATCCTGCGCGTGGTCGAGGTCGACCAGTCGCCGATCGGGCGCACGCCGCGCTCGAACCCCGCGACCTACACCGGCATCTTCGACGAGATCCGCAAGATCTGGGCGCTCGTGCCCGAGTCGAAGATCCGCGGCTACGAGCCCGGGCGCTTCTCGTTCAACGTGAAGGGCGGCCGCTGCGAGGCCTGCCAGGGCCAGGGCGTGAAGCGCATCGAGATGCACTTCCTGCCCGATGTCTTCGTCGACTGCGAGGTCTGCAAGGGCAAGCGCTACGCGCGCGAGACGCTCGAGATCAAGTACCGCGGCAAGACGATCAGCGATGTCCTCGAGGCGACCGTCGAGGATGCGATGCAGTTCTTCGACGCCCACCCGAAGATCCACCGCATGCTCGAGTGCCTGAAGGACGTCGGCCTCGGCTACGTGCAGCTCGGCCAGGCCTCGACCACGCTCTCGGGCGGCGAGGCGCAGCGCGTGAAGCTCGCGACCGAGCTGGGCAACGCCACCGACGCGACCACGCTCTACGTGCTCGACGAACCGACCACCGGCCTGCACTTCGCCGACGTCGCGCGCCTGCAGACGGTGCTCGACCGCCTCGCGACCAAGGGGCACACGCTGGTCGTGATCGAGCACAACCTCGACGTGATCAAGTGCGCCGACTGGATCGTCGACCTCGGCCCCGAGGGCGGCGACCGGGGCGGCACCGTCGTGGCGACGGGCACCCCGGAAGAAATCGCCCGTCACAGGACATCCTGGACGGGCAAGTGGCTGAAGCCGATCCTGAAGTCGCCGACCGCGAAGTCGCCGTGATCGCCGGGAGCACCGGCTTCACCGCGACCCGTCGTGCCGGCCCCCCGCGGGAGCGCGACGCCGGTCGGCGCGCGCTCCGCGGGCGGCGTGACTTCACGAGTACTTGAACTTGATGTCCGGTCCCGGCATCACATGGCCGTCGACCGGGGTGATGACGAGCGCCACGTGCATGTTGGCGGTCGGCGCCTTGCGCGCGCTGTTGGAGCGGTTGCGCGCGCGGCGCATGATCTCCTCGAGCTCGTTGCTGAGCGACCGGACGCGGGCGATCTCGTCGTCGTTGAGGTTCTCCCAGTGCAGCGACACGCGCTTGGCGGGGAAGCCGCCGGGCGACTTCGCGTCGAGCACCGCGACCCGGCTCTCGGTGAGCCAGGGACGGAACAGCTCGCCGACGCGCTGCACGTCGCGCTTCGCACCGGCGTCGACCGGGAACTGGAGCTCCTGGGTGGTCACGCTGTAGTAGCGCGGACGCTTGCCGCGGCGGCCGGGGGTCGGCTCGCCGGCGCGGGAGGTGAGCAGCCCGGCCTTCTCGAGGTGGCGGAGGTGGAAGTACAGCGCGGTCCGGTTGAGGCCGACCGCCTGCGCGAGCTCGGTCACCGAGGACTCGCCGAGACGGCGCGCCGCCTCGAAGATCCGGAGACGGAGGGGAAGGCGGATGCCCTGCCACACGGGCGCGCGGGTCAGTTGGAGTTTTTGGCTTTCACTCATGGTGTCAGACATTGGAACGGCAATCCAAGGGCTGGCGCGTGGCGATCCATCACGCGCCAAAGTGCAACGAATGCGCCGTTGAACCCGAGGATCGTGCAAGCAACTGCCAACGCCCAGTGCCGTCGAGGGTTGGCGGGCCGAGCGGGGTGAACCCGCCCACGTGCCGCACGATCTGCAGAAGTTCATGCGCTGCGAACAGATGCAGCGCTTCCCCACGGCTCTCGTACCGCGCTGCCCGTGCCCGGCTCCTCACGACGAGGAGACCTTCAGCGGCGAGCAAGCGCCTCGCTTCCCTCAAGAGTCCTACAGGATTCCAATATCGTTCCGCGCTGTCAAGAAGCGCCACAATTTTGAAAGCCTGTCCGTTTCGAGCCGTGGATGATAGATCGTCGACCGCGACCGATGTGAGGTACTTCGCCGTATCTCGGTGAGATTTTGACATTTCTTCGAGCTTCGCCACCGATGGCCGGTGCTCCTCCACCGCGGTCACCTCGACCCCGTCCCGCGCCCGGAGAAAGGCGGAAAGCCCGCTCCGCGCGCCCAGGATCGCGATCGGCCCCTCGCCCACCCGGAGCGCCGCGAGTTCCGCCCCGATCAGGGCCTGGAGCGCCGGATTGTTCGGGAATCGCTCCCATTCGGCGCCCGCGGGCAGGTCGCCGGTGGCGGCGGGATCCCACGCGCGCGGCCCCGAGAGGCGGGCGCGCGCGACCAAGGGCGTGTCCTTCCAGCGTCTCCAGACCTCGGCGAGGTCGGGCGCGAGGCGATCGCACCCCCACTTCTCGCGGAACCGACCGAGGCTCCGCTGGAGGCCCTCGCCGGTGTCGGCGGTGTTCGGTCGCCAGTGCCGTTCGGCGTGGAAGTGGCGGAACACGACCCGGGTGGTCGCCAAGGCCTTCCAACCCGCGAGGTTGAGGCGCATGGCGAGCTCCTCGGTCTGACCGCGCAGGACGCTCTCGTCGTAGCCCCCCACCTCGGCGATCGCGGCGCGGCGCGAGGCGTGGAAGCAGCCCATCGCGTGCTCCACCTCGACGACCTCGGGCAGCGCCGACTCGGGGAGCCCCTGGCCGAGGTGGTGGTAGCCGAGCGGGCTGAGGATCGCATCCCCGAGCGCGTGGACCCGGCCGTCGGGGAGCTTCTGCAGTCCCGTGACCACGCCGACCCGCGCGTCGGAGTCGAGCAGCGCGACGCAGGCGGCGACCCAGTCGGGGGTGTCGATCACGACATCGCCGTCGAGCCGGCAGACGAACTCGCCCTCGGTCGCGGCGTGGATCGCGTTCAGGACCTTCGAGAGCACGCCGCTGTGCGGGAGCTCGATCAGGCGCACCATCGGGCGGCCGGCGCGCGGCGTGCCCTCGGCCCAGCGGCGCGCCGCCCAGGCCCGCGCCGTCGCGAGGCTGTCGTCGGTCGAGCCGTCGTCGGCGATGACGATCTCGAGATCGGTCGGGTCGTGGGCGAGCGTGCGCTCGAGGCTGGCGAGCAGCTCCCCGAGGAAGTCGCGCTGCCCGTCGCGCGAACTCGCGCGACCGTTGTTGTAGTTCGGGATGATGACGGTCGCGCGCGGCATCCTCCCGTGATCGGCAGGTTCGACGGGAGGCCTGCAGCGCCCGGCGCCCGCGCGGCCGCGCGACGCGACCCGCTACCATCGCCCCCATGCCGTCCGCGTTCCCACCCGTCGCCGCCCCGAGGCTCGCGCTGCGCGTCCTGATGATGCCGCGCGACACCAACCACCAGGGCTCCATCTTCGGCGGCATCATCCTGTCGCACATCGACCAGGCGGGCTACATCGAGGCGCGGCACCACGGGCTGCACCGCTGGGTGACGGCGAGCATCGACCGCGTCGACTTCAAGGCGCCGGTGTTCGTCGGCGAGGTGGTGGAGTGCAAGACGCGCGTGATCCGGTTCGGCCGCAGCTCGCTCGCGATCCAGGTGGTGGTCGACGCCGAGCGCATGGACGGCGCGTGGGTCCGCGTGACCGAGGCGCAGCTCACCATGGTGTCGGTCGACGAGCAGGGTCGGTCGATCCCCTACCGCGACTCGGCCGCGCGCGGCGCGGAGCCGGACCGCGGCGATGGTCCGGCGAAGGCGGGATCCGCGTGACGGCCGCGCGCCTGGGCATCCTCATCAGCGGCGGCGGCCGGAGCGCGCTCAACATCCACCAGGCGTGCCTGCGCGGGGAGCTCGACGCGCGCGTCGCGCTGGTCATCGCCCACCGCGACGAGATCGAGGGCGTGGAGCGCTGCCGCGCCGCGGGGCTGCGGGTCGCGGTGCTCCCGCCCGGCGATGGCCTTGCCGACCGGATCGACGCCGCGCTCGACGCGGCGGGCGTCGAGCTCGTGTGCCTCGCGGGGTATCTGCGGCGGTTCCGGGTGGGCACCCGCTGGGCGGGCCGGACCATGAACATCCATCCCGGGCTCCTGCCCGAGTTCGGCGGGCACGGCATGTACGGGCTGCGGGTGCACCGCGCGGTCCTCGCGGCGGGCGCGACCGAGAGCGGCTGCACCGTGCACGAGGTCGACGAGGAGTACGACCGCGGACCGGCGATCCTGGTGCGAACCTGCCCCGTTTTGGCGGATGACACGCCGGAGTCGCTCGCCGCGCGCGTATTCACCGAGGAATGCAAGGCGTATCCCGACGCAATCCGCATGATGCTTGCCGGAGTGCGCGCGTGAGCGTGCGCGCGCTGCGTGTGCGGGCGTGCAGCTGGGCGTGCGTGCGCGCGTGCGTGTGGTCGTGCGTGTGGGCATGCCTCTGGGCCTCCATCGGGTCCGCCCCGTGGTGGGCGGCCGCGACGCCCGCCGAAGCGCAGGCGCCCGCCGTCCCGGCCGGTGAACCCGCGCGCACCAAGCCCACCCGCCGCACCGATGGCGACGCCGCGACCGACGCACTCGAGCGCGCGCTGCAGCGGCGCGACTTCGCCGAGGCGGACCGACTCATCGAGGCGCGGCTCGCCGAGGGCGTCCGCGATCCGATCCTGCTCTACAACTCGGCGTGCGTGCTGGCGCAGCTCGGCAAGCTCGCGGCGGCCGAGCAGCGCCTGATGGAGTCGCTCAAGGCGGGCTTCCGCGACTTCGACACGATGGAGGCCGACGAGGACCTCGAGCCGATCCGCGCCTCGCGCACCTACGAGGCGATCATGGAGGCGCGCGAGCGGCTCGAGAAGGACGGCCGCTCCGGGCCGTCGTCCTCCTCGCCGGCGGCACCGTCGGGCCGCGGCCGACGCGGGCGCGCCCCCGACCCGGTCGCCGCCTGGAAGGCCGCCCATCCCGAGGAGTTCACCGACACCACGGGCTACCGCTACGACAAGGGCGCCGACGGCAGCATCGCCTACGCGACCTTCCTCGACGAGGCGTCGCACGAGCGCATGAAGCGCAACCTCGACGCGCTCGGCGACCATCTGCTGCGCGCGTACTTCGGCAAGCCGCCGAGCGACCCGGTGCTGGTCGCGATCGTGCGCCCGTCCGACGCGAAGGACTACCTCGAGCGCCCGGAGGTGCGGGGCATGTACCTCCACAGCGCGCGCCGGCTGGTCTCGCGCGACGCGGGCCAGAGCCTTCAGCACGAGTTCGTGCACCTGATGCACTTCGCGCACATGGAGCGCACCGGGCAGCGCCATCCGATCTGGGTGCAGGAGGGACTCGCCAGCCTGTACGAGGACTACACGCTGCGGCCCGATGGCGGCATCGAGTTCCACCCCAACATCCGCTTCAACATCGCGCGCAAGCAGGTGACCTCGCGGACGGCGATGCGCTGGAGCGAGCTGTTCGCCCTCTCGGGCACGGGCTTCATGAACGACGCCGATCGGCTCTACCCGCTGGTGCGGTCGATCTTCGAGTTCCTCGCGCGCGAGCGGAAGCTCGAGGAGTTCTACCGGCAGCTCGGCGCCACCTGGAGCGACGACCCCGACGGCCGCGCCGCGATCGAGAAGACCTTCGGCGAGCCGCTCGCGCGCGTCGAGGAACGCTGGCGCACCTGGATGACCGACCGCGGCGAGATCGACGATTCCATCGAGCGCGACGACGCCTCGCTCGGCATCACCATCGAGGACGCGGGCGACGGCGTGCGCATCAAGTCGTTCGTGATCAAGTCGGCGGCGAAGGCGGCGGGGCTGCGCGTGGGCGACGTCATCATCGAGGTCGACGGCACGCCGGTGCGCAACCGCGACGAGATGCTGCTGGTGGTGGCGAAGCTCGAGGTCGGGCGCAAGGTCGCCGTCCGCTTCCGCAGGGACGACCGCGAGCGCTCGCTCGACGTGACGCCGCGCGCGCTCGGCAGCTGAGCGCGGCGAAGGAACGGAGCCGCGACCCGACGCGACGCGCCGATCGGACGCCGTCGCGCGCCGCCCGCGCACCATCGCGATTGCTACACTCGCCGCATGACTCCGGTCACGAACCAGGCCACCACTCCGAACGCGCCCAGCGGCCGCGGACCGACGGCTCCCAAGCGCAGCGGCGCGGGGCGGTTCTTCATCCGCGGGCTCGGCGTGATCCTGCCCAGCGTGCTCACGCTGTGGATCCTGGTGACGGCGTTCCGCTTCGTCGACAACAACATCGCGGAGCCGATCAACATGGGCGTGCGGCTGGCGATCTCGGCGGCCGCCGACGGCGGCACGCTCCCGCAGTTCGCCCCGGGCGAGGAGGAGATCCTCGCCGAGCAGCAGCGCGCCGCGCGGCTCCGCCTCGACGACTCGCGCGCGTCGGCCTCGTGGCGCGCGACCCGCGCCAACGTCGACGCGTGGTGGGAGGCGCGCTGGTACCTCGACCTCGCGGGACTGGCGCTCGCGATCGTGGCGGTCTACGTCCTCGGCCGGCTGGTCGGTGGCTTCCTCGGGCGCAAGCTGCTCGCGGCGTTCGAGTCCGGCCTGCTCACGGTGCCCGGGATCCGCTCCGTGTACCCCGCGCTCAAGCAGGTGGTCGAGTTCCTCTTCGGCAGCGAGAACAAGAAGCTCAACTTCAACCGCGTGGTGATGATCGAGTATCCGCGCCCGGGCCTGTGGCAGATGGGCCTGGTCACCGGCGACGCGACCCCCGAGATCGTGGCCGCGTGCGGCGACTCGGTGAGCGTGTTCGTGCCGAACTCCCCCGCCCCGTTCTCCGGTTGGACCGTGACCGTCCCGCGCGCCGATGTACGCGAGATCCCGATCTCCGTCGACGAGGCGCTCCGCTACCTTGTCTCGGCGGGCGTCGTGGTGCCGGGCGACAAGCCCGTCTCCGCAGCCAATCCGACCGCCGCACCGAATCAATCCCCACGGCCTTCGTGACATCCGGGCACGAGCGCCGGCCAGACAGACCGCCCACCGAAAGGGACACCATGCAGATCAACGTCAAGGGCAAGCACCTCGAGATCACCGACGCCATCGACGGCTACGTCCGCAAGAAGTGCGAGCGCCTCACGCGCTACTTCGACAAGGTCCAGTCGATCGACTGCGTGATCGAGAAGGAGCACAACGGCTTCCACGTCGAGTTCATCGTCGACGTCGAGCACCATGACGACTTCATCGTGAACTACCGCGACGCCGACCTGTACGCCGCCATCGACCTCGCCGTCGACCGCGAGGCCCGACAGCTCGTCGAGCACAAGCAGCGCACCCGCGACCACAAGCACGGCCACTGACCTCGGCGGAACCCACCCATGAAACTCCGAGACATCGTCGTCGAGAAGGCCATCGTCCCGAACCTCGTCGCCACCAAGCGCGACGACGCGATCAAGGAACTCCTCGACGCGCTCGTGTCCTCCGGCAAGGTGTCCGCCGACATGCGCGACACCTTCGCCAAGGCCATCATCGCCCGCGAGAACAAGGGCTCGACCGGCCTGAACCACGGCGTCGCGATCCCGCACACCAAGACGACCGCGGTCAAGTCGCCGATCGCCGCCATCGGCGTGAGCCGCGGCGGCGTCGACTTCAACTCGCTCGACAAGCAGCCGGTCTACTCGATCTTCCTGCTCGTCTCGCCCGAGGACAAGCCGGAGCTGCATCTCGACGCGATCCAGGCGATCTTCTCGCACCTCTCGAAGGACCAGTTCCGGCGCTTCCTGCGCCAGGCGACCGCGACCAAGGACGTCGTGACGCTGCTCGACGAGGCGGATGCGGGCCAGGTCGCCCGCTGAGCGCCGAACATGCTTTCGGCGCAGACCACCATCGTCAACCGTCTCGGGCTGCATGCGCGGCCCGCGATGGCGTTCGTGGAGGAGGCGTCGCGGTTCGCCGCCGAGATCACGGTGAAGAAGTGCGGCGACGGCGAGACCGTCGACGGCAAGTCGATCCTGCAGATGCTCATGCTCGCCGGCACCTGCGGGACGATCATCGAGATCACCGCCGACGGCGGCGACGAGGTCGAGGCCATCGCCGCGCTGGTGCGGCTGGTGGAGTCGAAGTTCGGCGAGGACGAGTAGCCACGGACGAGTCGGCGCGGACGAGTAAGCGCGGACGGGCCGTCGCTCAGCCGATCCGCTCGGTCGTGCTGGCGCGGCGCATGAGCTGCCCGAGCGCCTCGTGCGGGTCGAGCCCGTCGAAGACCATCGCCGACACCGCCTCGCAGATGGGCAGCTCGACGCCGTGCTCGCGCGCGATGCGCACGAGCGCGCGCGCGGTGGGCACGCCCTCGACGACCGAGATCGTGCTCGACAGCGCGTCGGCGACCTTCTCGCCGCGGCCAAGGCGCTCGCCGAAGCTGCGGTTGCGCCCCTCGGGGGCGAAGCAGGTGGTCGCGAGGTCGCCCGCGCCGGCGACGCCGAAGAAGGTCTCCACCTTGCCGCCGAGGACCACGCCGATGCGCGCGATCTCGGCGAGGCCGCGCGCGAGCAGCGCGCTCTTGGCGTTGGTGCCGAGGCCCATGCCGTCGGCGACGCCGGCGGCGATCGCGATCACGTTCTTGCAGGCACCCGCGAGCTCGACGCCCACGAGGTCGTTCGACTGGTAGATCTTGGTCCACGGCGAGGTGAAGGCGGCCTGGACGCGGGCGGTCAGGGGCGCGTCCCCGCTCGCGGCGACCAGCACCGCGGGCAGACGGCGCGCGAGCTCGGCGGCGATGGTCGGGCCACTGAGCGCCGCGATCGGGCGGGCGCCGCAGACCTCGGCGAGGATGTCGCACGGGAGGCGGAACGACTCCACCTCGATGCCCTTGGCGATGCTCACGATCGGCACCGCGGGCCGGAGCGCCGGCGCCATGCGGGCGAAGGTCGGGCGGATGAACTGGGTCGGGATCGCGCACACCACGAGCGTCGCGTCGGACAGGCACGCGGGGTCCGAGGTCACGCGAAGCGCCTCGGGCACGCGGAAGCCGGGCAGGCGCTCGCTGGTGCGGGTGGACGCGATCCGCGCCGCCGCGTCGGCGAACGGCGAGACCATGGTGGTCGCGATGCCGCGCGTCGCCAGCACATCGGTGAGGACGAGGGCCATCTGGCCGTCGCCGACGATCGCGACATGTTCGGGCTCGGATTGCACGGGCGCAGGATAACCGAGCGTCGGGTCTAGAAGTCCTTTCGGGAGCGGTTCCGGGGGCGGGCGGGCCGGGGAACCTTCCGCGCGGCGCGTCGGAGCCTCTGCTACCCTTCGCAGCCCGCGGAACTCCACCATGTCGACCCTCTCCACGATCTCCATGGATTCCTCTGCTCGCACCGGCGCCGACGATGCCGGCGGAGCGGAGCGCCTCGAGCGCCAGCTCTTCGTCGCGCTGCTCGGCGGCATGCTCCTGCTCGCCGCCTGGGTCTCTGGGATGTTCGGGATCGAGAAGTCGGTCAGCGACATCCCGGCCCTGATCGGCGCGCTGGTGCTGGTGGTGCCGCTCGCGAAGGGCGCCCTCGGGGAGCTCCGCGAGGGCCGCGCCTCGAGCGACAGCCTCGCGAGCCTGGCGGTCTTCGCGGCGATCGCGAACGAGCTCTACCTGGCGGCGGGCTTCCTGGCGTTCTTCCTGTGGTTCTCCGAACTCGTGCTCTCGCGCACGGCGTGGGGCGCGCAGCGCGCGATCCGCGACCTGCTCGAGCTCACGCCCGACATCGCGCGCCTGGTCGACGCGGGCGGCGCCGAGCGCGAGGTCTCGCTCGCCGAGGTGCGCGCGGGCTCGATCGTGCGCGTGCGTCCCGGCGAGAACCTCCCCGCCGACGGCGTGGTGCGCTCGGGAACCTCGAGCGTCAACCAGGCGTCGCTGACCGGCGAGGCGGTGCCGATCGAGGTCCAGCCCGGCGTCTCGGTGTACGCGGGCACCACGAACCTCACCGGCCAGATCGATGTCGAGGTCACCGCCGTCAAGGGCGAGACCACCATCGGCAAGGTCGAGAAGCTCATCCGCGAGGCGGAGAGCACCAAGGGACGGCGCCAGGAGCTCATCGAGCGCATCGCCGGCTACTACGTGCCGGTCGTCCTCATGGTGGCGCTCATCGTGTGGTTCTTCACCGCGAAGTCGGGCTCGCCCGACGCGAAGGCCGTGGCCGCCGAGCGCGCGATCACGGTGCTGGTCGTGACCTGCCCGGGCGCCCTGCTCATCGCGTACCCGACGGCGATGGTGGCGGCGTTCGCCGCGGCCGCGCGCCTCGGCGTGATGATCAAGCAGACCCGCACGCTCGAGAGCGCCGCGGACATCGACACCGTGGTCATGGACAAGACGGGCACGCTCACCACCGGCAAGTTCGCGGTGAGCCGCCTCGCGCCGAACGACGGCGTGGACGGAGCCACCCTGCTCCAGGCCGCGGCCGACGCGGAGCAGTCGTCGAACCACCCGCTCGCGAAGTCGATCCTCGAGACCGCCGAGCGCGCGCGCATCGCGCCGCAGGCGATCACCGCGTACCGCGAGATCCACGGCCGCGGCGTCGCCGCGACCACCGCGTCGGGCGAGATCTTCGCCGGGCGCGGCGCGTGGATCGTCGAGCTGCAGCCGTCGCTCGCCGCCGAGGTCCGCGCCGTCGAGGCGAAGATCGAGGGCATGTCGGGCGTGCACGTGATGGCGGGCGGCCACTACCTCGGCGCCGTCGGCCTCGAGGACAAGCTCCGCCGCAACGCGGGCGAGGTCGTCTCGAAGCTGCGCGAGCTCGGGGTCCGGCGCGTGGCGATCTTCACGGGCGACCGCCTTCCGGTGGCGACGCGCGTCGGCCAGGCGGTCGGCGTCGACGCGATCGAGGCCGAGTGCCTGCCCGAGGAGAAGCACGAGGAGCTGAAGTACCTCATGCGCAAGGGCCACCGCACGCTCGTGGTCGGCGACGGCATCAACGACGGACCGATCCTCGCGACCGCCGACGTCGGCGTGGCGATGGGCCTGTCGGGCTCCGACATCGCGACCAACAGCGCGGGCGTCGCGCTCATGAACGACGACCTGCGGAACATCCCGTTCCTGCTCGAGATCGCGCGCAAGGCGAAGTCGGTGGTCGCGCTGAACATCACGGTCGCGATCCTGCTCGCCATCGTCGGTCTCGCGCTCGCGGCGACCGGTCGCCTCGACATCTGGGTCACGCCGTTCTACCAGGCGGTCGCCTACGTGTTCGTGATCGCGAACTCGCTGCGGCTCGTGCGGTTCGGCGAGGAGTTCGCCGCGACCGAGGAGATGCGCCGCCAGCAGGAGGCGGATGTCGCCGCCAAGCCGTCGCGCCGGATGCTCGCCAGCGGCTGAGCCGCGCCCCCATCGAAGTGCTACATTTGCGGGCGCTCCCCTCGGCGGGAGCGCCCGCTTCATTTCGAGCCCCTCCGGAACCACCATGTCGACCATCGCCCAGATCCAGTCGCTCCTCGGCGCCGACGCCGACTCGCTCCTCAACCACAAGGCGAAGGTGTCGCGGGACGTGATCCATGTGCCGTCGCCGGGGATCGTCGACAGCGCGTTCGGTCCGAGCGACCGCAGCCCGCAGGTGATGCGGAGCCTGCAGGCGATGTTCGGGACCGGGCGCCTGGCGAACACGGGCTACCTGTCGATCCTGCCCGTCGACCAGGGCATCGAGCACTCGGCGGGCGCGAGCTTCGCGAAGAACCCCGCGTACTTCGACGGCGAGAACATCGTCAAGCTCGCGATCGAGGGCGGCTGCAACGCGGTGGCGACCACCTTCGGCGTGCTGTCGAGCGTGTCGCGCCGCTACGCGCACCGCATCCCGATGATGGTCAAGATCAACCACAACGAGCTGATGACCTACCCGAACAAGTTCGACCAGGTCATGTTCGGCTCGGTGCGCGACGCGTGGAACCTCGGCGCGTGCGCGGTGGGCGCGACGATCTACTTCGGCAGCGACAACTCGACGCGGCAGATCGTCGAGGTCGCCCGCGCGTTCGAGGAGGCGCACGCGCTCGGCATGGCGACGGTGCTGTGGTGCTACATCCGCAACAACGCGTTCAAGACCGGTGGCAAGGACTACCACACCTCGGCCGACCTCACGGGCCAGGCGAACCACCTCGGCGTGACCATCAAGGCCGACATCATCAAGCAGAAGCTGCCCGAGCTGAACGGCGGCTTCACCGCGCTGAACAGCGGTGATTCGAGCTACGGCAAGCTCGACAAGCGCATGTACAGCGACCTCTGCAGCGACCATCCGATCGACCTCTGCCGCTACCAGGTGCTCAACTGCTACTGCGGCCGCGCGGGCCTGATCAACTCGGGCGGCGCGAGCGGCACCAACGACCTCGCGGAGGCGGTCAAGACCGCGGTGATCAACAAGCGCGCCGGCGGCATGGGCCTGATCTCGGGGCGCAAGGCGTTCCAGAAGCCGATGGCCGAGGGCGTGCAGCTGCTGAACGCGATCCAGGACGTCTACCTCTGCCGCGATGTGACCGTCGCCTGAGCGGTGGACGGCGTGCACCGCGGCCGTAGGCCGTAGACTCCGCGCGTGAAGATCCTCCTCGCCATGTCGGGCGGCGTCGACAGTTCGGTGGCCGCCGCCCTGCTCCAGCGCGACGGCCACGAGGTCGTCGGTTGCTTCATGCGGCTCGGGAGTCCGGGCGAGGAGCTCGAGACGCCCATCGAAGGCACCGCGTGCGTTGCGGGTTCGGCACGCATCGGCCACCAGGGCTGCTGCTCGATCAACGACGCGGCCGACGCGCGGCTGGTCGCGGCGCGGCTCGCGATCCCGTTCTACGTCGTGAACTTCCGCAACGACTTCGGGCGGATCATCTCGTACTTCGAGGAGGAGTACCACGCGGGCCGCACGCCGAACCCCTGCGTGCGCTGCAACGACTGGCTGAAGTTCGGCAAGCTGCGGCAGTACGCCGAGCAGCTCGGCTGCGACGCGGTGGCGACGGGGCACTACGCGCAGGTCGCGCGCACCGACGCGGGGCCGCGCCTCGCGCGCGGGCTCGACCGCGCGAAGGACCAGTCGTACGTGCTCTTCGGCATCGGCCGCGAGGCGCTCGCGCGCATGGTGCTGCCGATCGGCGGCATGGAGAAGCCCGCGGTGCGCGCGCTCGCGCGCGAGCTCGCCCTGCCGGTGTCGGACAAGCCCGACTCGCAGGAGATCTGCTTCGTGCCCGACGACTACGCGGCGTTCCTCGAGCGACGCGGCCCGGGGCGGTTCGCGGAGGGCGCGATCGAGGACGAGTCGGGGCGCGAGCTCGGTCGCCACGGCGGCCACCAGCACTTCACCGTCGGGCAGAGGAAGGGCATCCGCGTGCCGGCGACGATCCCGCTCTACGTGCTGCGGAAGGACCCCGCGCGCAACGCGGTGGTGGTCGGGCCGCGCGAGGCGCTCGACGTGATCTCGGTCGAGGCGACCGAGACGACCTGGTACGCGGACGGGACGGAAGTCGAGTGCACGGCGCAGGTTCGCGCGCACGGAGCGCCGATTCCCGCGCGCGCGCGGCTCGCCGACGGCGTGCTCACCGTCGCGTTCGCGCGTCCCGAGCCGGGCGTCGCGCCCGGTCAGGCGGTGGTCTGCTACGACCGCGACGAGCGCATCCTCGGCGGCGGGTGGATCCGCGCTACATTCCGCGCGTGATCTACGCAGGCATCGATGAAGCCGGCTACGGCCCCCTGCTCGGGCCGCTGTGCGTTGGCGCGAGCGCGTTCCGCCTCGCCGATGGCGACGGCGATGGCGCCGCACGCCGCGCCGCCCACGCCGCCGGCGGAGCGCCGAGCGACCTGTGGAAGCTGCTCGCCGCCGGCGTCTGCCGCGCGCCGAGGGACGCCAAGCGCCGCATCGCCGTCGCCGACAGCAAGAAGCTGAAGAGCGCCGGCAAGCAGCCGCTCGTGCATCTCGAGCGCGGCGTGCTCGCGTTCGCGCAGGCGGAGATCGCGACCGACGGCGCGCTGTTCGCCCATCTCGGCGTGCACGCGCGCGCCGCCGCCGCGACGCCGTGGCACGCGCTCGAGCTCGGGCTGCCCGACGCGCACACCGCGGGCGAGATCGCGATCGCGCGCGCGGTGGTGCGGCGCACGCTCGAGCGCGCATCGATCGAGCTCGCGCAGTTCGGCGTGTGCGCGCTCGACGCGCCCCACTTCAACGCGCTCTACCGGTCGCTCGCGAACAAGGCGCATGTGAACATGTCGCTCGTGTTCGACGCGGCGCGGCAGGTCGACCTGCTGCGCGGCGACGAGCCGGCGTTCCTCGCGATCGACCGCCAGGGCGGCCGCGCGGGCTACGCGCGCGAGCTCGAGGAGCACGTCGCGCGCGGCGCGCGGGTGCGGACCATCGCGGAGAGCGACGAGCGCTCCACCTACGAGGTCGGCGACGGGCTGGTGATCTCCTTCGAGGTCGAGGCCGAGGACCGCCACCTGCCGGTCGCGCTCGCCTCGATGGGCGCGAAGTTCGTGCGCGAGCTCTTCATGCGGCGCCTGAACGCGTTCTTCACGGAGCGGATGCCGGGGCTGGCGCCGACCGCCGGCTACGTCGAGGACGGGCGGCGCTTCCTGGCCGAGGTGAAGCCGATCCTGCAGCGCGAGGAGATCCCCGAGGCGGAGTTCGCGCGGGTGGTCTGACCCCTAAAAACCCCGCGTCGCAACGCGGGACCGCGGTTCGGCGGGACGGCCGCCCCCCGGAGGAGCGGCCCCAGCCAGAGGCGTTGCATTGGTTCGGGCAGGGGCTTACACTGTTCGGCTCGGCGGTTTTTCGCCGATCAGGACCACTCCCCGTGACCGACGACGACCCTGCCAGTTTCGACGACGACCGCCGCGCGAGTGCGCGCCGTGGTTCGTCGCCGCGCGACTGGTTGAGGGGCGTCCGCTGACGCGCACGGTTCGTTCCCAAGTTCACATCCCGGATTGAAACGGCTCGCCGAGGACGGCGACCGGCATCGACACTCAGTCCCGCCCGTCGGCGGGCAAACTCAGGATCCAAGTCATGGCTACCGATCTCAAGAAGGTCCGCAACATCGGCATCTGCGCCCACATCGACGCAGGCAAGACCACCGTCTCCGAACGCATCCTCTTCTACACCGGCCGCAACTACAAGATCGGCGAGGTGCACGAGGGCATGGCGACCATGGACTTCCTCCAGGAGGAGCAGGAGCGCGGCATCACCATCCAGTCGGCCGCGACGACCTGCCCCTGGACCAAGGACAACGTCGACTACAAGGTCAACCTGATCGACACCCCCGGCCACGTCGACTTCACCATCGAGGTCGAGCGCTCGCTGCGCGTGCTCGACGGCGCGTGCGCGGTGTTTGACGGCAAGGAAGGCGTCGAGGCGCAGTCCGAGACCGTGTGGCGCCAGGCCGACCGCTACGGCGTGCCCCGCCTCTGCTTCATCAACAAGATGGACAAGATGGGCGCCGACTGGGACTTCTCCTTCGCGTCGATCCGCTCGCGCCTCGGCGCCAACGGCATCGCGATCCAGCTCCCGATCGGCAAGGGCAACGACTTCATCGGCGTCATCGACCTCGTCGAGATGAAGGCCGTGTACTTCTCGCCCGAGGACCAGGGCGCGACCATCACCGAGGGTGAGATCCCCGCGGAGCTGATGGACAAGGCCGAGTACTACCGCAACGAGCTCATCGAGAAGGCCGCCGAGGTCGAGGACACGCTCATGGAGCAGTACCTCACCGATCCGGCCAAGATCACCAATGCGCAGATCAAGGCCGCGCTCCGCAAGGGCACGATCGAGATCAAGTGCTTCCCCGTGCTCTGCGGCGCCGCGCTCAAGAACATCGGCGTGCAGAAGATCCTCGACGCCGCCGTCGACTACCTGCCGAACCCGACCGAGCGCCCCGACACCAAGGGCGTGAACCCGGACGACGTCAACCAGGCGATGAGCCGTCCGCACGACCCGACGGCGCCCTTCTCGGCGCTCGTGTTCAAGGTCGTGTCGGACATCCACGGCGACCTCACCTACATCCGCGTCTACTCGGGCACCCTGGACAAGGGCACGCGCGTGCTCAACCCGGGCACCGGCAAGCGCGAGAACGTCAGCCGCATCTTCGAGATGCACGCGAACGACCGCAACGCGCTCGAGGCCGTCGACGCGGGCAACATCGTCGCCGTCATCGGCCTGAAGAACTCGTACACCGGCGACACGATCTGCGATCCGGACCACCCGATCATCCTCGAGCGCATGACCTTCCCGGAGCCGGTCATCTCGATGGCGATCGAGCCGATCACCGGCGACGACAAGAAGAAGCTCGGCGACGCGCTCACCACCATCCGCCGCGAGGACCCGTCGTTCCGCTCGAACTACAACGAGGAGACCGGCGAGACCATCATCGCGGGCATGGGTGAGCTCCACCTCGAGATCATCAAGAACAAGCTCACGCGCGACATGAAGATCGGCGTGAACGTCGGCAAGCCGCGCGTCTCGTACCGCGAGACCATCACCGGCATGGCGAAGGAAGTCCGCGGTCTCTTCAAGAAGCAGACCGGTGGTCGCGGCCAGTTCGGCGACGCCGTCGTCACCGTCATGCCGATCACGCCCGAGGAGGCGGCGGCTGAGGAGCTGAAGATGAAGGACGGCGTCGTGTTCGAGGACAAGATCTCGGGCGGCGTCGTGCCGCGCGAGTTCATCCCGTCCATCGAGTACGGCGTGCGCCAGGCCGCGGCCTCGGGCGTCCTCGGCGGCTACCCCGTCATCAACATCCGCGTCCAGCTCGTGTTCGGCTCGTACCACGACGTCGACTCGAGCCAGGTCGCCTTCGAGCAGGCCGGCATGCTGGCCTTCCGCGAGGCGGTCATGAAGGCGAAGCCGGCGCTCCTCGAGCCCATCATGAAGCTCGTCGTCACCACGCCGGACGAGTTCTTCGGCAACGTGTCCGGCGACATCGCGTCGCGTCGCGGCCAGATCACCGACCAGGAGATGCGCGGCAACGCGCGTCTGCTCACCTGCGAAGTGCCGCTGTCCGAGCTCTTCGGCTACACCACGACGCTGCGCTCGATGACGCAGGGCCGCGCGACCAGCTCGATGGAGCCGCTGACCTACCGCGTCATGCCCGACCGTCTCAAGGACGCCGTCCTCAAGAAGTGAGTCGTGCGGGATCGGCGGCCCACGCGGCCGCTCCGCACGCCGGCCGAGACGGCCGCAACGAATCGCGACCGCCGCCAGCCCAGCGCTGGCGGCGGTTGCTTTTGCGGCGTGACGAATCGGAGTCCCCCGCCTACGATGGCGCCCCATGGCAGAGGCACAGGGCGAATCCGCCGAATTCCAGAGCGACCGCGGGGTGTTCCGCGCCGAGTACGAGCGCGAGCTCGGACAGTGGCTGCGGCGGCGGCTCGGCTGGCTGTGCATCGCCTACACGGTCTTCCAGCTCGTGGGAACGGCGACGGTGATCGGCGGCGGACTGCTGTTCGAGGCGCTGTCGAAGGATCCGACGGAGGAAGTCGTCGAGACCGGCGTCGGTGCGCCGCGGAGCGAGGACGGTGCGACCGGACGCGCCAGCACCACGCCCTCCGCGCCGATCGGCCGCATCGTGGACCGCTGGTGGGAGGACAACATCCTCCCGATCACCGATGGCGGTCGCGCGGCGGATGCTGGTGCGGGCGACGCGGCAGCGACGGACGGTGCAGAGAGCGGCGGATCGGACGCGACGGAGGACGCGGCGCCAGATGGCGCGGCGGAGATCCCGACGGAACCCCCGGCCCAGCAGCCCAGCGCCGCGGCCAACGGAGAGCTCGCGGTCGATGATGTCGTGGATGGCGTCAACGAAGCGGTTGCCGCGCAAGGCGCCGACGGCGCGGTTGGCGAGCGCACGAGCAGCCGGAACGCCATCGACGCGACCGAGATGCTGCACGTGCCGTGGTGGGTGTGGGCGCTGCTGTCGCTGCCGAGCCTCGGCGTAGTCGCGTGGTACGGACTGAAGGTCCGTCCGAAGCTGTACACGCGCGCGGAACTCGTGGCCGCGGCGACGAGGATGATCCTCACGCTCGGCTTCCTCAACTTCGGGCTCGAGACGGGCATGCTGCTCGTGAACCCGGAGGCGTCGGCGGCGCCGCTCTTCTCGATCTTCTTCTGGCACCTCACGGCGTCGCTGTTCCTGCCGTGGAACTGGCGCGAGTCGCTCAAGCCGATCGTGCCGCTCTTCCTGTGCTGGGTGCTGCTGCGCGCGGGGCTCGCGGCGGGCGACGGCTCGTGGATCTCGGCGGGACTCGCGGTCGGCTTCGCGCCGCTGCTGTTCGTGCCCGCGCTGGTGCTGTGCTACGCGCGCCTGCGCTGGCACCAGAACCGCTTCAAGACCGGCTTCGTCGGGCGCCGCTTCGTGCAGATGCGGCGGGAGTTCCTGCAGGCGCGCGCGGTGCACGAGTCGCTGTTCCCCAAGCCGCTCGACGCGGGCTGGATGCGCTTCGACTTCGGATACCGACCGGCGGCCGACATCGGCGGCGACTTCATCCACGTGTGGGTCGACGACCAGGAGCGGTTCCACCTCGCGCTCATCGACGTGACCGGGCATGGGCTCGCGAGCGCGATGAGCGTCGCGCGCATCCACGGCGAGATCGAGCGGCTGCGCGACGAGTATCCCGACGAGGGACCGGCGCGCATCCTCGCGCGGCTGAACCGCTACTTCCACCGCCTGCTTGCGCGGCACAAGCTGTACGCGACCGGCGTGCTGCTCACGCTCGACCCGAACACGGGCGAGGTGCGGTACGCGAGCGCCGGGCATCCGCCGGTGTTCCTGCGCTCACGCGGCGGTGTCACCGAGATGCCGTCGACGACCTTCCTGCTCGGTGCGGTCGACGACTCGATGTTCGGCGAGGAGGAGGTCACCATCCGGCTCGAGGAGGGCGACACGCTCGTGCTCTTCACCGATGGCGCGTACGACGCGCGCAATCCGCGCGGCGAGCGCTTCGGCCTCGACCGGCTGCGCGAGATCATCTCGCGTCCGACCGCGCCGCCGCGGTGGACGCAGTACCTGATGCGGCTGGTCGAGACCTTCGAGGCGGGCATGCCTGAGGACGACCTGCTGATCGCGGAGGTCTCGTTCATGAGCCGGCGGTCGCTGTCGTCGATCACCGGCGACGACCTGCCGATGCCCGCGCAGTCGCGCGCCGAGTCGCGTGCCGCGGCGGTGCCCGCGCCGATGCCGGTCGAGATCGCGGAGCCGTCGGGAGCGGTCGGTTGAATCCGGAGCAGATCCGCGCGTTCCTCGATCGCGCCGTGCGCATCGCCGCGCGCGGGCACGGCGGCGCGGAGCCGAATCCGATGGTGGGCTGCGTGATCGCGACCGACGCGGGCGTGCAGATCGCCGAGGGGTTCCACCGCCGCTGCGGCGGGCCGCACGCCGAGATCGAGGCGCTGCGCGCGGCGGGACCGCGCGCGCGCGGGGCGACCGCGATCGTGACGCTCGAGCCGTGCGCGCACCGCGGCCGCACCGGACCGTGCGCCGACGCGCTCATCGAGGCGGGCGTGGCGCGGGTGATCTACGCGGTGCGCGATCCCAACCCCGTCGCCTGCGGCGGCGCGCGGCGGCTGATCGACGCGGGCATCCCCGCCGAGCACGTGCCGCATGCGGGCGCCGACGAACTGGCGCGGCCGTTCATCAAGCGCGTGACCACGCGCCTCCCCTGGGTGGCCGCGAAGTGGGCGCAGTCGATCGACGGCGCGGTCGCGCTGGGGAACGGCGACAGCCGATGGCTCTCGTGCGCGCGCAGCCGCGCGATGGTGCACCGCGAGCGCGGGCGGGTCGACGCGGTGCTCACCGGCATCGGCACCGTGCTGGCCGACGCGCCGCGGCTCACGGCGCGCGGCGTGCGGGTGCAGCGCACGGCGCGGCGCGTGATCTGGGATCCCGATGTGCGCACGCCGCCCGACGCGGCGGTGTGCGATGGCGCCGCGCCGACGACGGTGCTGGTGGCGGCGAGCCTCGCGCCCGACGCGGCCGCGCGGCTGGCTGCGCTGCAGGCACGCGGCGTCGAGGCGATCGCGCTCGGTGCCGATGGCGCGATCCGCCCTGCCCTCGCCGAGCTCGCGGCGCGCGGCGTCGCGACGGTGCTGGTCGAGGCCGGCGGCGGCCTGCTGGGTCGGCTCATGCGCGAGCAACTGGTGGACGAGGCGTGGGTGTTCGTCGCGCCGCTTGTGGTGGCCGATGACGACGCGATCCGCGCGGCGCGCGGGTTGCCGCGCGAGGTGCTCGCCGAGATCCCGCGGGCGCGGCTGCTCGGCGTGCGGCGGCGCGGCGAGGACGCGTTGCTGCACTATCGGTTCGGGTGAGTGTGGGCGCGGGGCGCTTCGGCGCACGCGTGATGCTTCGGCGCGGGCGTGGTGCTCCAGCGCCGGCGTGGTGCTCCAGCGCGGGCGTGGTGCTCCAGCGCGGGCGTGGTGCTTCAGCGCCGGCGTGGTGCTTCAGCGGCGGCTAGCGACTCTTCGCGCGAAACCCGAGTTCCTCGGCCGTCAGCGGCAGATCGATCGATCCGTGTGCGCGCAGCACGCCGTCGCCGTTCTCGAGCAGCATCTTGGAGTCGGCGGCGCGGCGCGCGATGCGCACCGTGTCGAGTGGTTCGCCGGCGAAGCCGAGGAAGGTCACGGTCGCGACCGCCTCGTCGCTGGGGAACGCGGCGAGCTCGACGCTCGAGGCACGCGTCTCGATGAGCGCCTTGAGCAGACGCTCGACCGCGTCGCGCTCGACCGATCCGGCGAGCGACGCCGAGGGATCGGCGCCCTGCGCGGAAGCGGACGCCGACCAGCCGTCGGTCTCGCGGCGCAGCGAGAGGCGGTTGGAGCCGAGCGTCAGCTCGATGCCGGCGACATCGCGCGCGCGCACGCCGCTCGCGGTGGCGTCGATGAGCCGCTCGACGCGCGGCAGCATGGGCGCGAGCACCGCGGCCGGCAGGCGCACCACGGTGGTGGTCCCGTCGAGCATGCCGAAACGGTCCTGCGCGCCGATCGACACGGCGTCGCCGATGAGCAGGGCGCGGCGCGTGCCGCCGCTGTCGACCTCGAGGGTCGCCATCGCGGGCGCGAGGCCGTACGCCGAGAGTTCGGCCGGGCGATCGGAAACGAAACCGGAGCTCTTCGCGCGGCGCAGCGCGTCGACGAGTTCCTCCACCTGCACGCGGTCGGCGCGCGTGCGCACCGGGGCCTCGAGCCGGTAGGAACGCCCGTCGCGCGCGAGCGTGAGCTCGCCCTGCGGCGTCTTGAACACGATGCGCTCGACCTCGCCGAGGTCGGCGAAGACCTCGCGGCGCCGGAACTCCTTCGGATCGCGGCCAAGCGCGAACTCGTGGAGCGCGGCATCGACGACGTGGTACGAGCCGGATACGGCGGCGCGCGTGCCACCGGCTGCGCCAGCGGCACCACCACCATCACCTTCACCGGCGCCCGCGCCATCGCCACCGACGCGCGCGAACGCCCGTCCCGCGAGGCTGCGTCGCCCGAGCTCGATCACGACCGACCGCGGGGCGGCGCCACCGGCGGCGGACGCTTCCTCGCGCAGCTCGATCCGCGCGGCCGCGGGCTTGAGCCCGGCCTCGGCGAGCGCCGCGTCGCGCGCGGCCGCATCGCGCGTATCGAGCGCCACGCGGCGCACCGACTCCGTCTTGAGCACGCGCGAGACCAGCTGGCGCATGCTCCAACCATCGACGGCGGCGACGACCGGCTCTGTCTGCTGCCACGCACCCGCCCGCCGCTCGAAGCGGTGGCGGACGCCGTCGCGCTCGAGCACGACCTCGGCGACCTTCTCGCTGTCGATCGCATCGGCGGAGACCAGCGGTTCGCGCACCGAGGCGACGGCGACCGGCTGCTCGGCAAGGCGCATGGCGCCGAACGCGAGTGCGCCCGCGGCGGCGAAGGCCGCGATTCCTCGGATCCACTTCATGCGCGCCCCCTTCTGCGGCGCACGATCAGGCCGCCGAGCACGATCGGTCCCAGCGCCAGCATGCCGCCGTAGCCGAGCGCCCACGCGCGCTGCGCGCCGACCGAGAGCGCCTCGATGCGCGGCACCTCGCGGCCGCTGAGGCCGGCGTCGAGCAGATCGCCGCGGCCCGCGAGCCAGGCAACGGTCGAGAGCAGCAGCTCGCGGTTGCCGGGGTTCACGAGCGCGGTGCGCCCGCCGCCGAGGCTGTCGGAGAGATCGGCCACGCTCGAGAGCAGCCAGCCGCCGCTCGCCACCAGCGCGACTCGCTGCGCGCCGCCCGTGACCTTGCGCTCGGCGATCATCGCGACCGGAAGCGACGCGGTCAGCGCCTTCCCGGCGGGCACCTCGCGCACGCCGTCGCCGTCGCCGCGCCAGTCATCGGCGAGCCAGCGGTCGCCCGACGGCTGCACCTCGACGACGGTCGTCTGCGTGACGCCGGCCGGCACGGTCTCGGCGACCTTGATCCGCATCGGCTGGTTGAGCAGGATGGCCCGGCCGCGCAGCCGGTCGCTGAGCGGCGACGCCGCAGGCACGCGCTCGATCAGCTGCCAAGGCTGCACATCGGGCGTGCCGTCGGCCTTGGCGACGAGCTCGAGCACGACCTTGCCCGCGTCGGGCTCGAGGCCGAACGGCGCGAGGATCTGCTGCCAGGGATCGGGCTGGCCCAGCACCGACAGCATGCTCCGGCCCGCGGTGAGCAGCACCGGCTCGCCTTCGGCGACCAGCGCGGCGACCTCCTCGGCGAGGAGCTTCTCCTCGCGCGAGAGGTCGAGCTGCGCGCGGCGGAGCGCGGGGATCGCGACGAAGACCTGCGGCCTGCCCTGCGACTTCGCGGGACGGTCGCCGCGGCCGGGCGTCCACTCGCGGATGCCGAAGCCTGCGCTGCGCAGCGCGTCGGCTGCGGCCGCGAGATCGTTGTGGTCCTGGCGCGGGCGCAGCAGCGAGTCACGCTCGCTGTGCACGAACACGACCTCGGGCATCGAGCCCGACGCGATGCTGCGGATGGCGCCCGAGAGCACCTCCTCGCCGCGGAAGCCCCAGCTGTAGGAGACGCGGTCGGCGCCCTCCGACGCACGGCTCTGCGGGAAGATGCGCCACGCGGGGATCACCGAGAGGCGTCCGCCGCCGGCGACGACGGCCGCCTCGCCCTTCACGAGCTCGCGGCCGAGCGCGTCGATCTCGAGTCCGGGGAGCGCCTCGAGCTCCTGGCGCGCCGCGAGCATGGTGGTCGCGAGTTCCTCGTAGCGCGCGATGCGCGAGCCGACGACGTTGCGGACCGCCTGCGGGATCGCCGCCTGGCCGCGCCACTCGCCGAACAGCGTGGCGGCCGACGCGAGCTGGTCGCCCCACACGCGGAAGCCCTGCGCCAGCGCCGCGCGCGCGCCCTCGATGTCGGGAAGCGGCCGCGTCGCGCTCGTGCGCGAGAGTTCGGTCACCTGGCGCTTGAACTCCTCGCCGTCGGTCGCGATCTGCGCGAACATCGCGGCGAGCTGCTCGAGCGTGCGGCGGACGGGGCTGTCGGCGGGCAGCTGCTGCGCCGCGGCGCGCAGGCCCGCGGGCTGCGACGCGCTCTCGGCGCGGAACGCGTCGTAGGTCGCGAGCGCGGAGGCGACGGTCGCCTCGCAGCGCGCGAGGTCACCCGACCGCGCGGCGACAAGCCCGGCGAGCGCCTCCTCGAACGCCCCGCTCGACGCGGGATCGGCGGGATCGATGCGGCGCGCGTCGATCGACGGGTTCGCATCGCGGAAGCGCTCGAGCACCTCGTCGATCTGGCGGAGCACCGCGGGATCGGCCTGCGTCGCGTCGACGAAGAGCAGCACCTGCCACGCGCCCTCGAGCCCGCGCAGCAGCTCCGAGGTCGACGGCGCGAGGCTGTAGGCGCGGGTCTTGGTCGCGTCCACCTCGAGGCGCAGCGCCGGCCGCGACAGCAGCGCGACCGCCGCCGTCGACAGCGCGACCATGCCCGCGACGAACAGGCCGCGCTCGGCCAGGATCGAGATCCGCGGCAGCACGCGCGCGGGCGAGAGTCCACGGACCCGCTCGAGCGACACCACCGCGAACGCGAGCGCCGACAGCGCGATCCCGAGGAAGTACGCGATCGCCCCGGTGTCGAACAGGCCGAGCGCGAAGCCCTCCAGCCGGCGGATCGGATCGAGTGCGGCGGCGATCGGCGCGTACTCGACAGGCAGCGCGCCGACCAGAATGCGCGAGCCCGCGACCAGACCGAGCCACAGGAAGAACGCGCCGAGGAACGCCACCGCCTGGCTCGAGGTCGTGCTCGACACCGCGATACCGAGGCAGCTCGCGGCGAACCCGGCGAGGAACAGTCCGAGCAGGCCGCAGCCGATCTCGCCGTAGTCGGGCGACGCGTAGAACTCGAGCGGCAGCGCGAGCAGCGCGATCGGCAGAAGGCTCGCCGCCACGATGGCCGCGCAGGCGATCGCCTTGCCGAGCACCATCTCGGTGGTCGACAGCGTGCTCGCGAAGAGCGTCTCCCAGGTCTTGAGGCGGAACTCGTCGGCGAACGCGCGCATCGAGATCGCCGGCGCGGTCGCGAGCAGCGCCCAGCCGCACGCGAGCAGCACCATGCGCAGCGTGGCCGGCCGCGTGTCGGCGAATGTTCCGCTGAAGAACGCCACCGCCGCCACGATGCCGACGATCGAGAGGACGATCCAGCCGGTCGGCGCGACGAAGAAGCCGAGCCACTCGCGGCGGGCGACGGTGAGGATGCGCTGCATCCGGTGCGCGATCGAATTCACGCGGCACCTCCCTGCGGCGCCGACTCTGCGGCGTTCGCCTCGCGCACGAGCGTGACGAAGACATCCTCGAGCGGCCGCTCTGCCGCGGCAAGCGCGCGTACGGGCATGCGGACCTCCGCAAGCATGCGTCCGATCGGCTCGCGCGGGTCGCCCTGCCCGACGCCGCGGAACGCCGTGCGCACCCAGCCGTCGGGCATCCGCACCTCGGTCGCCTCGGCGCAGAGCCCCGCCGCGAGCGCTGCCGCCGCGAAGGATCGCTCGGTCTCGGCGAAGTACAGGCCACGCTCGGAGCCGCGCGCGCGAAACTCCTCCATCGGCTCGTGCGCGACCACGCGGCCGTGGGCGATCACCATGAGCTCGGTGCACACGCTCTCGACCTCGGCGAGCAGGTGGGACGAGAAGAGCACCAGCCGCGTCTCGCCGAGCTCGCGCACGAGGTTACGGAACGCGAGCGTCTGCCCGGGATCGAGCCCGACCGACGGCTCGTCGAGGATCACCACGCGCGGATCGCCGAGGATCGTCGCCGCGAGGCCGACGCGCTGCTGCATGCCCTTCGAGAGCAGGCCGCACAGGCGCGACGAGAAGCGCGCCACGTCGCAGCGTTCCATCGCCGCGTCGATGGCGGCGCGTCGCCCCGCGCGCGGAAGGCAGGCGAGCCCGGCGCGGTACTCGAGGTACTCGCGCACCGAGAGCTCGGGGTAGAGCGGCGCCGATTCCGGCAGGTAGCCGACCCGCGCGCGCACCGCGGCGGGGTCGCGCGCGGCCGGCACGCCCGCGACGAGCAGCTCGCCCGAGTCGGGCGCCGTCACGCCTGCGATCATCCGGATGGTGGTGGTCTTCCCAGCGCCGTTCGGGCCGAGCAGGCCGCACACGCCGGTCGACGGGAGCGCGAACGACGCATCGCGCACCGCGACCGCGTGCCCGAAGCGCTTAGTCAGGTTGCATGCGACGACGCCGACATCGGCGCGCGGCGCCAATTGGTCGTTCAAAGCACACCTCCGGCGGAGGAGGGTTGTCGGAGCCCTGTTCGCCTCATGTTCGATTCGTCCGCGCCCCTCGGGGGGCGCATCGCCTTCGCCTCGCGGCCGCCGTCGACGGCCGAGGCTCGGGAGTGTACCGAAGGCGAGGTGGCGCGGACACTTCGGCGGGTTCGATCCCGCGAACCCGTTCGCGGCGGCCGCCCCTGCCCCGACCCGACCGGCGGGACCGGGCATCCGCGGCCGCACCCCCGCCCGGACCCGCCACACCGACGGGACCTCAGCATGGAACCTCCTCGCGGGATGGCTACACTGCCGCCCCGCACGGACGGATCCATGCCGACAGACGACCCACATCCCGAGCACCAGCCGACCCCACGCGCGACCCCGGCGAACGGTGCCGGCGCGCGCGCTCCGTCGGACCCCACCGCGGCCGACCGCGCCGACCGCGCGCTCGAGCTCCTCGGGCAAGGCGTCGGCGTCGTCGATCCGAACGGCGAGATCGTGTGGATGAACCAGGGACTCGCGCGCCAGTCGCCCGAGACCATGCGCCGCTTCTCCGACGCCTGCGTCGACGCGATCCGGGCGTGGCAGCGCTCGAAGGCCACGGCCGCGTCGCTGCGCGCGAGCTTCCGCGTCGGCACCTCGTGGTACGAGACGGTCATGACGCCGCAGCGCCGCAACGGCGACGGTCCGGTCGAGGGCGCCGTCGCGCTGCTCGTCGACGCCACCGCGACGCGCCGCATCCAGGACCGCCTCGACGCGGTCGACCAGGCGGGCGTCGAGCTGCTGCAGTTCGACGCCGAGAGCGTGCGCACGATGAACGCACCCGAGCGCCTGCGCGCGCTCGAGGGCCGCGTGGTCGCCGCGACCCGCAGCGTGCTGGGATTCGATCACTTCGAGTACCGCCTCACCGACCGACGGACCGGCCAGCTCGAGCTCGTGTTCTGCAGCGGCCTCGTCCCGCTCGGGATCGGCGAGCGCATCTTCGCCCGCGCCGAGGGCAACGGCATCAGCGGCGTGGTCGCGACCTCGGGCGTCAGCGTGGTCTGCGGCGAGACCGAGCGCGATCCGCGCTATGTGCGCGGGCTTCCCGGCGCGCACAGCTCGATCACCGTGCCCCTCCGCCTGCACGACCGCGTGGTCGGCGTCCTCAACGCCGAAAGCACCGAGTGCGACCGCTTCGACGACGAGGACCGCCTCTGCGCCGAGCTCCTCGGGCGCTACGTCGCCCTCTCGCTGAACACGCTCGACATGCTGGTCGCGGAGCGCTGCGAGACCAACCGCACCATCATGAGCCAGCTCGCGCGCGAGACCGCGACCCCGCTCGCCGACATCGCGAACGACGCGCGCGCCCTGCTCGCCCGCACCGACGCCGACCCGGCGCGCGACGGCGAGACCAAGGCGATCGCCGCGCGCCTGATCGACAACGCCGCCAAGGTCGACGAGATGATGCGCGCCGCCGCCAAGGGGCCGCGCGGCGTCCTCGGCGCCGAGGACTTCCTGCGCGAGGGCATGCGCGACCCGGTGTTCGAGGGGCGCGAGGTGCTCGTCGCCGACGACGAGGAGTCGATCCGCGGCACCGTGCGCGCCGTGCTCGAGCAGCAGGGCTGCGTGGTGACGGAGTTCGCGGAGGGCACCTCGGCGATCCGCGCGATCCGCGAGCGCGCCGCCGCGGGACGGCCCTTCGACCTCGTGGTGTCGGATGTCCGCATGCCCGACGCCAACGGCTACGAGGTGTTCAAGGCGGTGAAGGACACGAGCGCCGCGACGCCCGTGATGCTCATGACCGCGTTCGGCTACGACCCGAACCACTCGATCGTCCGCTCGAGCCAGGAAGGCCTGCACTGCTTCCTGTTCAAGCCGTTCCAGGTGTCGCAGCTGCTCGAGGAGGCGCGCAAGGCGCTCACCGAGCACATCGCGCGGCGGGACTGAGCGCGCGCGTCATCCGTGCGGCGTGCGACGCGCGCTCAGCACGCGGTCGATGCCCTCGCCGTCCTTGATGATCTCGACGTCGCTCCAGCGGGGACCTGCGACCAGCGCGCGCGCCGCATCGCCGTGCTTCCAGCCGATCTCGACGAGCAGGAGTCCGCCCGCGTCGAGCCGTTGCGCGGCGCCGTCGACGACGCGCCGCACGAAGTCGAGGCCGTCGCGTCCGCCGCGCAGTGCGCTCGCCGGCTCGTAGTCGCGCACGTTGCGGTCGAGCTCCGCGTACTCGGCGTCGGTCACGTACGGCGGGTTCGACACGACGAGGTCGAAGCGCTCCCCGTCCCGCGCGGCCGACCAGAGGTCGCCGACGCGCAGGTCGATCGAGGCACCGAGTCGCCGCGCGTTCCCGCGCGCAAGCTCGACCGCCTCGGCGACCACGTCGGTCGCGATCACCGAGATCTCGCTGGCCGCGCGCGCGCCGGCGCCCGCATCGGCCGCGGGCGACGCCGTTCCCGACAGCGCGTCCACCGCACCTTCGGCGCGCTCGTTCCGCGCCACCGGCTCGGCCGCGGGATCCACCGCGCGGATCGGCCTGCATCCCGCGCCCGACGGCCGCGCGATCGCGCGCAGGCCGAGCGCGATCGACACCGCGATGCAGCCGGTGCCGGTGCAGAGGTCGATCGCGCGCACCGATCCGCCGCCGCGCGCGCGGTACCACTCGAGCGCGCGCTCGACGAGCGTCTCGGTGCAGGGCCGAGGAATCAGCGTGCACGGCGCCACCGTGAAGTCGCGCCCGAAGAACGGCCAGCGCCCGACGAGGAACTGCACCGGCTCGTGCTTCGCCGCCCGCGCGACGAGTGCGCGCAGCGTGGCGAGCTCGGTGGCGTCGAGCTCGCGGTCCGGCTCCATGTAGAGCTTGAGGCGCTCGACCTGCAGCACCTCGCCGAGCAGGATCTCGGCGATCGTCCGCGGCGCGTCGATGCCGCGCTCGCCGAGGAAGCCTGCGATCCACCCGATGAGGCGACGCACCGTCCACGGTCCCTCCGGGCGCGCCGCGGCGGTGCCGGCCGCCGATCCATCCGTCGCCCGAGCCTGTGACCGTTGTTCGATGTCGCGCCCTTCCATGAAGCCTCCGTGTGTTTCGAGCGCGCATCGTACGGTTCTCGGAGCCGCAGAAAATGCATGAGCACGCGTTCCCGCGCACAGGGAGCCTTCCGCGGCCGACGACGCGCGATGGCGCATGCACCTGAGGGTGATTGCCGCGAAACCCGCGCCGCGCGTCGGGCTTGTCGCCCATCCTGCGCGTCGCCGCTACGATGTCCGCCCTTCCCGACCGCCCGCGGCTCGCCGCGGCATGCTCGTCCCCGACCGCAGCGTCCCGAGATCCTCCGCCGTGAACCCGATCCTCCAGTCCGTCCTGAATGAAGCACGCGCCCGTGGGGTGTTCAGCAGCATCGAGGTCATGCCCGACCGGCTGCGCTGCCACGCGAAGGACTGCCCGGAACCGGCGTGGTACGAGCTCGAGGGCGCGACCGACTCGAGCCTCGTCGTGCGCTTCGCGACCCCCGACCGCTGGCTGAGCGAGTCGATCGAGAGCGACCTCATGCACTTCGGCGACCCGCTCGAGGAGCTCGTCGAGGAGGAGCTCG
Source organism: Phycisphaerales bacterium (assembly GCA_049318425.1). Lineage (GTDB taxonomy): Bacteria > Planctomycetota > Phycisphaerae > Phycisphaerales > SM1A02 > QWPT01. Next base: position 37,075 of record JBMOGJ010000005.1, on the reverse strand, counting down.
CGGAGCTCGGCTGGAAGGGCAAGGTCCCGACCATCCGGCATTTCCGCGACGATGCCAAGCTGTACACGTTCGAGAACGCGCTTCCCGCGGGCGTCACCGGCGACGCCGCGCTCGTCGCGAAGTTCCTCTTCGCCTACGAGGCGGCGTTCCGCGCGCTCGGCGATGTCGGGGGTGGCGACGAGGAGTGAGGCCGACCACGGCCTCGGGACGGATCGACCGGACGCACCGGTCGAACGAAAGGGACGGTTCAAGGGATGGCGCTTCGGGTCCTCATGCTCGGCTGGGAATTCCCCCCGTTCATCACGGGTGGTCTTGGCACGGCGTGCTACGGGCTGACCCGTGCGCTCGACCGCCAGCATGTCGATGTCACCTTCGTGCTGCCGAAGACGGTCCCCGCCGACAGCGCGTCGCATGTGCGCCTGGTGAGCCCCGGCGCGATCCTCGAGCGCTCGGGCGGCCGCCTGCCGCCGCCGGTCACGGGCGCGGGCACGACGCCGAGCGTCCGCCAGGTCAATGAACCATCGAAGTCCGCGCCCGAGTGGCGGCCCGAGCCTGCGCCCACCGAGTCGCCGATGACCTCGGTCGAGCGCGAGCAGTGGAGCCGCATCGTCTCCGAGTTCAGCACCACGAAGTTCGTCGAGATCCCCGGCGAGTACGCGGGCGTCTACGACTCGGCCGCACCCAACGCGCCGTCGCGCATCGCCGAGAGCGTGCGCATGATGCGCGAGGCCGGCTGGAGCATCGAGCGCATCCGCACCCTCGCCAAGGCGGGCGCCTTCCCCGAGCTCGTGCGCGACCCGGTCGAGCGCGCCATCGAGACCGCCCTTCCCGAGACCGCCGGACGCGCGAAGGAGTCGGTGGGCGCGCGCGGCGCCGACGCCGCGGACTACTCCGGCGACCTCCTCGGCATGGCCGAGCGCTACGCGCGCTTCGCGGTCGACGCGACCAAGGGGATGGAGTTCGACGTCATCCACGCGCACGACTGGCTGACCTACCCGGCGGGCCTCGCGATCGCGAAGCTCTCGGGCAAGCCGCTCGTCGTGCACGTCCACTCGACCGAGTTCGACCGCTCGGGCGAGCATCCGAACCAGCAGGTCTACAACATCGAGCGGCGCGGCATGCACGGCGCCACCCGCGCGATCGCGGTGAGCATGCTCACCAAGAACGTCTGCGTGAACCGCTACGGCGTGAACGCGTCGAAGATCGACGTCGTCTACAACGGCGTCGACCTCGATCCCGCGGACGCAGGCGTGCAGCCGATCCACTCGAAGGACAAGATCGTCCTCTACTTCGGCCGCATCACGATGCAGAAGGGCCCGGAGTACTTCATCCAGGCCGCGAAGAAGGTGCTCGAGCACATGGACGACGTGAAGTTCGTCGTCGCGGGCTCGGGAGACCAGGCCGCGCGCATGATCGAGATGGCCGCGTCGATGGGCATCGGCCACAAGGTGCTGTTCACGGGCTTCCTGCGCGGGCGCGACATCTCGCGCGTGTTCGCGATGGCGGACCTCTACGTGATGCCGAGCGTGAGCGAGCCCTTCGGCATCGCGCCGCTCGAGGCGATGAGCCACAACGTCCCCGTGCTGATCTCGAAGAGCTCGGGCGTGAGCGAGGTGCTGATGCACGCGCTCAAGGTCGATTTCTGGGACATCGAGGACATGGCGGACAAGATCATCGCCGTCCTCCGCTACCCCCCGCTCTCGCGCCAGCTCGTCGAGCACGGCGCGTTCGAGATCCGCGGCATCAACTGGGACGGCGCCGCGACGCGCACCGCCCGCGTGTACGAGCGCGCGATCGCCGCCGCCGGCGCGCGGCCGGCCTTCTGAGCGCGCCCGGCGGGCGCCCGCGCCACCGCCGCTTTTCACCGCGTTTCATGCGCCCGCCCGACGCACGGCGGAATCTATACTGCGGGGCTCTATGGCCCTGTTTTTCAAGTCGAAGAAGCCTGCCCCCGCCCCCGCCACCCCTGCGCCCGCGGCACCCGCCGGGCGCATCGTCGAGCGCGACCCCGCGATCGAGGCGCGCACGCAGGCGATCGGCGCCGACTTCCTCACCCGCGCGCGCAACGCGAAGACGAGCATGCTCGCGGTGTGGAGCGAAGGGCTCATGGACTGGGCGATGCAGGACGAGGCCTTCAAGGTCCAGATCTTCCGCTTCGTCGACTGCTTCCCGACGCTCAAGGACAACGACGCGGTCTACGACCACCTGACCGACTACCTTGCGCAGCCGGGCGTCACGCCCCCGCCGTTCGTCGCCACCGCGCTCAAGGCGGGCGTGCTCGCGAAGGGCGTCGTCACCAAGACCATGTCGGGGCAGATCACCTCGATGGCCTCGAAGTTCATCGCGGGCACCGACGCCGCGAGCGCGCTGCCGACCCTGCGGAGGATCTGGGATTCGGGGCTCTGCTTCTCGGTCGACCTGCTCGGCGAGGCCTGCGTGAGCGACGAGGAGGCGGAGGCATACCGCCGCAAGTACCTCGACCTGATCGAGAACCTCCCGCAGACCGTCGCCTCGTGGGGTGCGAACCCGCGGCTCGAGACCGACCACCTCGGCGCGATCCCGCGCACGAACGTGTCGATCAAGATCAGCTCGCTCTCGGCGCGCGTCGACCCGATCGACACCGAGGGCTCGATCAAGGGACTCCTCGAGAACATCGGGCCGATCCTCGTCGCCGCGAAGAAGAAGGGCGTGCTCGTCAACTTCGACATGGAGCAGTTCGCGCTCAAGGACCTCACCCTCGAGCTCTTCATGCGCGCCTGCGAGAAGTACGACTTCGAGGCGGGCCTCGCCATGCAGGCGTACCTGCGCTCGGGTGACGACGATGCGCGCCGCATCATCGACTGGGCGAAGAAGTCGGGCCGCCAGGTCACGGTGCGCCTCGTGAAGGGCGCGTACTGGGACTACGAGACCATCAACGCCGAGCAGCAGGGCTGGCCGGTGCCGGTGTGGAGCCGCAAGGTCGACACCGACGCGAGCTTCGAGCGCATGGCCGCGGCGTTCGTCGCGTCGACCCCCGCGTCGAAGGGCGAGGGCGGCGTGAAGCTCGCGCTCGGCAGCCACAACGCGCGCTCGATCTCCGCGACGCTCGCGGCGCTCGAGAAGCGCGGGCTCCCGAAGTCGGCGCTCGAGCTCCAGATGCTCTACGGCATGGGCGACCAGCTCAAGGCCGCCGCGGTCGAGCTCGACCTGCGCCTGCGCGAGTATGTCCCGATCGGCGAGCTCATCCCCGGCATGGCGTACCTCGTGCGCCGCCTGCTCGAGAACAGCTCCAACGAGTCGTGGCTCAAGGCCGGCTTCAAGGACAACGCGTCGACCGAGCGCCTGCTCGCGAGCCCGCACCGCGCGTTCGACAACGACCTCGGCGTCGACCGCATCGCGAAGGCGCCCGAGCGCCACGCGCTGAGCGCGGCGCCCGCGGGCATCTCCGACGGCCGCGCGTTCTACACCGAGCCGATGCGCAACTTCGCGGTGAAGCCGCAGCGCGAGGCCTTCGGCGCCGCGGTCGCGCGCGCCGCCGTGCCGCAGGTCGCGAACGCGGGGACGGCCGACGACGCCACCCGCGCCGTGGCCGCCGCCCACAAGGCGTTCGACGCGTGGCGCGACACCGAGTACGCGACGCGCGCCGCGGTGCTGGTCGCCGCGGCGAACGAGATGCGCGCGCGCCGCGACGAGCTCTCGGGCATCATCGTGCGCGAGTCGGGCAAGGTCTGGCGCGAGGCCGACGCGGATGTCTGCGAGGCGATCGACTTCTGCGAGTACTACGCCCGCGAGGGCGCGCGGCTGTTCGCGGCCGAGCGGCTCGGGCAGTTCGTCGGCGAGCTCGACGAGCAGTGGTACCAGCCGCGCGGCGTCGCCGCGGTGATCGCGCCGTGGAACTTCCCGCTCGCGATCTGCTGCGGCATGACGGTCGCGGCGCTCGTGACCGGCAACACCGTCGTGGTCAAGCCCGCCGAGCAGACGCCCGGCATCGCCAAGGTCATGTGCGAGATCCTGTGGAAGTCGGGTGCGCCCAGGGATGTGCTCCACTTCCTCGCGGGCCCCGGCGAGACGGTCGGCGCCACGCTCGTCCGCGATCCGCGCGTCGCGCTCATCGCGTTCACCGGCTCGAAGGCGGTCGGCCTCGACATCGTGCAGGCCTCGGGCATCGTCGCCCCGGGCCAGGAGTTCGTGAAGAAGGTCGTCTGCGAGATGGGCGGCAAGAACGCGATCATCGTCGACACCTCGGCCGACCTCGACGAGGCCGTGCTCGCCGTGCGCCAGAGCGCGTTCGGCTTCTGCGGCCAGAAGTGCTCGGCCTGCAGCCGCGTGATCGTCGTCGGCAGCGCCTACGAGCCGTTCCTGCACCGCCTCGTGGGCGCGACCCGCGCGCTGGTGGTCGGCGACCCGACGAACCCCTCGACCGACATCGGCCCCGTCATCGACGAGGAGGCCGCGCGGAAGATCCGCTCGTACATCGAGATCGGCAAGACCGAGGGCAAGCACGAGCTCACGCTCGAGATCCCGGCGGGACTCGAGGCGAAGGTCGGCAAGCCCTACGTCGGGCCGTCGATCTTCAGCGGCATCAAGCCGGGCGCGCGCATCGCGCGCGAGGAGATCTTCGGACCGGTCCTCGCGGTCATGCCGGCGAAGGACTTCGACGAGGCGCTCGCGATGGCGAACGCACCCGAGTACAAGCTCACCGGCGGCGTCTTCAGCCGCAAGCCGGCGAACCTGGTGCGCGCGCGGCGCGAGTTCCGCGTCGGCAACCTCTACCTCAACCGCGGCATCACCGGCGCGCTCGTGGGTCGCCAGCCGTTCGGCGGCTTCGGCATGTCGGGCATCGGCTCCAAGGCGGGTGGACGCGACTACCTGCTGCAGTTCGTCGAGCCGCGCGCGGTGTGCGAGAACACGATGCGCCGCGGCTTCGCGCCTGGGCTCGAGTGAGTCGGTTCGCGCATGCGCGCGTGTGAGCGCGTGCACGCGCGTTGCCGACCGACTCTCGGGCGACCGTGCGCATGCGTCCGAAGGAGATTTCGCAGGATTTTTCGCGGCGAGAAATGTCGCCGGTAAAACTGTATTGAAATCGCGACCCACTCCGGCGGCGGGTTAGAACGGATGCATGCAACGCATCCAGAGCTTCGCCTTACGGGGGATCGACGCCCTTCCCGTCGAGATCGAGTGTGATGAGCGGCCCGTCCGTCAGCGCGACGGACACGCGGAGGCCGGCCCGCGCACGCATGTGGTCGGACTGCCCGACGCGAGCGTGCGCGAGTCGCACCAGCGCGTCCGAGCCGCGATGGCGTCGTGCCGATTCCCGACGCCGCGCGGGGACTGCGTCATCAACCTCGCTCCCGCCGACCTCCGCAAGGAAGGGCCGGTCTACGACCTGCCGATCGCGCTCGCGCTCCTCCGCATGCAGGGGATCGTCGGCCACCGCGCCGACGCGCGGCTCGATCACTTCGCGATCGCGGGCGAACTCGCGCTCGACGGGCTCGTCCGGCCGATCCGCGGCGCGACCAGCTTCGCCGCCTTCGCCCGGGAGCGCGGCCTGCGCGGGGTGATCCTCCCCGCGGCGAACGCGCCCGAGGCCGCGGTGGTGGAGGGCATCGAGGTCTACGGCGTCGCGCGCCTCGACGAGGCCGCGGGGTTCCTCAACGGGATGTTCGACATCCCGCGGCAGCCGCCGCCGGCGAGCTGTCCGCCGCCCTTCGGCGCGGCGACCGACTTCGGCGATGTCCGCGGGCAGGAGGCCGCGAAGCGCGCGCTCGCGATCGCCGCGGCCGGAGGGCACAACGCGCTCATGATCGGCCCCGCCGGCAGTGGCAAGACGATGATGGCGCGCGCGCTGCCGGGGATCCTCCCCCCGCTCACTCCCGACGAATCGCTCGACGTGACCCGCATCTACTCGTCCGTCGGCGCGGTGCCGCGCGGCGCGGGCCTGATCCGCGAGCGGCCGTTCCGCGCGCCCCACCACTCGGCGAGCTCGGCGGCGATCGTCGGCGGCGGCAGCGTCCCCCGCCCCGGCGAGGTGAGCCTCGCGCACCACGGCGTGCTGTTCCTCGACGAGCTTCCGGAGTTCCCGCGCTCGGCACTCGAGTGCCTCCGCGAGCCGCTCGAGGATGGATTCGTGAGCATCTCACGCGCCAACGGGACGGTGCGGTTCCCGGCGCGCACCATGCTCGTGGCCGCGATGAACCCGAGTCACGCCGGGGGCTTCGCGCAGAGCGCCGCCGAGAAGCGCGCGCAGGAGCAGTACATCGGGCGGCTCTCGGGGCCGCTGCTCGACCGCATCGACATGCATGTCGAGGTCCGCGCGGTGCCGTTCGCCTCGCTCCAGTCGGCGCGCGCGGGCATGTCGAGCGCGGAGCTGCGCGCGAAGGTGCTCGCCGCGCGCACGCGCATGGAGGCGCGCCAGGGACGCGGCCGCGCGAACGCGCGCCTTCCGGGGCGCGAACTCGACCGATGCTGCGTGCTCGAGGCGGCGGCGCAGCGCATGCTCGAGTCGGTCATGCGCGATCTCGGCCTCTCGGCCCGCGCGTACGACCGCATCCGCCGGGTCGCGCGCACCATCGCCGACCTCGATGGCTGCGACGCCGTCGGCGAGGCGCAGATCGCCGAGGCGATCCACTACCGGATCCTCGACCGCATGCGCGCGGGAGCGGCCGCGTGAGCACGCTCGCACCGACCGATGGACTCCGATGGTTGCTCGGGGCTGCGACGCGCTCACTCACCGGCGGGCAGCTGCACGCGCGGCTCGGAGCTCGGACGACGGAGCCTGCGGAAGCCGTTCGGCAGGCCGTCGGCGTACTCCCAGATCCCGACCTCGATGTCGCGCACACCCCACTGCATCGCGACTTCGTGGGTCGGGAACAGCACATCGAGGCGACTGCCCTTGATCGCGCCGCCCGTATCGAGCACCGGGACCACGGCGCCACCGTCATAGCCGGGAACACTGACCAGCGAACCGAGCGGGAGCACCCGCGGGTCCGCCGCGACCATGAACCCGCCATTGGTGAGCACGGAGAACCCGCTGGCGGTGATGCCGTCGGCGCTCGCTCCGCAGCTGCGGTAGTCGGGGCTGTAGGCGGTGACCTTCATCCGCATGGTCCGCGCGAGCCGGATCGGACGACCGTTGTACGAAGCCACCTCCGTCGCATCGGACGCCGCCGACGTACGGGCGGTATCGGCACCTCTCGCGGGATTGCTGGCGAGTCCACTGCGGCCGAAGCGGCCGGGGAGAATTCGGGCGAGGATCGTGTCGGTCAGCGCCGGAGCACGAGCAGCCTCGGCGCCGTGTCCCGTGAGCGTGCCGACGAAGCCGCGGTCGTTGATGTCGGTGATGCCGTCGGCCAGCGCGATGGCGGGCGCTCCGCCGATGCCGGTGCCGATCGCGTCGGCGCTCTCGGCCTCCCGGCCGGTGCCGACCCCGAGTCCCACGAGCAACGCGGCGCACGCGGACGCGAGCACGGTCGCGAGGTGCCCGCGGCCGAAGGCTGGTCGGTGATGTTGGAACTTTCCTGGCATCACGGTGCATCGTCCTGTCCGCGAACCGCCCTGTCCTTGACCGCACGCGTCCGTTCGGCGAGCGTTGCTGCGCCTGAGGTCGCTCGCGAAATGGGCGCGCGGTTTGTCGAGCCGAGCGCTGTCGAGGCCGACGCCTCCGCCGAACATCCCGACCCAGTTGGGTGCGCCGCGACCGTCACGGAAGACCTGTCGCCGGAGCATCCTCGGAGCGGCGTGGATGGTAGCGCCGTCCCCACCCGAGTCGAGTGCGTTCGCGGCGAGTTGATCGTCCGACTCGAGGCGCGACTTCCGCAGTCCGCCGGTCGCCTCCAAGCTTGCGCAAGGATCGCACGATCCGACCCTCGCTCGCCAGACACAACGGGCTCTGATAGCCTCCACCATCGATGCAGTGGACCGCCGGTCAGATGCTCGCCATCGCCCTCATCGGGCTCGTCGGAGGCACCCTCGGGGGCCTGCTCGGCCTCGGCGGATCGGTGTTCATCATCCCCGCCCTCACGCTGCTGCTCGGAACGAACCAGCACCTCTACCAGTCCAGCGCACTCATCGCCAACATCTTCGTCGCCGGTGCCGCCACGCTCCGACACCGTGGCCGGGGGACCATCCGCCGCGACATCGCACCCGTCATGGCGGCCTCCACCACGCTCGCCGCCCTCGCCGGGGTCTTCGTGAGCAACATGCTGCAGCCGAAGCCGCTCGCCGCGGTGTTCGGCGTGTTTCTGCTCTACGCCGCGGCGGCCGAGGTGCTTGGACTCCTGCGCCGCGCCCCCGATCCAGAGCCTCCGGCATCCGAAGGCACGAGGTGGAAGCTCGGCATCGGGGTCGGCGCCATCGGCGGATTCGCCTCCGGACTCCTCGGGATCGGCGGCGGCGCAATCATGGTTCCGCTCCTCCGACGATTCGGAAAGCTGCCGGTGCGACAGGCCGTCGCCAGTTCCGCCGCGGCGATGATCGTCGCCTGCACCGTCGGCGCCACCGCAAAGAACCTCAGCGTCACGGGGCTCACCGATCCGAGCGGCCAGCCCCTGACGCACCAGTCGGCGCTGTTCCTCGCCCTGCTGCTGACGCCGATGGCCACGCTCGGCGGATCGCTCGGCGCGGCGCTGGTCTACAAGTTGCCGATCGTGGCGATCCGGGCGTGCCTGTCACTTCTTCTCGCCTTCGCGGGCTTCCGCATGGTGACGGTCGGCGGCGCGGAACTGCTTGAGACGATCCAGTCGTGGATCGGTGCTCGGTGACAGGCCGCCGAAGCACCGACGATTCGTCGTCGGTGCTTCATGGCGATCATCGCGCTGCCGCGGTCAATGGCGATGCAACAGCTTCTGCTCGGTTTGGCGATGCTCGCGCTGACGCAGGTGACGACGCCCGCCAACCTTCGCGGTCGGCTCAGCGACCGTAGCAGCCCTTGTGGCCAGCGGGAACGTACTGTCCCCACACGGCCTGCTCCGCCTGACGGCCGGTCGAGCTGTACACCATGAACGGGATCCAGGTGAGACCCAGCGTGTCCGCATTCGGGACCACCCGAAGGTTGACGCGCATGACCTCGCCCTCCATCGCGGCGCTCACCAGCTCGACCTTCGCAGCGCTCGACGCGCTCGCCGCCGCGACGATCTGCTCATCGGGCGACATCTTGGTGAGCTCGAGCACGAAGTCGTAGGTCTTGCCCTGCTCGAGGCGACCGAAGGTGTGGCGGTACTCCGTCGGCGCGATGCCCTTCGGGAGGACGACGGTCGTCTCATGCCGGACGAAGATGTCGACCAGCGGGCAGTCCTCGCGGTCGGTCTCGATCAGCCAGTAGCGCTTCGCCTCGCCGGGCGCGAAGTCGCGCTCGAAGTCCCAATCCAGCAGGTACTGCGAGCGCGGCGCATCCTTCGCGGGATCGAATCCGATCAGATTGGGCTTCTTCCCGCCGACGGCGCAGATGGTGAACGGCTGCTTGTCGATCGACTCGATGACCGTCCGCCCCTTGGTCGGCTGGCCCTTCACGACGTTGAGATACGACGGGCTCACGCGAATCGGGAGCGAGACCTCCTGCTTGAGCTGGATCGGAATCACCTGGCTGTAGCCGTCGATGAGCACCTTGATCTCCGCGGTCTTCTTGCCCGGCGCCGACTGGGCCTTCATGTTCGCCTTGAGCTCGAGGAAGCCGCCGACCGGGATCTTCCGGCCCGACACATCCTCGGTGGTGGTGCACTTGCAGCTCGGCTGCACGGTGAGGATCTCGAGTTCCTTGTTGCCGGTGTTCACCAGCTTGACGACGCCCTCCTTGGTCACCGACGGCGGCAGGATGCCGAAGTCGATGAACTCGGGCTCGAGACGGACCGGCGGCGGTCCGTCGACGGCCTCCCCCGAGGACTCCTGCGCCGACGACTCCTGTCCTGACGACTCCTGTCCCGACGACTGCGCTGCCGGGGCCTGGGCCGCAGCGACCGGCGCGGCAGCCGCCCCAGCCGCCCCACCATCCTCGGCCTTCGGAGCCGGAGCCGTCGCCCCCGAAGTACCCGCCGCGGCCGTGGTTACGGCACCCGATCCGGCACTGGTCTGGCCCGCGCCGTTCGTCCCGGCACGATCGCAGCCGCTCTGCCCGAGCAGCAGACCCGACAGGGCCAGCGAGAGGAGGACAGGCAGTCCGGTGCGGGCGAGCGAGTTCGATGAGTGTCGGTTCGTGCGGGACATCGGCGTTCTTTCGCGTTGGGCGGGCTCGGGGGGGCGGGATACCCGTGGAGTTCGGCGCAGTTGCAGCCTCGGCCACCCCCCCGTCCGAGCGGGGGCGACAGTCTATCCGACCGGCCCGGACGCCGCGATCGCCGTGAATCCCACCCTTGACGATCGTCCCGCGGGCCTGATTTGTGTCGGTCACTCCGATGGGTGGAGCAAATCCAAGAAAAATCACCTCGAGTCCTTGCCTCAGGGGTTTTCCGTGACATCTTGTTTCTTGAGTTGAGTCGCAAGACTCCTCCTAAAGAGCCCTTTTCCCTCCCTCCGCCCCCGGCCATGTGCCGGGGGTCTTTCTTTGTATACATCGAGGTTTCGCAGCCTCTGCAGCGGACGCGCGGCGTCCCCCCTCGGCCGCCGTGCTACATTCCCCCTCCGCTTTACTCCCTTGAGGAACTCACTTTGAACAGCACCGACCTGACTCCCGGCATGGCCATCAAGATGGATGGCAAGCTCTTCCTGATCACCGAGACCGAACACCGGACCCCCGGCAACCTCCGCGCGTTCGTCCAGATCAAGATCCGCGACCTCAAGTCGGGTTCGCTCATCGAGAAGCGCCTCCGCTCCGGTGAGGACGTCGAGCAGGTCGACCTCGACCGCCGCCAGATGGAGTACCTGTACGACCAGGGCGGCAAGTCGGTGTTCATGGACCTCGAGAGCTACGACCAGGTCGAGCTCTCCAAGGAGGTCGTCGGCGACCTCGCCCTGTTCGTCCTCCCCAACACCCAGATGATCGTGCTCTGGTGCGACGGCAAGCCGATCTCGGTCGAACTTCCGCTGACCGTGACCCTCGAGATCACCGACACCCCGCCGGGCATCAAGGGTGCGACCGCGACGAACCAGCTCAAGGAAGCCACCTGCGAGACCGGCCTCAAGACCCGCGTGCCGCCCTTCATCACCATCGGTGAGAAGGTGATCATCAGCACCGCGGACGGCTCGTACCGCAGCCGCGCCTAAGTCGATCGGAACCGCGTCGATCCGATCCGAGTCGAGTCGACCGACCGCACGAAGAACCACCAGCGAGGCCGCGCGACGCGCGGCCTCGCTGCATTTCATGCCTTCGCAGCGCCCCGACGACCGCCTGTCACGAGCGAGACCGCGACCAGCGTCGCGAATCCGAGCGGCACCGTGACGATCGCGGGCTGGCTGAACGGCACGATCGACGCCGCCGCGGCGTCGGCCGCCGAGTAGCCGTAGACCTTCTCGAGCGTGTCCGCCGAGAGCAGGATCCACGCGAGGCTCGACACGAGGCCGACCGACATCGCGGCGATCACGCCCTCCTTCGTGGTCCGCTTCCAGAAGAGCAGCATCGCGAGCGAGGGCAGGTTCGCGCTCGCGGCCACGTTGAACGCCCAGCCGACGAGGAAGGTCACGTTCATCTTCTCGAAGAGGATGCCGAGCACGATCGCGCCCGCGCCGAGCACGACGGCGACGCGCTTGCCCACGCGCACCTGCTGCTCGTCGCTCATCTTCCAGCGGAAGCCGTCGCGCAACAGGTCGTGCACCACCGCGCCGGCGCCCGCCATCACGAGTCCGCTCACGGTGCCGAGCACGGTGGTGAACGCGACCGCGCTGATGACCGCGAACAGCCCGTTGCCGTAGCTCTTCGCGAGCAGCGGCGCCGACATGTTCGAGTCGGTGGGGTCGAGCGCGCCGCTCGTCATCGCGCCGATGCCGAGGTACAGCGTCAGGATGTAGAAGACGCCGATGGCGCCGATGCCGACCACGGTGCTCTTGCGCGCGGCCGCCGCGTCGCGCACCGTGTAGTAGCGGATCAGGATGTGCGGCAGGCTCGCGGTGCCGAGGAACAGCGCGAGCATCAGCGAGATGAAGTCGAGCTTCGACGCGACCCGGTCGTCGCGCACCCCGCGGAAGGTGGGGTTCGCGCCGGGCAGCAGCAGGTCCGAGCCCTTGCGCTCGACCGGCGTGAAGGTGGTCGCGCCCTGCGCGTCCACGCCCTTCCGCCAGGTGAGCACGGTCGACTGCGAGAACGTCTCGATGTAGGCGAACGGCCCGAGCGGTCCCGTGCTCGACACGCCGCCGGGAAGCGCGGCGATGCTGCCGAATCCGACGCCATGCTCGGCGCGCAGCCGCGTGTCGAGCTGGTTGTCGGGCGCGAGCGGCGCGCCGTTCACCACCGTCGTCCCGCCCGGGTCGCGGAAATGGGTCTGCACCTCGTCGGCGCGGATCGGCGTCGCCGGGACCGTGAACCCGCGCTCGAGGATGAGCCCGACCACGAACGCGCAGATCACCACCAGCAACGTGCCCTTGATGAACTGCACCCAGGTCGTGCTGACCATGCCCGCGGTCGCCACGATCACGGTGACCGACACGCCGACCATCACCACGCCCGCCCAGTGCGGCAGGCCGAGCAGCGGCTTCACGAGCGCGCCCGCGCCGACCATCTGCGGCACGAGGTAGAAGAGCGAGATGACGAGCGTCGCGACCGCGGCCACGAGCTTCACGCCGCGCGACTGGAAGCGCGCGTTGAGCGCGTCCGCGAGCGTGTAGCGGCCGAGGCGCTTGATCGGCTCCGCGATCACGAAGAGCGCGACGATCCAGCCCGCGAGGTACCCGATCGAGTAGAGGAACCCGTCGTACCCGAAGAAGGCGATCATCCCGCAGATGCCGAGGAAGCTCGCCGCCGAGAGGTAGTCGCCGGCGAACGCGATGCCGTTCACGAACCATCCGACCTGCCCGTGGGCGGCGAAGTAGCCGCCGGCGCTGCGCGCGCGCGAGCCGAGCCAGAAGCTCAACGCCAGCACGGCGGTCACGAAGGCCACGAAGACCACGATCGCGAGCACGCTCGTCCCGTAGATCACGCGTCGCTCCGTTCCTCGGCGGGACGCGCGAACACCGCGTACAGCACCGCGAGCACGAACGCCCCGAGGATCAGCGCGAATCCGGAGACCACCGCCCAGTTCAGCCCGCCGAACGCGGGAGCCGCGAGGCCGCCCTCCGCGGCGCCGCCACGGAAGGTCCCGAACGCGGCGACCGCGACGAACGCCGCATACAGCGCGGTGTAGAGCACGAACAGCGCGAGCCCGAGACGGTTCTGCCTCGGCTCCGCGCTCACGCCGCGCCTCCCTCGACCGTCATCCGGTCGAGTGCGCGCTTGGCGACGCTGCCGATCACGGCGACGCAGGCGGCCATGACCACGAACCCGACGACGACCGCCACCCAGCCCTGGTCCTTGATGAGCGCCTGGATGTCCTCCGCCCCCGTGCCCGCCGCGTGGCTCGCGAAGAAGCAGGCGATCGCGGTGCGCGGCAGCATGCCCACCGCCGTCGCGGAGAGCGCGATCCAGAACGAGACTCCCGTGGTGCCGAGCGCGAGGTTGGTGATGGCGAACGGCGAGTTGGGCGGCAGGCGCACGAGCGCGATGATCCCGAAGGTGCGCGCCACGGTGCCGCCGATGAGCGCCCGGCGCACGGTGCGCGCACGCGGATTGCCGTCGATCCAGCGCTCCACGCTCGGCCCGGAGACCAGGCGCGAGAAGAGCATTCCGATCGCCGCGCCGCCGATGAACCCGAGGAGCGCGCCGCCGAGCCCGGCCCACATGCCGAACACCCAGCCACCGAGGATCGCCTGGGCGTAGGTGGGCAGGACGCCGAGCCCTGCGCTGACCGCGAACACCGCGACATAGGCCCAGAACCCGAGCGACAGGTCCTGCCGCAACAGGTCGCCGATCGCACCGATCTTGACCAGCAGGTAGGTGCCGGCGATCGGGGGCGCGGTCACCCAGACCACGCCGAGGATGCCGCTCGCGACGAGCCGCGGGTCGCGCTTCACGCCGCCGCCCTTCGTCTCGGGGGGCTGCAGACGGTCCTCGGATGGGGTCGGGGCATGCATGGGAGGCAGGGTACGGGACGATGGAGTCCGTTGCAGCGTCGTCCGCGCGCCGGTTCGGCCTCCCCGCTTGTGTGCCGAGCGCCCTGAGTTTGCCGATAGCCCGTCACCTCCAACCCCGGCGGGCCGGGCTCGTCCGGCCCCTTCCTCGGAGACCATCCATGCGCACCTCGTCGAATCCCTTCACCACCCTGCTCCTCGGCGCGACCTTCGTTGCGGCCGGGGTCGGCTGCACCACCCGCACCCAGGTCTTCGAGGGTTACGGCGACGACCAGCTGTGGACCGCCATGGTCGCCTCCGCCAAGTCGCCGGCCTACGACGACTGGAAGGTGATGGACAACCAGGTCTACGCCGACGAGGCGACCCGGCGCATCGAGATCTACCGCGTGCTCAAGCGCACGCTCGTGACCCCGCACTCCCCCGCGCGTCCCGAGGAGCGCGAGTGGAAGTTCCAGATCGCGCTCGGCCACGACCCGGAGCTCGGCGCGCCCGATGTGCAGTTCACCGCGCGCCAGTTCGCCGTCGCGGCCCATGTGTGGACCGAGGCCGACCGCTACTTCCTGCAGATGCGCTCCGTGCTCGGCTCGCCCGCGGGCGTGACGCCCGCCGCCGAGACCGCTCCCGCGCCGGCGCCGGCAGCGCCGCAAGCGGACAGCACCCCCGCGAGCGCTCCAGAAGCCACTCCGGAAGCCGCGCCCGAGCAGCTCCCGGAGTGAGCCCGCGGGCACGCGGTCGCCGAACGGCGCCGCGACGCATCGCATCGTCCGCCCACGCATCGCATCGTCCGCCCACGCCGCATTCACGCCAGGTTCGTGTAGACCTTCTGCACGTCGTCCTGATCCTCGATGAGATCGACGAGCTTCTCCACGCTCGCGAGCGTGACCTCGTCGACCTGCACCGTCTGCATCGGGACCCAGACGATCTCGGCGCTGTCGACGGCCATGCCGGCCGACTCGATCGCCGACCGCACCGCCATCAGGTCGCTCGGCGCGCACAGCACCTGGAACACGTCGCCCTCGCCCTGGATGTCCTCGGCGCCCGCATCGAGGCAGCAGTTCATGAGCCGCTCCTCGGTCGCGCCCTCGACGATCACCTGGCCCTTCTGCGAGAAGCCGAACGCGACCGAGCCGGGCACGCCGATCTTGCCGCCGTTCTTGTCGAGGATGACGCGGAGGTCCGCCGCCGCCTTGTTGGCGTTCGCGATGAGGCACTCGATGATGAGCGCGACGCCGCCGGGCGCGTAGCCCTCGTAGCGGGCGTGCTCGTAGCGCTCCTCGCTGCCCTCGCCGGTTCCCTTCTTGATGGCCTTCTCGATGGTGTCGCGCGGCATGTTCGCGGCGCGCGCCGCATCGACGGCGAACCGGAGCGACGGGTTGAACGCCGGGTCGCCGCCGCCCTTCTGTGCGGCCACGATGAGCTGACGCGAGATCTTGCTCCAGACCTTGCCGCGCTTCTTGTCGACGGCGGCCTTGCGGTGCTTGATGTTCTTCCAGGCGCTATGTCCAGCCATGCCGCGTGCGTGCTCCTGCGGGGAGAATACCGCGCGTCCCGCGCCGCGGGTGACGCGCGGCGCGCGCGGGCTCAGCGCGCCGCCGTGCACTCGGCCACCTCGGGCGGCGTGCCCGCGGCGACCTGCTCGAGCTTGCGCTGCGTCCGCTCGACGACCGCCGCGAACTCGCGTCGCACGAAGCGCACGATCGGCACCAGCTCGAAGCCGAAGGTGCGCCGCTGGTACAGCGACATCCGCTCACCGAAGAGCTCGGGCGGATAGCGCCGGCGGGCGACGACGCCGACCTGCTGCCAGCTCCGCACCGCGCCCTCCTGGTCGCCGGCGCGCCAGAGCGCATCGCCGAGATGGTCGAGGGTCGCGATCGACGGCGAACTCGGTCGGATCCGCAGCGCCTGCCGCAGGATCGAGATCGCGCCCGCGCCGGACGCATCGTCGCGGAAGCGTCCCTGCTGGTAGCGGAGCCACCCGATCGTGTCGAGGACGGCGGGATCGTCGGGCCGCGCACGGCCCGCACGCTCCGCGAGCGACGCGGTGCGCGCGGTGATCGCGCCGGCCTCGATGTCGGCGTACGCGACGCTGTTCATGATGTCGGCGTCGTCGGGACTCGCGATGAGCGCCGCCTCGAGCAGCGCGCGCGACTCGCCGTCGCTCCCGAGGAGGCCGAAGAGCTCCGCCGCGCGGGCAAGCGCTGCGCCGCGCGAGGGCGCGAGTTCGCCGCGCGAGGGCGCGAGTTCGCCGCGCGAGGGCGCGAGTTCGCCGCGCGCGCCCGACGGAGTCCGCGCAGGACGCAGCACCGTCTCGGTCCACGGCACGGCGCCGGCGGCGAGCAACCGGTCGACGAGCGCGACGGTCTCGTCGGCATCGGCGCCCGCGCCGACCCGCAGCGCGACGGCGGCGGTCGCCAGCCGCGCGCGGACCTCGGGCGCGATCCGCCGCTGCATGCACAGCCGCTCTGCGAGCACCGCGGAGGCGAACGGATCGTCGGCCTTCGTCGCGAGCGCGCCGAGCATCTCGATGCACGCGTCGCACTCGGCGTCGAGCATCGGTCGTGCGCGGTCGCCGAGCAGCTCCATGCAGCGCTGCGTGGCGCCCGGACCAGGGTCGTCCATCATGCGCACCGTGCCGGCGGCGCGCAGATCCGCCGGCGAGAGCCGACGCAGCCGGAGGACGAGCGGCTCGACCCTCGCGGCCAGCGCGGGGCCACGCGCGGGCTCGCGCTCCGCGATCCGCACGAGGGTCGCGAGCACGCGCCTGCCCGCCATCGTCGGCAGCGGCGCGGGGTCGGGCGCCGGCGACGACGAAGCGGGCGGAGACGACGCCCCCGTCCCGATCACCTCGTCCACGCGCGCGAGCGCCGCGTCGAATTCGCCCTGCTCCGCAAGCATCTCGCACTCGAGCGCCTTCGCCACCACCGTCGCCGGTCGCAGCGCAAGCGCCTCGCGCTCGATCCGCGCACGGATCTCGCGCGGCGCGGCCGCGATGGCGTCGAACCGCGCCGAGAGCGGCGCCTCCGGGATCTCGCGTGCGACCGCCGCGCGCGCGACGCCCAGCAGCCGGCGTTCAGGCAACGCGGGCGCCTCCGCGATCGCCGCGCGACTCCACGCCGCGAATCGTGGCGGCGCCTGAGGCGAGATCGAGAGTCGCTGCAGGCTGCGCACGGCGCCCTGCGCGGGGTCGATCTCCTCCGCGAGCGCCAGACACTCGGCCGCGAGCGGGATGCGCTGCGACTCGCACCACGTGGCGAGCGCGCGCAGCGCCGCCGTGGCGCTGGCGGCGGCAGGCCACGCGGTGTCGCTACCGTCCGCGCGTGGATCTGCCGCGCGAGCCTCCGCCGGGGTCGGCTCGAGTGCGCGAGGCTCCGCAGCGCGCACCTCGCCCTGCATCGACCACGCCTCGGCGCCGATCCAATCGGTGCGATCCGCCAACGCGCGGATGCGCCGCGCCGCCTCCGCGCGCGACTCGGGATCCTCGAGCGACGCAAGCGACTTGCACAGCGCCGCCGCATCGTCGCGGGCGTCGAAACGGAGCGCGTCCTCGGCGCGGGCACGGGCGGTCGGCATCTCCTGCAGCGCGAACCAGGCGAGCGCGAAGGTCCGGTCGATCGAGCCGTCGTCGTCACGGGCCGCGCCGTCGACCTCGGCGAGCAGCGTCGCATCGGTGAGGTCGACCGCCGACATCGCCGCGGCGACGCGCAGCACCTTCGACGCAGGAAACGCCGCCCGCCCCTCGGACGCGGTCGATTGCCCGCGCGCGGCGAACCCGAAGCGCGACTCGATGCGGCTGCGCAGCGCGGTGGCCGCCGGGTTCCCACCGAGCCCGGACAACCCGTCGAGCAGCGCATCGGCGTCGACGCCGCTCGCGAGCAGCGCCACCGCGACGGCGTCGAGCTCGTTCGGCCGCCACTGCGCGACCACCGCCGCAACCGGCAGGAGGCGTTCGCGCTTGTGGCGCGCAAGATGACGCAGCGTGAGCCGCAGCGCCGCGCGGTCGATCGGCGCGCCGAGGTCGCGCAGCTCGAGCCACGCGTCGTCGAGCGACTGCGTGCGGCGCGCGGGATCGAACGCCGCGAGCAGCAGCGCGTGGCGGATCGGTCCGAAGGTCGCGCGCGCACCGTCCACCGCGACGGTCGCGCGCGTGCGCGCCTCGCGTCCCGCGCGCGCGGCGAGCGACACCACGCGCCAGAGCCGCAGCTCGTCGGAGGGCAGCGCCACCAGGTCGGCGACGGCGCGATCGAGTGGCGCGTCGGTCGCCGCGTCGGCCACCGCGTCGCTCATCGCCTCCGACGCCGGATCGGCGCCCGCGACTGCGGCTCGCTCGTCGGCGCCGTCCACGCGCGCCCCCACCGCGCGAATCGCATCGAGCCGAATCGCCGCAAGCAGCGGCAAGGGATCCTCGGTCCGCCCACGCGAGAGTTCGTCGGCGAGCGGCGTCAGTGCGTCGAGAGCCTCGTCGTTGCGCCCGAGCAGCGCCAGCGCATCCGCACGCAGGAGCTCGAGCGCCTCCACGCGCCGCGGCGCGGATGCACGACGCTCCGCGGCGCCGTCGCCAGCCCCCTGCCGCCGCCCGGCCTCCCTCGCAGCATCGATCGCAGCATCCAGCGCCTCGAGCGCAGCCTGCGCACGTCCCAGCCGCAGCGCGGCGAACGCAGCCTGCTCCTCGAGCTCGCCCGGCGCGGTGAAGAGCGGCGCGAGCGCACCCCTGCGCGGAAGCGCCTCCGGTCCCACGAACCACGCGAGCGAACCGAGCGCCGCCGACGCATCGCCGACGCTCGCGGCGCGCATCCCGCGCAACGCGACGAAGAACGGGCTCGCGGGATCGATCCGCCCGATGCGCTCGATGGTCGCGGTGACCGCCTCGGCATCCTCGGTGCGCATGCGCGCGAGAAGCGCCAGTTCGAGCGGCTCGACCGCCGCCGGATGCGCGCGCGCGGCAAGCTCGCAGAGCGACAGCGCGACCTGGACGTCGTCCTGCTCAAGCGCCTCGGCGACGCGCGTCAGTTCCCTGCGGAGGACGGGCGATGGCTCGACGGCCTCGCGCGCGCCCAGCGGCGTGCGAAACGTCGCGATCGACGACGCGCGCAGTGCCGGATCAAGCTCCGCCCCCACGCCCGCGACGGGCGCGAGCAGCAGATGCGCCGGGATGGATGGTTCGCGCTCCGCATCCGCCTCGAAGCTGCGCTCGACGACGGCGGCGCGATGCTCGGCGCGACTCGGCGCAGACTGGCAGGACACCAGCACCGCCAACGCGAGCGGAACCGAGGCGCGAACAATCACGGCCATCGGGCACGGAACCGCCCGAGCCACCGTGTCATTCGCAGAGCGCTCAGGAACGGACTTCCGCGAAACCACACACGACACCACGCACGACACCACGCGCGACACCGTCACAGGTCCCTGGCACGCACGGATGACCGGAAGCGGGCGCATGCGGAGTCGTTCAGGCGGCGGTCAGGGCAGACGGACTCGATCGGACGGCGCGGCGCGGATCTTGACGACGCGAGGCGAGCGGCGACGCGGGGCGAGCGGCGACTCGGGACGAGCGGCTAGCGTCGACGCACGGACTTGCCGCCCGCCGCACGCTGCTTCGCGCCACCCTTGGTGCCCGCGCGCTTCACGCCCGCGGCCGGCCGCGCCTTCGTCGGCTTCGCCACCGACCGCTTCGCGGGCGCCGTCTTCGAGGACGCCTTCGACGAGGATGCCTTCGACGAGGCCTTCGCCGACGCAGCGTTCTTCAAAGCAGCCTTCTTCGACGCAGCCTTCTTCGGCGCGGACTTCTTCGACGACGCCTTCGCCGCCGCAGCCTTCTTCGCCGCAGCCTGCTTCATGGCAGCCTTCTGCAGCGCAGCCTTCTTGAGGGCGGCGCTCTTGAGCTCCGCCTTCTTGCGCGCCGCCTCGGCGGCCTTCTGCTTCGCCGCGAGCGCCTTCTCGCGCTTCAGGCGCTGCGCGAGCTCCTTGCGCTCGCGCTTCGCCTTCTGCTCGGCGGCCTTCTTCTCGCGCTTGGCGCGGAGCAGCTCAGCCTTCTTCGCGGCGGCCTCCCGACGGAGACGCAGCTTCTCGGCTTCCTGCTGGCGACGCGCCTCTTCCTTCGCGCGCTGCGCCTCGCGGGCGACCCGATCGGCCTCGCGCGCGGCGATCTTGCGCTCACGGTCCGCGATCGCGGCCAGCCGCGCGGCCTCGCGCTCGGCGCGGGCACGCACCTTGGCCTGCTCGGCCTCGAGCTTCTGGCGCTGGCGCTCCTGCTCGCGCGCGACCTCGGCGAGGCGCTTCTCCTCGACGAGACGCTCCGCCTCGCGGATCTTGGCGAGCTTCTCCTCCTCGACACGCTGGCGCTCCGCCTCCTCGGCGGCGCGGAACCCGGCGTGGCGGCTGAGGTACGCGCCGCGGATCTTGTGGCCGTTCTTCCCCGCCGCGGTCCACGCCTCCGCGGACATCCTCGACAGGGCGTCATGGACCTTCGGCAGTTCCTCGATCCGATGCGTGCGACCGATCCACTGGACCACGTCGACGGTGGTCGCGGCGGGCTCGACCGCACCATGCTGGTGCAGGAGCTCGACGGCGGTGTCGTCGGCGATCGGCGCCGGCAGTTCGAACGCGACGAGCAGCGTGCGCCCCGCCACGAACGGCGGGATCTCGGCGAGCCCCTCGAGGTAGGCGCGCTGGTCCTTCCGCGACGCGTTGCGGAGATGGTCGAGCGACGTCCGGTGCTGGCGGCGGAAGATGTCGTTGAGCGTCGCGCGCAGGCGCAGCGCCCGCTCCTCGACGAACGGATACTTCTCGCCGATGACCTCGACGACCTCGCGCTCGAGCATCACGCGGAGGTCGTTGACGTCGACGACCACGCGCGCGACCCGCTCCAGCGCCTCGGCGAGGAGCGCGGGCGTGCTCTCCCACAGCAGGTAGTTCGACAGGAGGATCGCCAGCGGATCGTTGGCATCGCACCCGTTGAGGACGGGCGTGGAGAACGAAGGCGTGCCGCTCCCGAACTTCTTCACGAGCGCTGCGAACTTGGGACCGCGGACGGGTTCGACCTTCATCGCGTCTTGCTCTCCGTTGTACCGGGGTTCGGTCCCTCGGGGACCGCATCCTGCGCGCCCGCCTGATGGCTCTCGCGCAGCGCCTCATCGAGCGCCGCCTGCCGCTTGAGCCGCTCGTCGAGCTCGAACTCGATGCGCGGCACCCGGTGGATGCGCGTGGTGTCCATCACGCGACGGCGCAGGAAGCCCGCGGCCGCGCGCAACCCCGAGAGGGTGAGCGAACCACGGTCCTCGGGAAGCACCGACACGCGCACCTTCGCCTCCGCGAGATCGGGGCTGATCAGGACCTCGGTGATCGAGATCATCCCCTGCACGCGCGGGTCGTTGAGTCCACGCCCGAGCTCCGCCTGCAGCGCGCGGCGGATCTCCCCGCCGATCTGGGCGGGGCGGTCCGACGGTGCGGCCGACGGCCCGAGCGGACCGCCTGCGCGGCCGCGCGGGGACGGCTTCTTGGGACGCGGGGATGGACCTTCACTTCGCATCGAGCATCTCCATCCGCATCAGGCGCCGCCGCGGCGGACCTCGACGGTCTTGTAGCACTCGAGCACGTCGCCGGCCTTGATGTCGTCGTAGCCGACGATCTTCATGCCGCACTCCTGGCCCGCACGCACTTCCTTCGCGTCGTCCTTGAAGCGCTTGAGCTGCTCGAGCCGGCGGTCCTTCTCGATGACGATGCCGTTGCGCGTGACGCGGATCTGCGCGTTGCGCTCGACGACGCCGTCGGTGACGTAGCAACCGGCGATCGCGCCGACCTTCGAGATCTTGAAGACCTGGCGCACCTCGGCGTGGCCGAGGACCTCGAGCTTGAGCTCGGGCTCGAGCATGCCCTGCGCCGCCTTCATGACGTCGTCGATCAGGTCGTAGATCACCTCGTAGAGGCGGATCTCGATGCCCTTCGACTCGGCCAGCTGGCGCGCCTTGCCGCTCGAGGTGACGTTGAAGCCGACGATGATCGCGTTGGTCGCGGCCGCGAGGGTGACATCGCCCTCGTTGATGCCGCCGGCCGACGCGCTCTTGACGGAGATCGTGACCTCCTCGGCGGGCAGCTTCGCGAGCATGCCCTTGAGCGCCTCGACCGAACCCTGCACGTCGGCCTTGACGACGAGCGCGAGCTCCTTCTTGCCCTGCTTCTCGAGGTGCTTGAAGATGTTGTCGAGCGTGATCTTCGGCGCGGCGAGCTCGCGCTCGCGGTCGATGCGGCGACGCTCCTCGGCGGCCTCCTCGGCGGCGCGCAGCGTGCCGACGACGAAGGCCTTGTCGCCCGCGTCGGGCAGCTCATCGATGCCGGAGATCGCCACCGGCGTCGACGGGAGCGCCTCGGTGATGCGCTCTCCGCGGTCGTTCACGATGTCGCGCACGCGGCCGTAGCCGCGGCCGATCACGATGAAGTCGCCCTTCTTCAGGCTGCCTTCCTGGATGAGCACGCGCGCCACGGGGCCGCGTCCCTCCTCGACCGAGGCCTCGAGCACGGTGCCGCGCGCGTTGCCCTTGAAGTCGGCCTTGAGCTCGAGCAGCTCGGCCTGGTAGTCGAGGATCTCGAGGAGCTCCTGGATGCCGTCGCCACGGGTGGCGCTGGTCTTGATGACTTCGGTGGTGCCGCCCCACTCGACCGGGTTGAGCTCGTGCTCGGCGAGCTGGCCGAGCGTGCGGCGGATGGTCGCCTCGGTCGCGTCGGGACGGTCGATCTTGTTCATCGCGACGACGATGGGCACGCCCGCCGCCTTCGCGTGGTTGATCGACTCGATCGTCTGCGGCATGACGCCGTCGACGGCCGACACGACGAGCACCACGATGTCGGTCACCTTGGCGCCGCGGGCGCGCATGTTGGTGAACGCCTCGTGACCCGGGGTGTCGATGAAGGTGACCACGCGGTCGACGTCGCCGGCCTTGACGGGCACGGTGAACGCGCGCGTCGACTGGGTGATGCCGCCGGCCTCGCCCGCGGCGATGTTGGTGCTGCGGATCCGGTCGAGCAGGCTGGTCTTGCCGTGGTCGACGTGGCCGAGGATGGTGACGATCGGCGCGCGGCGACGCTCGTCGAGCTTCTCGCGGTCCTTGAAGCGCTCCTCGATGATGTCGGCGGCCGACTTCGCCTCGTCGACGACGAGGTCGATGTCGAACTCCATCATCATCTCGATGGCCTTCTCGCGGTCGATGGCGCTGTTGATGTTCGCCATCGTTCCGCCGAGGAAGAGCTTCTTGATGATGTCGACGGCCTTGATGCCCGTCGCGGCCGAGAGCTCCTTGATGGTGAGCGGCTCCGCCACGTGGATCTGCTGGATCTCGCCGGGCTTGCGCTCGGGGCGCTGGCTGCCGGGCTGTCCCGGAAGCGCGCCGCCCGGACCACGGCCGGTGCCTGGGCGATGCGAGCGCATGAAGCCGCTCGAACCGTCGATGCGCGCCTGACGGTCACGCAGGTCCTGCGCGCCGAAACCAGTGCGCGCCGCCTCGCCTGCGCGGCCGGTGCGCGAGGCACCGATGCCTCCGCGGCCACGCACTTCGGGGCGACCTGCGCCGCCGGTGCCCATGCCAGGGCGACCCGTGCGGCCACCGGGGCCGATCGTGCCGGGTCCACCGACGCCGGGACCGGTGCGGCGCATCGGCGGCGGGGTCGGGAGGTTGTCGGCCTGCTCGACGCGGATGACCTGCGGTCCGGACAGCTTCGTCTTCTCGCGCGAACCGATCTGCGGTCCGACGGGACCCACGATGCTCGGACGCGTCGGCACGTTCATGATCGGCGACGACTCGGGGATCTTGGTCATCGACGCCGGCGGCGGCGGCGGCGCGGTGATCACGCGACGGGCCGCGGGCGGCTCCGTCGGCTGTGACGTCGGTGCGCCGGTGCGCGGAGCGGTTGCGGAACCACCGTCGCCCGACTTCGGCGCGTCCATGCGGGGCGCGAGGCGGGTGGACAGTCCGGCGATGATGCGCGGAGCGGCGGGCTTGGCTGGAACGGCCGGCGCGGAAGGCGCCGGAGCCGATGCGGCCGACGCGGGGGCGGCAGCGGTTGCGTCCTTCGCGGGAGCGGCGCCGACGACCGCGGCGGGAGTGGCGGAGACCTTCGCCACACCCTCGGTCGCGGCGACGGACTCAGCGGCGACCTTTGCCGGGGCGGCGGTCGCCGAGGACACGGCCGGGGCGGTGCCAGCGGTGGTACCAGCGGTGGTGCCGCTCGCGCTCGTGCCCGCGATGGGCTTGGCGACGGGCGCGACCTGGGCCTCGCTGGTGCTGGTCGGGATGGACTTGGCCGCAGTGGGCTTGGTGTCGCTCGCCGCAGGAGCGCTGGCCGCGCTGGTGGCCGCCGACTCGCTCGAGCCGGCCGACACGGCGGGCGCCGCAGGCTTCACGGGTTCCTCGACCGGTGCTGCGACCTTCTTGGTCGCACGCTTGGCAACGGCGCGCGGTGCGCCGTCGTCCGCGGCGTCGGTCGACGCGGCGGAGGCCTTCTCGGTCGGAGAGACCTTGCCTGCAGCGGACGACTTCGATGCCTTCGAAGGCTTCGACGCGTCGGTCCCGGCATCGATCCCGGCGTCGGTGTCCGCCGGCGCCTCGATCGTGGCGGTCGCGGTCGCGGCGTCCGACTGTGCGGCGCCGGCGAACCACTCGCGCACCGTCAGCGCGAGGCCGACGGATACGGGCGAGAGATGGTTCACGATGTCAGGGATTTCCTCGGCCTGGCATCGAGCAACGATGTCCTTGGAACTCACTCCGAGTTCCTTGGCAAGCTGGTGAACCTTCAGCGACGCGGGTTTCTTCGACAAGCGTTCCTCCTGATCAACTCACGCTCCGCCTACGACCATCGCAGCGGCAGCGATCTTCTCCACCGTCTCCACGATCAGCCGTCCGCACGGGCGGAACGGCCGAAACTGCTGCCGAGGCCGAGGATCGAATCCGCGGCGCTCTCGGCATCGGCGTCGGGCGCAGCGCCCGCCGCCTCGCCACCACCGCCGCCGCCAAGAATGGCGTCGGTCGCAGCGGCGTCCTCCGCGGCGCGCGCGGCGGCTTCGGCCGCCTCGCGCTCGCGCTCGATCTCGACCTCGCGGGCACGGTTGCCCGACGCGACGACCATCGTCTCGGCGAGCTCGTCGGTGATGCCGAGCTCCTCGACGAGGATCTGCGGCCCGATCTCCTCGATGTCGAACACGCTGATCATGCCCAGCGCGCCGATCTTGTCGAGCATCTCGTCGGTCACGCCCTCGATCGGACGGAGCGTCTCGCCGAGGATCTCGAGACCCTTCGCGAACTCCACCGGGGTGAGGATGTCGATGTCCCAGCCGGTCAGGCGCGCCGCGAGGCGCACGTTCTGGCCGCGCTTGCCGATGGCGAGCGAGAGCTGGTCCTCGCGGACGATGATGGTCGCGCGGCCGAGCTCGAAGCAGAGGCTGACCTCGTCGACCGCGGCCGGACGGACCGCGTTCGAGATGAGCACCTGGCTCGACTCGTTCCAGAGCACGATGTCGATCTTCTCGCCGTTGACCTCGTCGACGATGTTGCGGATGCGGCTGCCGCGGACGCCGATGCAGGCGCCCTTCGCGTCGACCTTGGAGTCGACCGAGGCGACCGCGACCTTGCAGCGCTGTCCGGGCTCGCGGGCGAGCGCCTTGATCTCGATGACGCGCTCGGCGACCTCGGGGACCTCGGCCTCGAAGAGGCGGCGGATGAAGTCGGGATTGGCGCGGGAGAGGATGATCTTCACCTGCGCGCCCGCGTCGCGGACGTCGAGCACGAGGCAGCGGATGCGGTCGCCCGGCTTGAACATCTCGCCCGGGATCTGCTCCGACTTCGGCATGAACGCCTCGGCGCGGTCGACCTGCACGATGAGCGCGGGGCCTTCCTGGCGCACGATGGTTCCGGTGACGATCTCGCCTTGGCGCTTCGCGAACTCCTCCATGAGCGAGTTGCGCTCGTCCTCGCGGAACTTCTGGATCATCACCTGCTTCGCGGTCTGCGCCGGGATGCGACCGAGGCTCTCGATCGGGATCACCTCGCGGCCGGTCGGGTTGCCCTCGTCGTCGGTGAGGTTGCGCCAGATGCTGATCTTGCCGCTGAGGCGGTCCATCTCGCAGCCGAACTCCTCGTTGTCAAGGGAGTCGAAGTGCTTGCGGGCCGCGCTGATCATCGCCATCTCGAGGTCTCGAATGAGATGCTCCCGGTCGACGTTGCGGTCGCGGGCGATGGAGTCGAGGATGCGGAGCGTTTCGGAATTCATGGAAGGACCTCTGGCAGGCGGGCGCGCGGGATGTCGCCCGATGTCGCCCTGGATTGGATGTCGCCACGGGGTGCGCGGCGTTGAGATGTGTCCGCGGCGGCATGCCGCGGAGGGGAAAACGAAACGACCACGGAGCGAGTCCGTGGCCGGTCGGCGAACGAAGCTGGCGCGCCTCCAGCGCGATCCGGTGGGATCAGAGGCGCCTCCAGCCATCACACGGGGCGGGAACGCAGGAAGTACGCGCCTGTCGGCACACCGATGCGCACGCCGAGGACGCGCATGCAGCGGAAACTCCGCCACACGCGCACATCGACGCGCATCGGTGCATCGCGACATGCAACATGCCATGCGCCACACCGTGCGCCGCACCGTGCGCCACGTTCGGGACGGACCGGAGATGAGACCTGAACGGCCTCATCGCAGGTATCCGACCCGAACGGTCCGGCAGCTCGAAGGATCACGGGGGTATGAAACACCAGGGATCTGAAGCATTGGACAAACCGCTCGGTCGCAGACCGGGAAACAAACACACCAGACGCAACGGACGCGTCTGACGAGCCTTGGAAGATATCGCACCCGGCGTCCACGGTCAATGGTCGCTGCGACCCAAACGGGCCGCCCGACGCGAATTCGGACGCCTAAGCACATTTCCTCCAGTGCGTTACGAGAATCCCGCGACTTTAGGCGGATGCACCGCCGAGGTCAATGCGCTCGGTCGGTGCGACCGCACGAACCACGCGCAAGGCCCGGTTGCCCCTCAGTTGCCCGAGTTCGGCGAGGAACTTCGGGCGCCCCTCGACCCCGAGTACTGCAGGCGCAGACGCCGGCCGCTGGGTCACGATCAGGTCGCCCACCTCGAGCCCTCGGAGCTCAGAGATCGAGATGCTGGTGGTCGCCAGGGTCGCCTCGAGTTCGACCCGCGCGCCCGAGAGGCCGCTCGCGATCCGCTCGGCCGCCCCGGATTCCGCCGAGCTCTTGCCGGAGACGAACCAGCTCTGGGCCGAGAGGTCCTCGACCAGCGGCTCGATCGAGTTGTAGGGGATGCACAGCCGCATGCGGCCGCCGCGGTTCATCAGCTTGACCTCGAACTCGACCACCACCACGACCTCGTTCGGCGGCACGATCTGGACGAGCTGCGCGTTCGACTCCATCTCGCCGAGCGCGAACTCGATCCTGCGGATGCCTTGCCAGGCCTCGGTCAGCGCGGCCATCGCGCGGTGCAGGATGCGCTGGATCAGGCGGGTCTCGATGAGCGTCATCGGCCGGCGGGGCACGAACAGGTCCTTGTTCGATCCACCGAGCAGGCGGTCGATGATCGGGAAGATCACCAGCGGCGACAGCTCGAGGCAGATCTGGCCCTCCAGGGGCGGGCAGCGGATCAGGTTGAAGCTCGTCGGGTTCTCGCTCTCGGCGACGAACTCGGAGTAGGTCTTCTGCGAGGCGTCGCGGATCGTGACCTCGACGATGGTGCGGAGATGCCCGGAGAGCGACGCGCCGAAGTTGCGGGCGAAGGTCTCGTGGAGCATCTGCAGGGCGCGCATCTGGTCCTTCGAGATGCGTTCCGGACGCTTGAAGTCGTACTTCTCGATCTCGATCTTGTCGCGGTCGCGCCGGGAGCGCGAGAAGATCTGGGTCGGGGGCGCCTCGGCGACGGGCGTGGGAGCGCTCGCCGCGTTGAGCAGTGCATCGATGTCCGACTGGTTGAGTACTTCGGTGCCCATCAGCATGTCCCACTGACTGCCCCGCCGGACGCGCGCGGGTGGAGTTTCTGAACCGCCAGCCTCTGAACCGGGTGCCGCGGCTCCGCCGGGCGAACTGGCTCAGGTATCGGGCCGGGTTGCCCCGGATCGATCGACGCTGCAGGCGCCTGTCATCGGCCTCGGCGCCGACCACGCTTGAAGGTTCGTCGGCGGCCATCCAGGTTGGCAACCTGCCCGCCGAGCGGCCGTAGGATGCGCGCCATGAGAACCCTCGGCCGCGTCGCGGTCTTTCCGCTCTGGATCATCTTCGCAGCGCTTGCCGCGTTCGCCACACTCGACGCCGCACCGGCCGTGGCGGCACCGCTGCCGCAGGCTCCCCCGCGCATCCCCGGCGTGCCGGGCTTCGGCGGTCCCGCCAAGGCTCCCCCGCCGCCCGTGTTCGGCGACTCGCGCGACCAGGTCGACACGGCCGTCGTGGTCTCGCAGCCCAAGGCGACGGCTGGCTCGGATGTCCCGGTCGCGGTGACCTTCAAGCTCGCGCGCGGCTACCACATCTGGACCAAGCCCGGTTCCGACGGCCCCGAGTTCGCGGAATTCAGCGGCGCCATCCGCACCGAGGTCGCGGTCAACCCCGGCGCCGACGGGAAGACCGCCCCCATCGCGGGCCTCGAGCTCAACGCGGCCTTCATGCAGTGGCCCGCGCCGCACGCGGTCGAGGCCGATCTGGGCGAGGGCCGCAGCAAGTACGCCGTCTACGAAGGCGACTTCGCGGTCTACATCCCCTTCGCGATCGCGAAGGACGCGAAGCCCGGCGTGATCGAGATCCCGATCACGCTCGATTTCCAGGCCTGCAACGACACCGGCTGCAGCGCGCCCGCCACGGTCGAGCTCAAGGCGGTGATCGAGGTCGTGTCCGCGTCGGCGGGCGAGACCGCTCCCAACGAGGCGTTCAGGGACTTCGACCCCGGCGTCTACGCGAAGATCCGCTCCGGCGAGCGGCCGAGCGAGCTCCTCGAGTTCAACCTGTTCACGCTGAAGTTCTCGATCGATCCGAACGGCGCGGGATTCCTGCTGCTGCTCGCGATCGCGGCCGCAGGCGGCATGCTGCTGAACTTCACGCCGTGCGTGCTGCCGGTCATTCCGCTCAAGATCATGGGGCTCTCGCAGGCCGCCCAGGGCAGCCGCGCCAAGTGCTTCGCACTCGGCTTCGTGATGTCGCTCGGCGTGGTCGCGTTCTGGATGGCGCTCGGCACCGCGATCGCGACCATCAAGGGGTTCGAGACCACCAACCAGCTGTTCCAGAAGCCGGAGTTCACCATCGCGGTCGGTGTCGTGATCGCGGTGATGGCGGTCGGCATGGCCGGCTTCTTCTCCATGAAGCTGCCGGACTGGGTGTACATGGTGGAGGCGAAGCACGACTCGTACACCGGGTCGTTCCTGTTCGGCGTGATGACCGCGGTGCTCTCGACGCCGTGCACCGCGCCGCTCATGGGCACCGCGGTGGCGTGGGCGACCACGCAGGGCCCGGGCACGATCCTCACGGTATTCGCGGCGGTCGGCACCGGCATGGCGCTGCCGTACCTCGCGCTGTCGGCGAATCCGTCGCTCATCGACCGGATGCCGCGCACCGGCCCGGCGAGCGATCTCATCAAGCAGGTCATGGGCATGCTCCTGCTCGCCGCGGCCGCGTACTTCGTCGGCGCGGGCGTGTCGGGGCTTCTCGTGACGCCGCCCGAGCCGCCGAGCCACGCGTACTGGTGGGTGGTCTCGGCGATGGGCACCATCGCGGGCGGCTGGCTGCTCGTGCGGACGGTGCAGCTCACACGGAAGGCGGGCAATCGCGTGGTGTTCGGCGGTCTCGGCGCGTTCATCCTCGCGGTGAGCGTGCTGATCGGCCTGTCGCAGACCGCGAAGGGGCCGATCGACTGGACCTACTACACGCCGCAGCGGCTCGCCGACGCGCAGAAGTCCGGCAAGGTCGTCGTGGTCGACTTCACCGCCGAGTGGTGCGCGAACTGCAAGACCTTCGAGGCGCTCGTCCTGAACACCCCGACGGTGTCGCGCGAGCTCAACGCCGACGACGTCGAGCCGATCAAGGTCGACCTCACCGGCAACAACGCCGACGGCAACGCGCTGCTCAAGGCGTCGAACCGCGTGACCATCCCGCTTCTGCTTGTCTATGGCCGCGACGGATCGCTCGTGCTGAACGCGACCGAGTACACGGTGCAGCAGGTGGTGGACGCGATCAACGAGGCCCGTGCGAAGGGATCCTCCGCGAATGGAACATCGAATGGCGGGTGAGCCCCAGTTCCTCTACTCGGTGCGGTCAACGTTTACCGACGCCGCGGTGCGCGGGGAGTTCATCGCGTGGCTGCGCGACGGACATCTTGCCGACGTGGTGCGGGCCGGCGCGCTCGATGCCGAACTCGTCGAGCTCGACCTGCCCGCGGACGCGCCCGCGGGCGCGATCGCCGAGGTCGAGACGCGGTACCACTTCGCGTCGCGTGCGGCGTTCGAGGCATACGCGGCCGGCCCCGCCGTGCCGCTGCGCGCCGAGGGCGCCGCGAAGTTCCCGCCGTCACGCGGGATCGTGATGACGCGCGGATTCGCGGTGTCGACGCTGCGCGTCGCGCGATGACGATGACGACGCCGTGAGGCGCCGCGCGCCGCTGAGCAGCAACGCGAGACCGACCAAGGCTGACGCGAGCAGCGCGACCGCGCCTGCCCGCGTCCAGCTGCCAAGGAGCTTCGCGGGATAGTCGCCGTTGCCGGCCGGTGCGTAGATCGAGGCCAGCCGCGCCGCGGTCGCCGCGTCGGTCCCAGCCTCGAGATACGCCGCACGCACGACCTCGGGCGCGCGCTCCGCGGACGCGAGACCCTGGGAAAGGACGACGCCGAAGTCGGGATCGAGCACGCGCTCCCGGTCGCCGGCTCGGGCGACCACCACGACGTGACCACCGAGTCCGACCGCACGCGCGTCGATGCCGCGCGCACGCAGGGCCCCGGCCAGCACGATCGACTGCTGCGAGCAGTAGCCGACGCCGAGGCGCAGTGCGGACCGCCAGTCGCTGCGCTCGCGCCGCGCGAGTTCGGACGGGTCGCCGCCGAGCGCGTCGAGCAGCCGCAACCGCAGCCACACCACCGGATCGTCGACGAAGCGGCACTCGGTCTCGGCGTCGCGCTGCGCTTCCTCGGGCCAGTGGTGCAGCATGGCGGCGTGAACCACCTGCATCGCCTCCTCGGGCGCGCCAGGCTGCGATGCGTCGAGCTGCTCGAGCCGGGCGAGGGCTTGCTCGGGATCGAGTCGATCGCGCGCGGCTGCGGCGCGGCGCGTGTGCATCGCGGCATGGCTCCCCGCGAGCGGCGGCAGCCCCGCGCAGACGGCGATCGCGGCGAGGATCGCCAGGCCCGCCGACAGTTCCAGCGCGCCCCGGCGTCGGTCGGTCATCGGCGCGACCCATCGCGCTCGGCGGCGGCGCCGTCACCGAGCCGTAGCACCGCCGACTCCGCGAACGCCTGCTCGCGCTCCGACAACTGCGCGAGCGGGTCGAGATGCAGCGCCTCGCTGATCGCGAGCGCCTCGCGGTACGCCGCCAGCGCGCCCGCGCGCAGCCGCTCGGGTCCACCGCTCTCCCGCTCGAGCGCGACGACGTCGGGCCGCGCGAGCAGCGCCTCGAGCGCGACCGCGAGGTCCATGCGGCGACGCGGGTTGTGAGGCGCGGCCGTGCTCGCGACCGCGACAGCCTCCATGCACTGGATCGCGGCGAGCGCGTCGAGGCGGCCCTCGCGGAGCCGCAGCATGGCGATGTCGGCGCGCAGCGCCCGGCCGGGCGGCCCCGCGAACCCCGGCGCCGACGGGCGCGCCGCGGGATTCGCCCCTGCCAGGCTCCAGGCACGATCGAGGAACTCGTCGCGTCGCGCCGCGTCGAGCAGCGCCAGGCGCGCGAACTGCCGCGCGGCGGCATCGACGGTCGCCACGCTGGCGACCCAGTCGCGCGTCGCGAGGATCTCAGCCGCCTGCAGCCGCGCCGCGATCTCGCGCGCGGGGAACTCCGGCGCCCGCGCGGCGTCGGTTCCCCGCGCTTCGGCGACCGGTACGAGCAGCGCGGCCGCCGACGCGAGGCGACCATCGCGCGCGACCGCCTGGAAGATGAAGAGCGCGTTCGCCGCGAGCGCGGCCGCCGCAAGCACCGAGATCGCGCCCAGTGCGCGCGGACGGAGCGGCGGGAGCGGTCCGAGCGTGCTGCCGGCCGCGACCATCACGAGGGCGAGCGCCACGGTTCCCGGCGCCCACAGCACCATCTCGATCTGCGCGTGCACGAGCACCAGCGCCGCGAGCGCGAAGGCGACCGTCCCAAGCGCGCGGCCGCTGATGCCCGCGCAGGCCTGCGACGCCACCGTGGCCACCAGCGCGAACACGGCGACGCCGAGGGCGCGGTAGACGAACCAGACCACGTCGACGGTCGGCGCCTCGACCACGAGCTGCAGGAAGACCGACGCCACGCCGATCGCGAGCGCGGCTCCGAAGGCGAGTCGGCGGGATGACTCGGACTGCGACGCCTCATCGGACGCGGCGCCGACGCGCGACGCTTCGGAGCCCGCGACCTCGAGCTCGCCCGCGCCTCCAACCGGCGCACGGAACGCGAACCACAGCGCGCCGATCCACGCGGCCGTCGCGACGCCGAGCGCGACGATCCAGTCGGCGAACACCGAGTGCAGGCTCTTCACATCCTCGGGGCATCCCGCGGGCTTCGCGGCCGCGAACGCGTCCTGCACCTGGTCGGGACCGACGCCGAGGAAGACCGTCGTGCCCTCGGCAAGCATGCGGATGCCCGCCTCGAGGTAGAACGCGCGGAACAGCAGGCTCCGCTCGCCGAGAGCCTCGCCGACGAGCCCGCGCAGCACCACGAGGAGCAGCACGCCCGCACAGACTGCGAGCAGCACGCTCCCGCGCGGCGCGCGCCGGAGCCGCGGCACCAGCAGCACGGCCGCCACGGACAGCGCGGTCGCGACGATGGCGCCCTTGCCTCCGTTCACCGCGAGGAGCGCCGCGCAGCCCGCCGCGCCCAGCGCGAGCAGCAGCGTGTTGCCCGACTGCTGCGTGCGCCGCGCGAGCAAGGCCAGCGCGCCGAGCGCGACCACGCCGACGCCCATCATCGTCGAGTACGGATTCGAGAGTGCGAACCAGCCGGTCGCCTCCGGCTGCATCAGCCGCCGTTCGTAGGTGAGCGCGGCGCTCGAGTCCGCGGGCCAGCCGCGCTCGGCGAGGAACGCATCGCGCGTGTCGCGATACATCGCCACCATCGCGGGATGCTCCACGAGCACCTGCACCGCCCCGCGCACGGCGAGCGCGGCCACGAGCCCGACCAGGACCGAGACCGCCACCATCCGCAGCCGCCGCTCGCGCACGAGGTGCGCCACTGCGACGAACGCCGCCATGCCCGCGAGCCAGGTCGACCCGCGGAACGCGTTGCCCGACCACGCCCCGACCGCATGGAACAGCACCACCGGCATCGGCAGCAGCGCGAGCAGCACCATCCACGGATGCACCCCGCGACCCGACCGGTGCTCGCCGAGCAGCGCCGCGAGCGCGCCACCGAGCAGGATCAGGTCGAGCTGCAGCGACCCGCGCTGCGCCATCGCCAGCAGCGGCATCGCGTCGAGCGCGGGATCGACATCCGCGAACCACACCTGCGGCTCGATCACCACCATCGCCCGCAGCGCCACGACCGCCAGGATCACCAGCAGGCCGTTGGTGCGCAGCCGCTCGGCGTCGATGGTCATCCGCCGCTGCCCTTCGGCGGGTCCTCGATGCGCGCCACGCTGGTCTCGAGCACGAGCATCACCAGGAAGATCCCGAACAGCTGCAGTCCCACCAGCGCGGCCTGCCAGGGCTTCATCAGTCCGAGACCGATGCCGCTCATCGCGGTGACCGCGGTCAGGATCCACAGCACCAGCACCGCGCGCCGCTTGGAAAGCCCGAGCTGCACCAGCCGGTGCGAGATGTGCTCGTGCCCGCCCACGAACGGGCTCTTGCCGCGGCGCACCCTCCAGACCGTCACGTACACGCCGTCATACAGCGGGATCGCGAGCACGAGGATCGGCATGAACACGCCGTACCAGGCGGTGCCGAGCGCGTAGTCCGGGTGCGCCGCGTCCACGAAGGTCGTGCGCGCCGCCATGCATGCCAGGATGTAGCCCACGAAGAGCGAACCGCCGTCGCCCATGAAGATCGCCGCCGGCGGGATGTTCCACACCAGGAAGCCGGCGAGCGAACCCGCGAGCAGCGCCAGCGCCGACGCGATGAACCACTGCCCGTTGAGGATGGTCGCCACCATGAAGCAGAGCGCGGCGATCATGCCGATGCCGCCCGCGAGCCCGTCCATGTTGTCGATGAAGTTGACCGCGTTCACGATCACGACGATCCAGACCACGGTGAGCGCGATGCTGAGGAGCTCGCCCCCGCCGTCGCCGAGGAAGCTCGCGAGCAGCCGCACGTCGCTGAAGAGCACCGTGCCGATCGCGACCGCCAGCTGGAGCAGGAGCTTCGGCCACGCCGAGATCGCCCGTCGGTCGTCGTACAGCCCCATGAGGTGCAGCACGAGCGCGCCGAGGAGGATGACCAGCCAGTCGTCCGTCGTCGCCCGCGCGCGCTCGAGGTGCGGCTCGATCGCAGGCGCCCATTCCGCCATCCGCTCGGGGAAGGCGAAGAGCGCCGCCAGCCCCAGGGCGATCGGGGCGACCACCGACCAGAAGATCGCGATGCCGCCGATGTTGGGGATCGGGCGGAGTTCCTTCACGTGCCCCTTGGCGCCGGGCGTGTCGAGCGCGCCCACGCGGGCGCCGAGGCGCGTCAGCACGCCGGTCAGGGGAGCCGAGAGCGCGAAGCCGAGGAGGAGGAGCCCGAGGACGATCGCCAGCATGTGAACGGGTAAGGTATCCGCAATGACCGCCCTCCGATCCGTCACGCTGTACTGCTCGAGTTCACGCAGCCTCGACCCCCACTTCGCGGTCGCCGCCCGCGCCGCGGGCGAGCTGCTGGCGCGGCGGGGCATCACCCTGGTCTACGGGGGCGGCGGACTCGGGCTCATGGGCGAGGCCGCCCGCGCGTGCAAGGCGGCGGGCGGACGCGTGGAGGGCATCATCACCCGCAAGTTCCTCGACCTCGAGCAGGGCTGGCTCGGCTGCGACGAGCTCGTCGTCGTCGACACGATGCGCGAGCGCAAGCGCATCCTCATCGAGCGCGCCGATGCGTTCCTGGTGCTCCCGGGCGGCATGGGAACCTTCGAGGAGTTCTTCGAGACCCTGGTGGGCCGGCAGATCGGCGACCACGCGAAGCCGATCGCGGTGCTCGACGACCACGGGTACTACCTGCCGCTCCAGTCGCTGATCGAGCACTCGATCCGCGAGCGGTTCGCGCGCGAGGCGATCCGCGAGGTGCTGCACTTCGGCACCGATCTCGAGCGGCTCGTCGACTGGCTCGACGCGTCGGTGCGGGCGCCGGTGCACGCGGATCCGGAGCGCTTTCTGCCGATGGGACCGAAGGCGCAGGCGACGAACACGCAGGAACAGCAGGCGCAGGGCGCCTAGCCGTTCGCAGCAGCCGGAAGTCCGCACGCGCCGCGCACGCGGTCCCGCGAGTCCGGCCGAAATCCCGAGAAGCCCGAACACACCGCGAATCAACGCAAACTCCGCGAGAGCAGCCAGCCCCCCGCACCCCGACCGTTCGCCGCATGCATCCCGCCGCCGGACCATCCTCATCGCCGCAGGACCTTCCGCCCATCGGCCTCATCGCCGGCCAGGGCGCGCTGCCGCTGATCGTCGCCCGCGGCATGCGCGCCGCGGGACGCCGCGTGGCCTGCATCGGCCTGCGCGACCAGTTCGTCCCCGAACTGCCGCCGCTCTGCGACGACTTCGCCGAGGCGGGCGTCGTGCAGCTCGGGCGCTGGCTCCGCCTCGCGCGCCGCTTCGGCGTGCGCGAGGCGGTCATGGTGGGGCGCGTCTCGAAGGCGCGCATGCACGACCCGCTGCGGCTCTTCCGGCAGCTGCCCGACTGGCGGGCCTTCAACCTCTGGTACCGGAAGCTGCGCCATGACCGGCGCTCCGCCACCCTGCTCACCGCGCTTGCGGAAGACCTCGCCAAGGAGGGTCTCGTCTTGATCGACTCGACGACGTACATCCCCGACCACATGGCCTCGGAAGGCACCATGACGCGCCGCGCGCCCACCGCGGAGCAGGCCTCCGACATCGCCTTCGGATGGAGCCTGCTGCGGCAGGTCGGCGCCCTCGACATCGGCCAGGCGATCGCGGTGCGCGAGAAGGACGTGATCGCCGTCGAGGCGGTCGAGGGCACCGACCGCATGATCGAGCGCGCCGGGCAGCTCTGCCGGCGGAAGGGCTGGACGCTGCTCAAGACCGCGCGGCCCGGCCACGACATGCGCGCCGACGTGCCCACCATCGGGGTGTCGACGATCGAGCGCATGCACGCGGCGGGCGGCGGATGCATCGCCATCGGCGTCGGCAAGGTCATCCTCGTCGACCGCCAGGCGGTGCTCGCGGCGGCGGACCGCCTCGGCATCGCGGTGGTCGGCGTGTCGGACGCCGGCTGAGCCGCGGCGAAACCCCTTGAAAACAAGCCATTTGCCGCGCGCGGAAACGCGTCGCCGCACGGGCGTGCCACCCCCCTTTCGGCTATACTCGGCGCTCCCCTCCGAGGTCCCGAAAGGACAGGTATTCGATGGCCGACGGCGCCCAATCACACGGTTCGAATCCGGATCCGAACGCGCAGCCCGCGCAGCATGACCGCGTGCTCGATCTCGACATCGACCGCGAGCTGCACGAGAGCTACCTGACCTACGCGATGAGCACGATCATGGATCGTGCCCTGCCCGACGTGCGCGACGGCCTCAAGCCCTCGCAGCGGCGCATCCTGGTGGCGATGAACGACCTCAAGCTCTCGCCCGGCCGCAAGCAGATCAAGTGCGCGAAGATCTGCGGCGACACCAGCGGCAACTACCACCCGCACGGCGAGAGCGTGATCTACCCCACGCTCGTGAACA